>JAITOS010000101.1 GCA_031289815.1 Peptococcaceae bacterium | reverse complement strand
GGTATGTTGAGATCCGCTTCGCTGGCGTAGGCCGCCAGGGGGGTTATGAGCGTCAGCAATACGCTGACCAAGGCGGCTATCGACAGTTTGGCGACGCCCCGCTTGGGTTTGTTTGATCGATGTATCATCAAATCAGTCCCTCCATTTTTTTGATTATAGACCAAGTTCTGCTTTAGCTTTATTTAGAAAGCTCAGTTCGACCAAATCCTCAAATTTAGGTCTGTTTTGGACATTCAGGAAATCAGCGGTCGCAGCCACCATGAAATTAATGCTTACCGGCGCAATATCCGCGCTGTAACAGTCACGCAGGATGTCATATTGTCCGGCAATATCCTCACGGCTCATATAGTCGATGAGTTTGGAAGCCACGTCAATAGCTTCCTCACGATTTTCCTTGATGAACTTGGTGGCGCGAACTATCGCTTTCACCACTTTCCCGACAACCTCCGGGTTTTCTTTGATCATTTTAAGCGTCGTGGATAAGCCCCCGCTGTCTGTAAGCACGCTGGGATCAGGGAATTTCAAATAATTCCAGCCGGCCTTTTTCGCGAAATACCACGTTTGCAACCGGTCCTGACAACCATCAATCGCGGCATTTTCAAAGGCGTGTACCCGCTCGATATAATCCCCGCCGATTAGATTTACATCTTTATCCGGATCTAAGTCGGCAAGTTTTAAGCCATACCTGACCTGAACTTCACTGCCTGAACCCGCGACCCCGGCAATAATGGTCTTCGATTTCAGGTCAGCGGCGGTTTTTATTTCCGGCCTGACAAACAAAAAGTTTGACTCGGCCACATTGCCGCAAAGGCCTTTGATTTCACCGTGGCCTTCCAGATTGAGTTCAACCATTTCCCATAGGGCATACAGAAAGTCTATTTCGCCATTCAAAAACAATTTATTGATGGCCGTTTTTCCGCCTTTGACGTGGAAATACTCAAAATTGACGTTTTCATCGGCGCAAAATCCCTTATCCACTGCCACATAGTAAGGCAAGTAGGTCATGTTCGGATAAGGCAAAGCGATACGATATTGCATTTGGGTTCCCCTTTCTGATAGGCTTATCCGCCCGCCAAAGGCTGGTTTGGCGAGCGGACAACGCTCTTCACGCAAACATTATGCGAATATCGATGTCTGAATGTTATCGGCAATTAAAGATCCCAGAGCTTGATCCAACCGCAGGTGACTTGGTCGCCTTCTACCGTGATCTCTTCGATTTCTCCCGTTTCGCCAAGCGCGCCGCCGTTAAAGATGGTCGTCCGCCCCTGCTTCTCAACCCCCGGAGTTTCATGAACATGCCCGAAGGTATGGAGCAGCGGATGATAGGTATCTATGATTTCCCGGAAAGCATCGCAGCCGATGTGTCCGTCTTTGGCCTTCTCGCCGTAAGTAGCTACGCCGTAGGGAACCCATTCCGCACACACCTGATCAATATACCCGTAGGCGGGCGCATGAGTTACAAAGATCGTTTTTGCCGGATTTACCGTTTTAAACAGGGCGTGCAGGTCTTGACGAGCCGTTTCTTCCGCAAAATAAAGATCCGGCGCCTCAATGGTCGCCTCATCTTTGTATTGAGGCCTGCCGTTATACCCTACAAAATCATACTCCCCAATTTTAATGGCTCTTTTATGGATGATGTCGATGTGCTCCGAAAAATCAACCGCTTTCAGGCCCAACTTCGGCGCAATCTGGGTAGGCACCGTATCCGAGTTGCCGAGAACCCCGTAAATCGGCAATTTCTTCGCAATTTCTCCGAATAAGTCATTGATTCTGGTGGAATCTTCCACCGCTTTTCTCATGGCTTCCTGAACCGACGCTTCTTCCATCAGGGACGTCGAGGTCTTTTTAGCCCACTCTTCTCCCTCTAAGGTCCGCTTGGTTCTGAGTTTTTTATATACCGACGGATCTGGCGTGTCCCCTTTGTACAGCAGGAAATCATATTTTGATAAATCCGCTTTGGCTAGAATTTCGATGAGCATATGCTTTCCTTCTAAATCACTGCAAGCTAAGAATTTCATTTTTGCACTCTCCTCAATTTGTATATTTTAATTTTTTAGGATACCTCATTGATTGCCTTATATTTTACAATGCGAACGGCTCTCGGCCGTCTCACCGGGATGGGCAGATTTATCGTTGATGATCAAACCAGCGTTGTCCTGTCGGCCCCCCGGAAGGGGAGGGCTTTCCACCCTTCACCCTTCCGGCCGTACCAACCGCTATCGTCGTTATGGTGTTTGGGGAACGCAACCCCGGATGAAGTTCATTCAAGCGAAGTCAGGTCCCGGCAACATGCCTCCGAAAAGGCGCGGCATCCTGTTGTTCTCAGGAATGACCTCAATGACCGCCGCCCCCGCCGCCGTGGTTCGCCTGACCGCCTTTTGCAGCCCAGGGCGGATCCGGAAAATGTTGCAGCTTTCTCGACGCCCATTCGAAAAAGTCAAGGAAGACCAGGGTGACAATCAGAGCGTCTACAAAGTAGAGAAGGAAGCCTTTACCCCAATCTTGAAGCCCTACCACAAACGATTGGCCGCCCATGAGTACTTCCGCAAACATGGTCATCAGGAAACTAACGAATAGCGCGAAAAAGAAGGTGTAGAAAACCTGTACCGCTTTATGAAATCTCTTGGGTTTTTGGAACGTGAAGCCAAAAAACTTGGCCAGGGCCATGCCCCAATTGATCAGAGGCAGGAAGATCCCGATCACGCAGCCGACGATATAGCCGACCACCAAGTTCACGCCCAGAGCCTTCCAACTCATAGCTGCCGTCCAAAATGGAAGCGTCTCGCCGGTTGCCCTATCGAGACCGCCAGCCATAGCAACAAAACCTGTATGCCAACCTTGGAACCCGCCTGTCAAGTGCACCGTGAGAATATTTGATCCCAGGGAATACAGAACCGCCGCAAACAAAACCGCAACGCAATTCGTTCTCCATTGTGTGCTTAAACTCATAAATCACTCTCCATTCTTTAATCAAAAACCAACTGCGAATGATTGTGATCCGTGTAATTCTGATTATTTCAAGGTTCTGCCGGAAGAGAAGAAATCATGACAGATCTGGCCGTACTTCACTTTTAAGGCCATAACGATTTGATAGGCCACCTGATACATCCTGATGGCTACTTCCGTATCATGCTTATACTCCATCCAGTGATCTCTGACGTTGAGCATATATTCGACGTTCTTCGCTGTCTTTTCATCGTATCTTTCATGATAGAAGGGAATCAGCTCATTTTTGTCAAACATATACTTCAGCCACGCCTTGCTTTCCATTTCTTCTTCCGTCATAGCCAGATTCACGCCCCAGCCGATCGCTGACATCTTGGCCACACAGTAGGCTTCATGCAATAACAGATAATAATCATCCGGCATCTTATATTGCACGGGCGCCCGTTCCAGCGGCAACCAGATATGCGAATAACAGCCCGGGAAGTATTTGATGATATATTCCGTCGTGAGCGGCGGCTGAACGACCTTCTCCAGCACGTCCTCACCAAAGACCAGCTTCCTGGTATCCAGCGAACCCTGAAGAACCCAGCCCCAGCCAAACGGGACGTCGCCAACCCCATCCTCGGCGTGTATATATTGAGGATCAATGGAGATTTCAAAGCCAACGTCATTCTTGCTGGGGTAAATATAGCGATTCGGTCTGAACTCCACCATGACCTGCGCTTTTTCTTTGATCACATTGCTCATTTCTCTCAGGATCTGACCGTGCCGTAAAAAGATGTTGGGATGCGCTCCCTTTTTTACGACCAAGAGGTAATTCAAATCCGGAAAGTCCAGATTCACCTTCCCGAAAGCGTAACTGCCATGCCGGTAAAGGGCGTCCAGGGCATGACCACATTCTTCCTGGACTCTTGTTTCATATTCGCTGATAAAATCTTCAATGATTTTTGTTTTCTCCGCATCGGTTAAAGTTGATTGCACGATAATACTCAATTAAAACTCCCCCTAATTTTAGAAATCACTCAAGCCACGATTTCGTCGAGTACTCACTGTGTGTGCCTTTATTCCCTCAATTGTAAAAGAACCAGGTCATCCTTTGGACAGATATGATCATCTTGACCGGTAACGCGGGTTCCCATTCCCCCTTCTCCGAATCATTTTGGTTTCACCTCTGGGATTGTCCTTTTTTAATGACTCTTTCCGTCTTTAACAGTATGCTCAAAACTTGCATTTCATCCCGCTCCGGGTTCTATTCCCGGAGAAATTCCGGCGCTTCCCCAACCCCCTTTCCAGGTTAGATTTTCAGCCGGTCAGTATATCTGTCCCTTGCTTGCCTTTTATGCAATTATTATGCCAACATCAAATTCTGACGCCAAAAGGTGATAACGGCTAGGTTTTACTTGCGGTTCCATCCTATATTCCACTTTCCGGAACAAAACCTTGTTTGATTTCCAGAAAGCAAACTAATTCTTTAAAACTTTATCTTTTTTCATGATCAGCTGTTTTATCTATCGTCAATTTTGGGAGACATGTTGTTATTTATTGAAAATTCAATCCGACTGCCTGCCTGCCGCCGCCGCGTTTTGCCCCCCCTCACTCTTTTTTTACCATGATATATCCCCGGCGATAGAAGGCAAGAAACACAGAAGCTAAGCTGATTCCCGCGACTAACAGCATCACCGAATGGTAAGCGGAGACAAAAGCATGGGTCGACTGCGTCGCCGTGGGCTGGTATATTCCTGATAGTAACGCGGCTTGCCAATGTTCAAATAGCAAGACCGAAAAGGACACGCCTAAAATCTGTCCCAAATTTCGCGCCAAGGCGTTGAGTCCGCCTGCAATCCCAAGTTGTTCCGGTTGAACCGAACCCATCGTGCAGCTGATATTGGGCGACTGAAACATACCCGCGCCAATGCCCAGCAGAACCAGACTTGGCGCCACCTGCCAGAAAGACGAGGACGCCGTCACGGTGAATAAATAGAAAAAACCTGAGGTTTTTAATAATAATCCGCCTGTGGTTAAGAGGATCGGACCGTAGCGGTCGGACAGATAACCGCAAACGGGCGCCGAGAGCGCTACACAAGCCGGGAAAATAGCCATCATTAAACCAACCTTGCCGGTTGAAAAAGACAAGATGTGCTGCAAATAGAAGGGCATTAAAATGAGATTGGCAAAGGTCGTCAGGTGGTTTAAAAAGGAGGACAGATTGCCAATCATAAACGGGATATTCTGATAAATTCTAAAATCAATTAAAGGCACTTTGACGCGCATTTGCGTATAGAAGAAAACGGCCAGGAGTACCAGGCCCGAGCCCAAGGAACCCTCTATAATTTTAGACGTCCAGCCGAAAAGCGAGCCATTATTCACGGCAAAAAGCGTACAAATTAATCCCAGGGTAAACAGGACGCTGCCTTTGTAATCAAAGGCGGCGTCTTGCTTCTTTTCATCCGCCGGTAAAATGATCCTGGCCGCCAGGTAGGCCAGAATCCCGATGGGAACATTGATATAAAATATGGAGCGCCACCCCGCCCAGCTTACCAGCAATCCCCCCAAGGCCGGACCGGTTAAGCCGCCCAACGCAATCAATGTGCCATTGATACCCAAGGCCCGTCCTCTTTCCTCCGGAGGAAAGGCGGACACAATCATCGCTTGGTTGATCGACATAAACATGGCGGCCCCCAGCGCCTGCAAGGCGCGCATGGCCACGAGCATCCGGAAACTTTCGGCCAAGCCGCACAAAGCCGAGCCAATCGTAAAAATAAGAAAACCGGTGATGAATACTTTTTTGCGGCTCAACAAGTCGCTGAGACGGCCAAAGACCGGCAGACAGCTGGTAATGGCGAGTAAATATACCGTGACGGTCCACTGAATGGTGGCAAGGCCGACGTTCAAATCCATCGACATGGTCGGTAAAGCAACATTGACAATACTGCTATCCAAATTGGCCATAAATCCGCCCAAAACTACATTGATCAAGATAAACCAACGCAGCTTCGGAGATTGAGTTATTCGCTCCAACAAGTGACGCTTTGCTCCTTCGATATCAATCGTTATTCCCTAAATATTCTACAAATCATCCCTGTATCTTTGATCAGCTGCCGTGTTTCAGGTTCATGAATCAGGCGCCAGTGAAACCAGAATATCCTCAAACACCTTGTCCGTCGCCTGATCGCCCTGAATTGATTTCAGCAAGCCTTTTTTCTGATAATAACTGATCAGCGGTTGTGTTTGCTGATGATATACCCCCAACCGCTTCTTGGCCGTTTCCAGGGAATCATCATTCCGCTGATAAAGATCGCCGCCGCATTTATCGCAAACGCCTTCTTTTACCGGGGGAATAAATACCATATGATAGGATACGCCGCACTTTTGACAAATTCTCCGTCCGGCTAAACGGCTCAACAGCACCGCTTCATCCACTTCAATGTTCAGAACCCCCTGCATCCGCACCTTGAGTTTTTCCAAAAGCCCGGTCAAGGCGTCCGCCTGGGCGACGGTTCGCGGAAAGCCGTCCAGTAAAAATCCTTTTTTACAGTCATCCTGGCCGAGACGTTCTTCCACAATTCCTATCGTTACATCATCCGGCACCAGCGCTCCCGCATCCATATATTCCTTGGCCTTTAAACCCAGCGGCGTCTTCGCTTCCAGCGCTGCTCTAAACATGTCTCCTGTCGAAATATGCGGTATTTGAAATTTATCAACTATTTTTTCTGCCTGTGTCCCTTTACCGGCGCCAGGCGGTCCCATAAAGATAACATTCACGCTAAATCCCTCCCATTATTTTATAAAGCGGCTCCTCCGCCACCCCCCATCAGCTCTCTGCCTCGGGTGATGGATGACCGTTCGTCAGACAGCCGCTGTTTTATCTATACTTGCAAATACCATGCCAACTTCAAGCAAGCTGTAGATATGGGAATAGATCCCTTAAAACCTGGCTTGTCTCCGCTTTACGGACGCGGATTTGTTTGAATTCCGGAAAACAGACCCCCGCAGCGTTGTTCGTTGACAAAACTATGGCTCTTTTTCATTGGTTTAGGTTCATTTTTCTCAAATCTCCGCCTTCGCCGCTCGCCGCTTGTCAAAAATAATGAACAGCGCCGTACTGAGAATGAGCGGCAGGGTAAACAGCAGGAACATACTGCGGTAGCCGGTCAGCGCCACCACAAACCCCGCCAGATTGCCGCCGATAAAGTAGCCGATGTCCAAGCCGATATAATGCGTATTGCCGGCGCTGCCTTTTTGCTCGGCGGGCGCCCGCTTGATACACTCCGAGATAAACGCCGGCTGCGCGCCGGAGGTCCCCACGCCCATGAGCAGCGCCGCCAGAATGAAGTGCCACAGGGTCTGGGCAAAAAACACCGTCAGCAAAGCGGCGACAACGAAACCCTGACAGGGGATGATGACCTTCAGAAAGCCGTAGCGATCCGTCAGCCGCCCCCATAGGGGTCTGGTCAGCAAGACCGTGAACGCCACCACCGTAAAATAAACCCCGATACCCCAGATTTCGAGACTATGCGCGAAGATGATCAGAAAAGCCGTGACCGCGCCTTGGGCGATATAATTGGACATGCCCAGACTGGCCGGCGGGATCGCGGCAAAACAGACCATCTCCTTGAGGTTCAGGGAATATTTGCGCGTTCTCTTCACATTCTTTTCCGCCTTGAATAAAAAGGTCAGGGCGAAGGCCGCCATAAAAATGCCGATGTTCAACTGGTAGAGAAAGCTATAGCCGTAGAACTCCCCAATTTTAAGGGCCAGCATCGGCGCAAAGGCCTGGGCGATAGTTTGCCCCAAGCCAAACACGCCAATGCCCGCGCCCAGGTTTTCCTTGGCAAAGCAACCGCTGGCGATGGTCACGCACACGGTGGAACCGGCCCCCCAGGCAAAGCCGCCGAGTCCGCGAAACAGGAGCAGCAGCCAGATTTGCCTGGAAAAGGCCAAACCGAACACGGATACCAGCAAGCCGACAATCACCAGGCGCAGCAGGATCGTTTTGTCCTCTGTGTCTGACAGCTGCCCCGAAAAAGGTCGCATTAGCAGGGCGCACATGGAGAAGATACCGGACACCATCCCCAGCATTTGCGCCGACGCGCCCAAGGTATCCGCATACAAAGGGATCGTTTGCATCACCATATAATTGGAGATATAGATGATAAAGGCGATGCTAAAGATCGAAAGAAACCGTTTATTTCTGAGCAGCGGCTGGTTTTCCACTTCGCGTACCTCAAATTCGTTTCATATCGCTTCCGTGACGGTTTTCCCCTCGCGCCGCGTTCGATTGTGTTCTTAGTATATTCAATGCGAACGATTTTGTAAATAAAAAT
>JAITOS010000046.1 GCA_031289815.1 Peptococcaceae bacterium | reverse complement strand
TAGCGCGGGTCGCCGGTGGCGGTATAGGCGCTGAGCGGCGCCAGTCCCAGCCAAAAATCCGCCGCCGCGATCCGGTCCTCGCCGGTTTCCCCGCTGGATAGCGGCCAGCCGAGCGTATCTCGGTCATAGGTATAGCCCGCCAACGGCACACCGCTTTCCGGGTCTTGCAACAGGGTTAAACCCTCGTAGGCCCAGCGGGCCGCCGCCACACCGTCCCGATAGGTCAGCAAGGGTTTTTCCGCTTCCACGATATGTGCCTTTTCTACGGTATACACCGGCGCTCCGGCAGCGGCTACGGCCTGTCTGATCAGCACGGACGCCGCCGCCAGCAGCAGCAGGGCGACGAGGACGAAGCCCAGATTTCTTTCCGCTGTTCTGCTCATGGTTATTCCTTTGCTGGCGGCCTGACAGGTTTGGCCGGATATACCCTCATTGGCGACGCTTCGGCGGCGATAGCGAAGGGAAAGCGCCGACTATTTTTTGAAAACAAGACCAAGCTATTGCTACAGTAGAGCCGTTTATTCCGCGAAGGTCGCGCCAAGCTTAAAGAGTCTGAATTTTTCCGTGAGCAACAGGTAATCCTTTTGGTCTTGCGCCAGCTGCAATTGCAGTTGAACCAGGCTCAGGCGGACTTTTTCCATATCGTCAAAGGTACTCATGCCTACTTCGTAGAGTTTCGTCGCGTTGTCATAGACCCGGTCCATCTTTTCGACCGCTTCCTGATCCAGTTGGATGCGGGCCTGCAAGCTCCGGAGTTGGTTGGTATAGACGCGAATTGCCAGTTCTATACCATTCTGCGCCTGTTTCAGCTTCAAATTAGCTTCCTCGATTTCCCGCGTGTAATAACCCTTGATGCCCTCCACCGGCACCCGGATGTCCGTTTGTCCGTCGGCAATCTCATAGGCGTGTTCATAAGCGTAGATTAATTGCCGGATGGCTTCCAGCGAGGTATGGTTCTTCTGCAAATCGCTGATCAACGGCTCCGCTTGCAGTTCACTCTCCGGCAGGAAGACGACGCTGACGTCGTTGACGCCGAACTGCTGGCTCAGCGGCGCGCCCATCGTCTGGTTGATTTTGTAGAGCAGGGATTGATAATCGCCGTCCGTTTTCAGGTAATCGGCTTTCGCCTTGTTAAAGCTGATTTCCGCCTTTAGCATATCATTCTGAGAGGCCGTCCCCTGATCCAATTTTTGCTGGGCCATCTCTTTTTCGTTAGCGGATTGGTTGTAGTTGGCCAGTTGGTATTGTAAATTCTGTCCGGCCAGCCACAGGGTATAGGCGTTGCCGTAGTATCCGTACTCATTTTGGAAGTTTTTATTTACCGTTTCCTGGTAATCCGTGGCTTTTGAACTCGCGCTTTGCAGAAGCGGGGCGATCGACATGGCGTAGGTTACCGCCCAAGGACCGGCGCCCAGACTGGCTCCCGTCGGCGAGTAGGCTGCCCGCTGGTTCTTCAGGCCCTTTTCCAGGTCGGTAATCTGTTGGGACAGGTCATTGGCCGCGCTCGTCTGTACCACCTGTGCAATCGTCAGCGCTTTTTCGTCCGCCGCGCCGACCGGCGCGATCTGGAGCAGAATCAGCGCCGCGGCAGTGACGGCAAGTCCCTTGGTCAGGTTCTTGATCCTCGTGTTCGTATTCATATTCCTTTTCTCCTCTTTTTCTCTCAGAGTTGAGTGCCTATGTTCCTTTTTTCTCATTCGCTTCGTTCGTTCCGTTCGTCAGCCCATCCATCTCCTCAAGCTCTTTCATGGCTTTGACAACTGTCTTGCCCTCCGCTAGCTACTGTATATTCCGTCATCCCCTGTTTTCTTCTATCAAGGAAGGCTGATCGGTTATCCGCAAGCTAATGCGTCAGCAGGGCGTGCAACTGATTCTCCAAGGTCTGGCTGACCGCGCTGCGGTTGCCGACGACGGTCGCCGTGGAGATATAGCCTTTGTTGTAGAGCAGGAAATAGTAGAGGTTGGACGGCAGCTCTCCCAACGGCAAGGTTACGACAAAGCCGTGATTCCTGGCGGCCAGAGCCGCTGTCAGGAGCGCGTCGCCAAATGGCTGTCCGGACGGCGTATTCACCGAGTCTACCAGCGCGGAGGTAAAGTAGAGCGGCGACTGGTCGGTGAATTCGCCCTGGAAGATCGCTACTTCCGTGGCAAAACGATCCAGACCGCCGTAGCGGCTGACTTGATACTGTCCGGCCAGCTGGCTTTCCAGAAGGGTACTGATGACCCCGGTCCCGCCCAGCAATTTGATCTTCGCGGCCCCCATATTCTGGAGCGCCTGCCGGGTAGCGGGCGGCAATTGATTCGTCTCCGTCAGTAAAATAGGCGCTCCTTGTTGGGCGGCAAAGGCGCTGGCCGCCAAGGCGTCCGGTTCTCCGTAACCATAGGCCAGATAGGCGGTATCCGTATTCTCGCCGCCGAGCCAGACAGCGACTTCAGCCGCCGTCTGATAGCGGTCCGCACCGGCGATACGGATCACGGTGACACCCGTCTGCTTCAGACGATCCTCCACCGTAGCGGAAATCGCGCCCGTGCCACCGATGATGTAAACGTTTCGGGCGCCCAAGCGCCTGAGTTCTGCTTCAATTGACGGCAACAGCTCGTTGACCGGCGTCATCAAAATCGGGGCCGCCAGCTTCGCCGCCAGCGGCGCGGCTACCATTGCGTCGGCAACGGCATCGTCTCGGGTCAGGACGACGTTTTCAGCGTCCGTCCAGCCGTTTTGGGCAATGGCAAGCGAAAGGGAAGCGTTATCCGCCGCCGCTTCACCGATCCGTTGTCCCTGGATATAGGCCGGATCTACCACCACCGTCCGCAGCACTTGGCCGCCGAAGATCAGATGCACCGCCCCCATCTTGTTCGGCGTTAAGAGAAAGGTCGCCGTCCCGTCGTTTAAGGTCGTATAGGATCCCGTATTGAGTCCTGCCTCCGTGGCGTCCACGCTGAAGCTCTTACCGCCCATCGGCACACCGCCTGCGTCCGTTAATCTGACCGCCAACCGGCTCTCGACGTTCAGCACCAGCTTGCCGGATACCTCCATCGCCACATTCAGATCGGAAATCTCCAGCGTCTGAAGTACCCGGCCGCCAAAGATCAGATTCACCACCCCGATCTTGGTCGGCGTTAAAAGAACGGTCGCCGTCCCATCGTTCAGCGTCGTATAGGAGGCTGTATTCAGCCCGACCGCCGTGGCGTCCACACTGAAGCTCTTATTGCCGATGGGCTCCCCATCAGCGTCCGTTAATCTGACCGACAAGCGACTTTCGGCGTTCAGCACCAGTTGCCCGGATACTTCCATGCCAACGTTCTGATCGGTCACTTCCACGGTCTTGATCACCTGTCCGCCAAAGATAAATTTCACCTTGCCGATCTGGGTTGGCGTCATGGTGAAGGTAAAGGTTCCGTCGCTCAAGGTCGTGTAGTTCTGGCTGGAAGCGCCTGCTTCCGTCCCATCGACGGTGATCGATTTTTTGCTGAGAATCGCGCCGTCGCTGTCCGTCAGGCGCACCGTGACCGTATTGGTCATGTTGACGCTGAGCGCGCCGTCCAAGGCGGCGGCGACCTCGCGCACCGTGATATTGTGAGGGGCAGTCAGTTCATTGCCCTCCAGATCGCTGATAAACAAGCCGTAAGCGCCCGGCGCGTCGATCACCACGTCGCTGGCCGTATAGCTTCCCGAACCGCTCAGCGATAAGGAAATGGTGCCTCCGGTCACTGTGTTCCACAAATAACCCTTTAGGGTTCCCGAGTACAGGGTATGGGTCTCGTCGTAGACGCGGAAACGAATCGTGCTGGACTCGCCAACCAGCAGATGATCGTCGTCATCGGAAACAAATTCAAGCGTCTTTAATTTGGAATTCGCCGCCAGAGCCGCCAACGGCTGCGGCAGTACGCTCAGCAAGAGAACCGCCAGCATTATCCGGGCGATCACGGTCGTTATTCGGCAGGGAGGTTTCACCTTTGATCCGGTCTCCTTTCATCTCATGGCCCGCTGCGCGCCGTCAAGCACGCCGACATGGAGCGCGAGCCTTCATTTCTGATGATCAGTATAACGGAAAAAGTTGACCATCCTAAGTGAATTTTGTTAAGAATTTATGCAGATTTGATCAGGATGACCGGCAGGCGGCAAAGTCTCTCCGCTGGCCAATAAGGCGGCGTCTCTAATTGTCGATGACCCAGCGCTGGCCGATCTTGACCACGGGCCAGCGCTGTATGGGCGAGGCGTCCCCTTCGCCCTGCCAAACGACCGACGCCTGATCCTCCGTCTGATTTTCCACCGTCATATGGGACATCACTTCTTCCAGACTGTTGTCGCCGGGGAAGTATTGCTCCACCGCGGTCCTCTGTTTTAACTCTTTGAGATCGTCTTTGCTCGTTACCCACTCTTCCCTTTTAAAGGCGGCGGCATAGTCCTCATAACTTCCGTGGTCGAAGAACCGATAGCCTAACACGCTCTCCACCGGCGCTGTGGGGGTAGAGAGGGCGCTCTGGTTATGCAGAGCGTCAAGGTAGACCGAGCCGCCGCTGAGCAGAAGAACGACCGCGGCCAGCAAGGCAATGATGATGTTTTTATTTTTGGACAACGCACTCAACTCCCTTTGATTTCTTCTTTTTGATAGACGGATTATTTCTTCATTTGATCTGTTTCTATGGTCTAGTCTCCGTCCCTTCCCTATTATATCTTATCCAGCGGCTGGCAGGCAACCGGAGAACGGTGGCTTGGCGCGATCACCGCATTTACTTTTTTGCGGGCTTTTTAGACTGATCATCGTCGATTTTTGACGAGAAAACTCATTTCAAAAGCCGATTATCGCATTCAAAAGGGCAATTTCATGGATTTCGGCACACAAAAAAGTAAATGCGGTGACCGTGGGCGGCTTGGACTCCTGATCTTGAACTTATGCTTCAGTGCCGCTGGGGGCAGGGCGAGACGGCCCGGATCCTCCGCTCAGCAACGGCACTGCTTTTCAGATAGTATGCTATTCCTTTTTTGATATACCGGCGAGGTTTTTTGAAAAATTTTTGCGTGCCGCTCTATCTCCTGCTTTTCCCTTCCTTAGCAAGGTTTTATTTAGATATTTTGTTAAACATTTTAATATTTCCCGCCGAATGAACCGCTGTCTAAAGGGTAAACCACCCCATGAGGGCCGTTTTGCTCGCTTTTCCTTCTCCTGCCGCGCCTCTCTTTCTTTTCCTGGCTCGGCGGTGTTTTCGGGGATCTGGAGCGGCTCGGTT
>JAITOS010000005.1 GCA_031289815.1 Peptococcaceae bacterium | reverse complement strand
CCATCCTTTTCTCTCCGATCCGACTTTAATTCCCTCGTTGTGGGTTTTCATGTCCTTTCGGAGGTATTCTATCTTCTTTTGTTGTTCTTTTGTAGGTGACTGCCGGTTTGACGGTTACGAGGTTCGGTGGGAAAAAGCCTTCCATATCACAGGCGCGGGAGTATAGCCCCGGTGCATAGCGAAAGCGGACGCAACAAACGCGTCCGCTTTTTTAGTGAAAAGCCCCCAGCAAAAAAAATCGAAAATAGTCTAACTTTTTTTGTGTCGTAGGCTTGACATTTTCGTGGCGGAGAGGGTGGGATTCGAACCCACGTGGGATTGCTCCCAAACTGATTTCGAGTCAGCCCCGTTATGACCACTTCGATACCTCTCCCTATACAATCTGACGCCGACCCGGCTTCGTCGCCATCGGCCGACAACAAGAAAGCATCATCCTCCATTTTACCGCAATCCGGCAAAAAAACTCGTAAGTAGCTCCGTACAATCATCTTCCAATATTCCGGCGACCACTTCCAGCCGATGATTCCAGCACCGGAAATCCAACACGTTCATCACGGACTCAACCGCGCCGCCTTTACGATCCATCGCCCCATAAACCAAGCGGGCGACACGCGATTGGATCATCGCTCCGGCGCACATTGGACACGGTTCCAGGGTTACGTACAGAGTTGCTTCTGACAATCGCCAAGTTTCTAAGGCTTTGGCCGCCCGCCGGATCGCCAGTATTTCAGCGTGCGCCGTCGGATCCTGCCGCTTTTCTTTTTCATTATGCGCCGCCGCGATGATTTTATCGTGATGGACGACGACCGCCCCGATCGGTATTTCTCCCTGCGCAAACGCCTGCCGCGCCTGTTCCAGAGCCAATCTCATCCAGTCCTGGTGCTGAAGCATATTTTCCTCAAACAAAATAGTTGGCGGAGAGAGAGGGATTCGAACCCTCGAGACCCCTTAACAGAGCCTACTCGATTTCCAGTCGAGCGCCTTCGACCAACTCAGCCATCTCTCCCAAGTAAAAAATAAATTAGACAACCGTTATTATAGTCTAAACCATCCGCTTCGTCAATAAAATTCCCGAATACCGAGAAATTCTGTAGATCGCAAGTTTAATTTCCTGTTATATATTACCAATTTGTTTTATTGAAAAGTTCAGAAAAATTCCGCCAGCGCTTCCCAGCGATCCGCGCCCACTTACAGCGCTACAGAGCGGCTCCCGCCTCCGCCTCCTGCCGCCAGCGAATGATCCACGCCCAAAAACCGAGCATGAAGGAAGTATATTGGCCGCCTGAAAAATTTTGAATGATTTGCTCTCTTTTGTTCGCCGCCAAACCGGGAATCAATAAATAGGTGATCTCCGCTTCCAATTGCCGCCACATCGCCTTTGCCTCCGCCATATAGCCGCTCTCTTCTCCCGTCTCTGTCTCGATAACGGCCACCTGTCCCTGGATATTCTTTATTTTTTGATAGAGATATAACAATTTACCTTCATCATCCGTCTGGTTTATATAGGCTTCCAACGCCGAAAAAACCGCCGCGAAACCAGCGGACAACGCGGCTCCGGGATCCTGCGAGCCTTTGCCCTCGGAAGCGTCCGCCGACTCTGTTTTCTCTTTTACCGGCTTTACCGGCTTTTTCAAACCCGCCAGCGCCAGCCCCCGGGCAAATTTGGTTTTTCTCTCCGGGAGCAGCGGATAGCAAGCCGCCAGCTCCGCTCCCAGCGCTATAACTGCCACCGGTTTCCCTTTTTTTAACTCCAGCTCAATTTCCTGAATCGGCTCGCGCCGATCCCCGGCGATGATTTCCCCGCGATCCACCGCCAGCTCGATGATATTGCCCTCTTTTGATTCTAACAACATCGTTAAGCGCTCAAAGCGCGTCTTGAACAAAAGCCGGAGTTCCTCAGCGCCGACGCTCTCCACCAGCGAGGGACCGATGTCCATCTCCGAAAAGCAGTGAAGATCCGGCGTACTCCCCTGAACCTCCACACTCCATTCGTTGCGGGTATGTAATCCATGCGCGGAAGTGCCTGGGTTTTTGACTGTCGCGATCCAGCGTTCTCCTTCCCGGCGCACGCGAAATGTTATCCCTTTTTGGCCTAAATTGCCATCCTTCGTATCGTAATACGAGGCTTCAAAATCCAGGCTCTGCTCGAAAGTCAGCGCGAACTGCGGATGGGCGCTAAAATACGCCGCTTCCGGCTCCCAAGCCGCTCCCGCCGCCTTTAATTTTAACTCGATTTCCTTAAACGCCGTCATCTTTCATACACCAGCCCAACCTCAATTGTTAAATTTTTTTGAACGTATTAAGATTTCTATAGTTGACTTCCTTAGCCATAAATGCTAACTTATAGGCATACTCCGAGTCATTGAATAGAGAAATATAACCTAGGAAAAGACATTGCGTAATAGAACTACCAGACGTGGCAGTTCTACTTTTTTTACATTTTTTTGATCCGCTCCAGGGCGCGCAGGGTATTCTCTCTCGTGCCGAAAGCCGTTAAGCGGAAATAGCCTTCGCCGTTAGCGCCGAAGCCCGCGCCGGGGGTCCCCACCACCTTGGCTTGCCTCATCAAGCGGTCGAAGAAGTCCCACGATTTCAGCCGATCCGGGGTTTGCAGCCAGATATACGGCGCGTTAACCCCGCCGAAGACGGTATATCCCTCCCGCGTCAGTCCTTCCCTGATCAGCCGCGCGTTTTCCATATAATAAGCGATCGTTTCCCGCACCTGCTTCTTCCCAGCTTCCGTATAAATGGCCGCCGCCGCCGCCTGCACCGGATAGGAAACCCCGTTAAACTTCGTCGTCTGCCGCCTCAGCCAAAACGAATTTAAACTGTGCGCCCGCCCCTGAGAATCATACACCTTCACTTCCTTGGGAACGACCGTATAAGCGCACCGGGTTCCGGTAAAGCCCGCCGTCTTGGAAAAACTTCTGAACTCCACCGCCACCTCTCTGGCCCCTTCAATCTCAAAAATACTATGCGGCGCCCGCTCATCCTGAATATAGGCTTCATAGGCGGCGTCAAAAAGGATCACCGAGCGATTTTCTCGCGCGTAATCCACCCATTTTTTCAGTTCTTCCTTCGTCAGCGTCATACCCGTCGGGTTATTGGGAAAACAAAGATAGATCATATCGGCCCGGCGTTGCGGCAAATCCGGCTTCATCCCATTGGCTTCCGTACAGGGAAGATAAACAATCTTTTCAAACTGCCCATTCTCCCGCACCGGCCCGGAACGACCAGCCATCACATTGCTGTCTACATAGACCGGATAGACCGGATCGCTGACCGCGATCACATTCTCCTGAGCGAAAAGCTCCTGAAAATTGCCGGTATCGCATTTCGCGCCGTCGCTGACAAATACTTCATCCACCGCTAAGTTCACCCCGCGAGGGCGAAAATCCTGTTCGATAATTTTATTGATCAGAAAATCATACCCCTGTTCCGGCCCGTATCCCCGAAAGGTTTCCTGTACGCCCATCTCCGCGACCGCCTTCTGCATCGCCTCAATGACCGCCGGCGGCAGCGGCTGCGTCACATCGCCAATCCCTAAACGGATGAGATCCGCGTCTGGGACTTCTTGCTTGAACTGTTCAATTCTGCGGGCAATTTCCGAGAACAGGTAACTTCCCTGTAATCCGAGGTAGTTTTCATTTAACAGCGCCATTCAGCTTTCTCCTCCTTTTTGCCTTTTATTTCAGCTCATGCACGAAAATCCCGCTTCTCAGCTTGGGTTCAAACCAAGTGGATTTGGGCGGCATGATTTCACCGGCGTCCGCGATCGCCATAAGATCGTCAATCGTAGTCGGATACATAGAAAAGGCGACCTTCATCCCTCCAGTCACGCGTCTTTCCAGTTCGGTTAAGCCTCTGATCCCGCCGATGAAATCAATGCGCTTATCTTTTCTGGGATCCTGAATCCCCAAAATCGGGCCGAGCAACTGATTCTGGATGATCGAAACGTCCAGGCGGGCAACCGGATCGTGGGCGTCAAAGCTCCCCGCTTTAGCTGTTAATTTGTACCACTTAGCGTGAATATACATCCCAAAGGTATGCTTTTCGCTCGGCTTGAAAGGCTCTTTTCCTTGCACCTCTTCGACGATAAACTTCTCCCTGACCTGATTCATATACTCTGCCAGCGTATGGCCGTTTAAATCCCTGACCACCCGGTTATAGTCCATGACAAAGAGCTGTTCATCCGGAAAAAGCACCGACAGAAAGAAATTGAATTCCTCGCTCCCATCGTAGTCCGGAAACTGTTCTCTTCGCTTCAAGCCGATCTTCACCGCGGAAGCCGACCGATGATGCCCGTCGGCAATATACAAAGCGTCGATTTTAGCAAAATCCGCCGTCAGGGACGCTATGAGCGCCGGATCATCGATCACCCACACCGTATGACCGATACCGTCGTCCGAAATAAAATCGTAGACCGGCGAATGCGCCTGCGTCCAAGCGCCGATTCTGGCATTGATCTCCGCTTGGGCGCGGTAGGTCAGGAAAATCGGGCCGGTGTTGGCGTCGCAATAATCCACGTGCTTCATCCGATCCAGCTCTTTATCGGCTCTCGTAAGCTCATGTTTTTTAATCGCGCCGCTCAGGTAATCATCGATCGAGGCGCAAACGACCAGACCGGTCTGCGGCCGTCCGGCCATCGTCTGTCGGTAAATATACAAGCACGCTTCCCGCTCGCGGACAAACACGCCGTCCGCGATCATCTGACGCAAATTTTCCCGCGCCTGTTCGTACACCCTTTGATCATAGAGATTCACCGACGAATCCAAATCAATCTCCGCTTTATCCACATGGAGAAAGGTATAAGGATTCCCCTCCGCCGTGGCTCTGGCTTCGTCACTGCTCATTACGTCATAAGGAAGGGCGGCCACTTTCCGAACCAATTCCGGGGTGGGCCTGATTGCTTTAAAGGGTTTTATGACTGCCATCCTATCTCTCCCGCTCCCATCCGTTATTTTTTTGTCACGCGCCGTTTCTTTCCGGCAGTAAGACACGGCGGACGCTCTTGCTCCCGCGTATCCCGCTTACAGGCTGTCGCCGAAATCCGCTCTGAATTTAGCTACTAATTTTTCCTGCCAATCCGAGACGGGGGCTAATCTGCCGAAGAAGAACCGCAACACCTTGGGCTCGTCCACATATTTTAGACCCCCGACCATTTTTCGGTTTTCATAGAGCCATTCCACCCGGTCCACCGCGTATTTAAGCTGGGACATGGTAAATACACGTCTGGGCAAAGCCAGCCGCAAAAGCTCCATATTGGAATAGATCTCGTTGCCTTCTTCATCCCGCTGCTCGGACAGGGTTCCCCGTTCCATCCCGCGCACCCCGCCGGTCAGATACACCGCGGACGCCAAGCCTCCCGCCCGGTATTCCTTCTGCGGGATATGCTCGACAAATTCCATAGCGTTGAGATGACAGCCCAGACCGCCAGCCGGCGTCACCACCGGAATCTTTCTTTTCTTAAATTCTTCCACCATATATTCGATAAAAATCGGGCCCTGGCTGACCATATCCTCGTCCATCGTTTCTTCCAGTCCCACCGTGATCGCTTCCATCTCGCGGACGGACATCCCGCCGTAGGTCAGAAAGCCCTCATACAGCGGCACAAACTCGCGAATCTTTAAGTACAACGCCTCACTGTTGGTACAAATCCCGCCGCCGCGCGCGCAGCCGAGTTTACGGGCGGAAAAATAGATAATATCCGCCAGACCGCAAATCGTCCGCATGATCTCTCTGATACTCGTATTTTTATATTTTTCTTCCCTCGTTTTAATGAAATAGAGGTTATCCGCCAGCAGACTGGCGTCCAGCATAATCATAATTCCGGCTTCCCGGCAGACCTTATGCACCTCCCGCATATTTTCCAGAGAGAAGGGCTGTCCGCCGATCAGATTGGTCCCTGATTCCAGGCGGATAAAGGGAATCTTGTCCGTCCCGTAGCGAGCGATCAGCGCTTTCAGCTTGTCGATATCGACGTTCCCTTTAAAGGGATGATCACTGACAGGATTCAAGCCCTCGTCGATCAGGATTTCTTCAATGATGCCTCCATGTCTCACGATATGCGATTTCGCCGTCGTAAAATGATAATTCATCGGGATAATCGAACCCGGTGTGACAAAAACCTCCGCCAAAATATTTTCGCACGCCCGCCCCTGATGCGCCGGCAGGAAATATTTCGTCCCCATGATCTCCTGGAGCTTGCTTTCCAGCTTCGTAAAGGTCGCCGACCCGGCATAGCTGTCGTCCGCTTCCATCATAGAAGCCAGCTGCCTGTCGCTCATGGCGTTGACGCCGCTGTCCGTCAGCATATCCAGAAAAATATCGCTGTTCTTCAGCAAAAAGGTATTATTCCCCGCTTCCGTGACGGCGGCCAGACGGCGTTCAATCGGTACCAGCTGGAGTTTTTGCACAATCCTCACCTTGTGCATTTCCAAAGGAATATTTTCACCGGAATAGAATTTTACGTTTGCCATGCATCTATCACTCCTGTTTTAAATTTATACCCTCGTTCGTTGGCCGACGTTCATCCCTGACCTGTCCATCGCTTCGCGGCGGCAGCCTGAAGTCTTGCCGGAAACAGCAAACGCACTCCCAGGAGTGCATCACAAATAAAGCTGAACTCCTTATTCCTACAAAACCTGCCGTCAAACTCTTTTAAGGATGTTTTCCGCTGCCCAGCGACCTTTAGAACCTTATGGACGCCCCAATGAGATTATATACCGGAGGTTCATTTTATGTAAAGAGCAAAAAATCCGGATTCGCGGATTCTCTCAGAAATATTTCAT
>JAITOS010000074.1 GCA_031289815.1 Peptococcaceae bacterium | reverse complement strand
ACCTGGGCGGCGATTTCCGGCAGACCCGCCGGATCTCCCGGCCCATTGCTCAGCACCAGACCCTGCGGCTGACAGGCCAAAATCTCAGCGGCTTTTGTCCCCGCGGGAAATACCCGCAAACGAAATCCCCGGCGGCTGAGCATCCGCAAGATGTTCATCTTGATCCCGAAGTCCATCACCGCCAGCAACGGCCCTTCGCCGGGAATTTCATAGGGTTCCCGGCAAGTCGCCTGATACACCCAGTGCCTTTCCTCCTGCCCGTCCGGCGGCGTCTCTTGCCGCCAATACGCCAGACCCGCCTCCGCGTCGGTCGTCAACAGGCCCGTCAGCGTCCCGAATTTGCGGATATGGCGCGTCAAAGCCCGCGTATCTACTCCTTTTAAGCCGCAAATTTTATTGGCCAGACAAACGTTTTCCAGCGAATCCTGGGCGTGCAGACTTCCCTCTCCCGCGGATAATTCCCGCACCACTAACCCTCGAACCAATATCTTTACCGCTTCACTCTCTTCACTGTGCCAACCGTAATTCCCAATGTGCGGCTGCGTAAAAACCAATATCTGACCGGCAAAAGACAGATCCGTCACCATCTCCTGATAACCGCTCATCGCGGTGCTGAAAACCACTTCACCCTGACAAGCCCGCGTCTCCTCCGGCCAATAACCGAACCCTTCCCCTTCAAATACCGCTCCGTCCCGGAGTACTAAAAATGGCATACCGTTCCCTCTTTTCCGCTTTAAAATATTTTCAGGAGGCGATGATCCGCCGATCCTTTTGCCGTAATTTCCCGTCTACCCAGGTCATCACCGGCATTCCTTGCAGTTCCTGATCCAGAAACGGCGTGTTGACGGCTTTGGACACCAGTGTTTCCTTAGTAATCTTTTCCTTTTTTTGCGGATCAAACAACACCATATCCGCAGCTTCTCCCACTTTCAGCGAACCGCCGCTCAGCTGAAAACGGCGCGCCGGAGCCGTACTCCACAGCTCCACCATCTTTTCCGCCGTCAGCAGGCCCGGTTCCACCAAATACTGCCACACCGCCGGTAAGGCGGTTTCCAGCCCCTGAATTCCAAAAGGCGCTTCCGCCATCGGCTGCGATTTTTCCTCCCAGGTGTGCGGCGCGTGATCGGTCGCCAGCAAATCGATCGTGCCATCGGCGATTCCCTGTAGGAGGGCCTCCCGATCCCGCACCGAACGCAACGGCGGATTCACTTTCAGCGAAGTACTATGGACGGTGATATCCGCATCACAGAAAATCAGATGATGCGGGTTGACCTCCGCCGTCACATCCACCCCCCGCTTCTTCGCCTGACGAATGATTTCCACGCTTTCCCGCGCCGAAACATGGGCGACGTGTATTTTGCCGCCGGTCTGCGCCGCCAAAATCACATCGCGGGCTACCATCACGGCCTCGGCGCTGGAGGGAATTCCTTTCAGACCGAGCTTCAAAGCCGTTTCTCCCCAATGGACGCACCCCTCCCAGGCCAATTGCGTGTCCTCGCTATGGGTGATAATGATGAGCTCCGGCAGCTTCGCGTACTCTAAGGCCAGCCGCATGATTTCCGCGTTCATGACCGGGCGGCCGTCGTCGGATAGCGCCACCGCTCCCCCGGCTTTCAGGTCCCACATCTCGGCCAGTTCTTCTCCTCTTTGGCCTTTCGTCACCGCGGCGACCGGGTAAACGCGCGCCAAGCCCGCCCGCAGCCCCTGATTGCGGACAAATTCCACTAAACCGCGATGATCGATCACCGGCTGCGTATTGGCCATCGCCAAAATACTGGTAAAGCCGCCGCGAACCGCCGCCGCCGAACCGCTGGCGATATCCTCTTTTTCTTCAAACCCCGGTTCCCGCAGATGGGTATGTACGTCCACCAGACCCGGAAACAGGTATTTCCCCGCGCCGTCGATCACTTCCGCTTCCCCGGCCCCGGTCACATCCGCCGTCTGTGCCGCGGGCAGCGTGATTTCTTTGATCCGGCCATCTTCCACCAGCACGTCCCTAAGCCCGGAGATCCCCTGGGACGGATCGATCAAATGCACCTTTTTAAGCCACATCATTTGTATTTCCTCCTCCCGCCAGCAAATAGATCAAGGCCATCCGGACGGCTACGCCGTTCGTCACCTGTTCCTCAATCACAGAATAGGTACTGTCCGCTAAAGCGCTGTCGATTTCCACCCCGCGGTTCATCGGCCCCGGATGCAGCACCAGCGTATCTTTGCCGGTTAAAGCCAGACGCTTCAGATTCAGTCCATATAATTTGCTGTATTCCCGCAGGGTAGGCAATAACCCCCTCTGCTGGCGTTCTAACTGCAACCGCAGCGCCATCACCGCGTCCGCCCCCGGCAAGGCGCTTTCCAAATCATGCGTGACCCGGACGCCCAACGCCTTCATTTCCGGCGGCAGCAGGGTCGGCGGCCCGACGAATGTCACCTCGGCCCCCAGTTTTAAGAGGCCGTAGGCATTGCTCCGCGCCACTCTGGAATGCAAGATATCCCCCACGATGACGACCTTGCGGCCCGCGACGTCTCCCAGACGTTCCTGCATAGTAAATATATCCAGCAAGGCCTGGGTCGGATGTTCCTGCTGCCCGTCCCCGGCGTTGATCACACTCACCTTCAGAAGGTTCGCCAGGTATTCCGCCGCCCCGGAGGACGAATGGCGCATAATCACCACATCCGGCTGCATGGCCTGAATGGTTTTAGCCGTATCCAGCAGGCTTTCTCCCTTGGCGACGCTGCTCTGGGCGACGGCGACGCTGGAGGTATCCGCCCCCAGCACTTTCCCCGCGATTTCAAAGGATACGCGCGTGCGCGTGCTGTTCTCAAAAAACAGCGTCACGACGGATTTTCCCCGCAGGGTGGGCAGCTTTTTCACGGAACGGAACAGAATTTCTTTCATGGGTTTAGCCGTCTTGAGAATATGCCGGATCTCCGCCGCGCTTACCTCCCGCAGTCCGAGCAAATCCTTGCGATTCCACTTCATGCCTTCTTCCTCCCGGATTCATTCTTCGCTATTGCTTCCCCGTTCTTCATTCCGCTCTTTCCAAAAGTATGACGCCGTCCTCCTCGTCGATTTCCCGCAGGCACACCGCGATGATCTCCCGCAAAGAGGTCGGGATGTTCTTGCCTACATAATCCGCCCGAATCGGCAGTTCCCGATGCCCTCGATCCACCACCACCGCCAGCTGGATTTTCTGCGGCCGACCCAAATCGATCACCGCGTCCAAGGCCGCCCGGATCGTCCGTCCGGTGAACAGCACGTCATCCACCAGCACCACCGTTTTCCCTTCGATATCAAAGGGGATATTCGTTTCCCGCACGACCGGTTGCTCATTGATGTTAGAGAGGTCGTCGCGGTACAGGGTGATATCCAGAACGCCCAACGGCACTGTGACCTGTTCAAATTGATAAATGGCCTGTTGAAGCCGTTCCGCCAAAGGAGCGCCGCGCCTCCGAATGCCGATCAATACTAAATCTTTCGTGCCTTGGTTCTTTTCCACAATTTCATGGGCGATTCGCGTAATCACCCGGCGCAGGTCGTCGGCGTCCATCAGCCTGCTTTTTACCAGTCCTTCCATCTCCCGCTCCCCTTTCCCCGTTCTTGGCTCGGCGCACTCCCCGGCGAACGGCTAAAAAAATAACCGTCCGCAGCGAAGCAGACAGTCGTTTTCCTGAACTGTTTATATCCATCCGTCTGCCTTCTGTACCTCTCTGTGCACATCCTTAAAGGCTACAATGTTTATTCTTTTGTTTTATTCCTTCTTAACTTTACTTGGTTTTGAGCGGAATGTCAATAACGAGATTTTCTATTCAATGTCCCCGAAGTCGGCGGTTTGGTTTTCATAAAAGCGCAGGGGGTAGTCGTATAGGTCATGCCCGGTTTCGGGCGGGTTGCCGTCGATGGTGACGGTGATTTCGTCCAGTTCGTAAAAGGTCAGCAGGGTATTGACCACGCTTCCGAGCCGCAGGTACTCCGCAGACGTTCCCGCGCCGAGGCTCTCTCCGTAGGCGGCGTTCATGTCGGCGCGGCAGCTTTTGCCGCCGGTGACGGCGAAGTCGTTCAGGGCGCAGCCGGGGGGCAGGGCTTTCCCGTCCACCAAAAGCGCAACGATATGCGCCGCTGTGCCGTCCGTCGCGGTGGTCGTCGTGATGAAGCCGTCCGCGTTGTCGTTGGGCAGATAGAGCGCCACCGCCTGATTAAGCGGCGCGGGCGGGGACGTGGTTTTAGCTTCCGGTGTTGCGCTCGCCGGGTTCCCGGAAGTCTCCGGCGTTGCCGTTGGCTCCGTCTGACCGGAGGGCAGACCGCATCCGGCGAGAATCAGCAGCATAAACGCCGCCAATAGCAATATATTTTTTCGCATAATGATCCCTCTTTCACGTCTTATTCACCCATGCGGCGGCAACTACAGTTTATTACCGCAGCCGCCGCAGCGCCGACACCTCAATCTTGCCGTATAGCTGATAATTCTACACCTCGGCGGCAACTATAGTTTATTACCGCACTTGCCGCAGAATTTCGTGCCGCGCCGGTTCTTCGCGCCGCATTGCCCGCAAAATACGGGCTTTTCTTCGCTGGCGTCATCTTGCGCGGTCTGCCTGTCCTGACTACCGACGGGCACGTCAGCAGGCGCGGCGGGGGCGTAGGCGGGTTGCGGCGTTGGCTGGGGCGTGGGCTGTTCCTGCTGCCCTTTGTTCCACAGCTCCTTGAATTTCGCGGAAATGCCGCAGAGCTTGCCGTAGAGGTCAAAGGCCAGTACGGTGGTCGGCGCGTCCTCCATATAGGCGGCCATCGTCCGCACGAGGATCAGGCTGTCGATAAAGGCGAATTTGATGGCCAGCGCGATTAACAGCGCGATGACGAACGCCACCCAGCCCGGCCACGCGAAGGCGCGGAACAGCAGTCCGAGGACGACGAACAGCGCCAGCGTGATTCCCGCAAGCCCTAAGATGACCAGCGCCATCGTTTTGGCGGCGCTGCCGAGCAGCTTCTTCCAGTTCTGCGCGTAAATCACCACACCATCCGCCGCACTCTTAAACGCGCCCTGTTCTTTTTTGTAAAACGTATAGCCCAGGCAGCATTCGTCGATGTAGCCCAGGGACAGCTCCACAAAGAACTGCGCGAGACCGCTGATGGCTTTCATGCCGGGGATGAAGTCGAGGGTGTCGCCGAGCTTGCCGATGCCTCTCTGTATCTGTTTCACCGCGCCGCTGACCAGCTTGTCCACGGCAAAATAAATATTGGAGGTGGCGAAGCGTTCCGTCACCATTTGTTTGCCGTAAGCCACCTGATTGTCCGGGACGCGCCCGGTGGTGACGGCTTCCACGATGACCGCGAT
>JAITOS010000065.1 GCA_031289815.1 Peptococcaceae bacterium | reverse complement strand
CTCGCGGGTCGCGGTAGCCGTTGACGAACGCCCGGTGTTTTTGGATCATAATCGTTTGATTCCCGCGGAGATGGCGGTGGGCGGCATCGGCTTCTTTGAGGGGTATGCCTGTCAGGGGCTTTTATATGTATACGGATACGATCAGATAGCGCTGCCAAAGGGGGACGGAATCGAAGCCGCTGTTTCCAAGGCGCGCGCCGGATATACGGTGCGGATTTTGGGCGACAGCGGCGACGCGGTCTATCAGTTTATGAAAAATATATTTTTGAGCGTCGCTATTTGCGGGCAGACCGATACACCGCAGTTTTGAGGAACGCATGGAGGATACATACGATCATTATATAACATATAGTTATATAATTTAGATATAATATAACTATATGTTATATTTAGACACAACAAGAAGACCCTATCTCTTGAAAACCTGTACCGCACACACGCGCCTTCCGTCCTTTGAGAACAGAAAGCGGTGATGCACAGGCGTTTAAAAGCAAATAAGGCCCTACGCGAATCATAGAAAAAGCTGCGATCCCATCATCAGCGGATCGTCTGTCTAGGCAAAACGATCGAAGCCCTGGCTCAGTGGCTGCGTCACCGCCGCGCCGTCGTCAGCGGGTTTAGCGGTCTCCGCCGCTAAGGCGTTATTCAGCGCCTGACTTGCCGAAAGCGTCGCTTTTTCCGTGTGCGTCGTCGTCGTAGCGGCGCTGATAGCCTTGGCGTAGGCCACCGGATTCTTGGCCTTGAGAATCGCGAGCTCGGCGGGAGTGAGCGGCTGACCGCTGCTGGCCTTGGCGAGAATAGCCTGATACGCGGCGTCGTCCGTCGCGGTGGCGGATACTGCCGACGCTTGCGCGTTTACCTCTGTCGTTGATTTTGAGAGATACTCGCTACCGCTGGCGCTAACGCCGCTTATGCCGTTAATTAAAGTCATGATCTATTCCTCCATTCCACTATCTGCAATAATACTTAAATTCAGTATATCGCGCAAACCTTGAATGAACCTTGAAAAATCCTGTATTTGAAAAATTTTGAAATACACTTCAAGAGTTTTTCCAAGTTTTATGGTATGATAAGATGTAAAACCGATTTGCGCTAAGGGATGGTGAAGACCATGAATCTGCTGCTCATTGAAGATGAGCGCCAGCTATCGGAAGCGCTGGCCGTCTTATTGCGCCAGCAAAGCTATCTGGTTGACGCGGCCTATGATGGCGTCACCGGTGAGGAATACGCCTTGAGCGGCATCTATGACGGCATCATTCTGGATATTATGCTCCCCCGCAAAAACGGGCTGGAGGTTTTGCGCTCCCTGAGAAACGCCAAGCTCTCAACGCCGGTGTTGCTGTTGACGGCGAAAGCGGAGATGGAGGATAAAATATTGGGACTGGACACGGGGGCGGATGATTACATTACCAAACCGTTCGCCACCGTGGAGCTGCTGGCGCGCGTCCGTGCGATGACGCGCCGGAAGGGGGAAATCCTCAGCGATACGCTGGTGTGCCAGGACACGTTTTTGCACAAAGCCGCCTACGAACTGAATTGCCGGGGAAACACGGTCAGACTCGCGCCTAAAGAATACCTGATCCTGGAACTGTTCATGCAAAACGAAAAGCAAATCATCCCCAGAGAGCGCTTCATGGAAAAGATATGGGGCTTTGATTCCGAAGCGGAATACAACGCCATTGAGGTGTATATCTCCTTTATCCGCCGGAAGCTGGAAGCCATTCATTCCGATATGCGGATTCGCACGGTGCGCGGTATCGGCTACACCTTGGAGGGCGGCCAATGATCCGCAAATTACGTTTAAAATTCATCACCGTCACCATCGTGCTGCTGCTGCTGGTATTCGCTTCCGTCCTTGTCACCTTGAACGCTTTTATGTGGACGGTCAGCACCCGGCAGACAGAGCGTTTGCTGGCAATGGTCATCGCGCAGGATGGAATCGTTCTTCCGCCCCGCAACGGGCCTTGGGAGGAAACAGCGAATCCATTGGGATGGAACTTGCAGCCGGAAATGATGCGCGCCGGACGCTTTTTCTACGTGAAGCTCGACCACGCGGGCAATATTTTTGAGACGCACTATGAAATGATGTTTGATTTTTCCGGCGGGGATGTGGCGCAATATGCTTTGGATACGCTGGACAAGAACAGGGAAAAAGGGATCATCGACAGTTTTCAGTATGCCGTCGCCGAAAAGGACTATGGCAAAATCATGGTGTTTGCGGAGCGCAGTATTGAAACGCTGATGTTGACGCAGCTCATTCGGGTTTCGCTCTGGGTCGCCGGCGGCGTCTGCTTGGTTTCTTTTATTTTCTCGCTCTTTTTCTCCAAATGGGCGGTATTTCCGCTGAAAGCCGCCTTTGAAAGGCAGCGCCGCTTTGTTTCCGACGCCAGCCATGAGTTAAAAACGCCGCTCACGATATTGAACGCGAATGCCGACGTGCTGGAAAGTGAAATCGGCGCCAATGAACGCCTTGACAACATCAAAACGCAATCAAAGCGAATGCAGCTGCTGATCCATGACCTGTTGACCCTCGCCAAAGCGGACGACGCCGGTTTTCGGAGCGTTTTCAGCGAATTTGACCTGAGCGGAGCGGTACTGAGTACGGCGCTGGAGTTTGAAAGCCGGGCGTTTGAGGAAAACAAAAAATACGCGGTGGAAGCGGCGGCGGGTATCGTGTACTGCGGAGATGCCGGACAAATCAGACGGCTGGTCGCCATCCTCATTGACAACGCCATCAATCATTCCGCAAAGAATGGAATCATCCGGGTTTCGCTTGCGCGCGGCGGCGGCCATCCGGTGATTTCGATCTATAACACCGGAGCGGGAATCAGCGAGTCCGAGCGGGAAAAGGTGTTTGACCGCTTTTATCGCAGTGACGAATCCCGTTCCCGCGATACGGGCGGTTACGGGCTGGGTCTGTCGATCGCTAAATCCATCGTGGAGGCGCACCAAGGGAAGATCACGGTGGACGGCAAAGCGGGGGAGTGGGTGAGGTTCTCCGTGACTTTGTAAGCATGGGCGCGGGTCATAGGCAAATGATACAATGAGTTTTAGACTGGATTTCAGATGAACGGAGGTTCGGTAAAAGTGAAAAAAATAAGGCTTGAAAATCGTCCGGTGGGGCCATTCCCCGCTATGATTATTGGCGCGATGGTGAAGGAAAAGCCGACGTATACTACGGTTGGCGCAGGTGGGTGCGCTTGTCTTGATCCGGTTCTGTGCGTGTCATTGAAGAATACCCACTATATCACGGAAGGGATTGTGCGGACCGGTTATTTCAGCGTCAATATTCCTTCAACCGTATGGGTGAAAGAATTGGACTTCTGCGGCGTCGTTTCCGGCAAAGA
>JAITOS010000055.1 GCA_031289815.1 Peptococcaceae bacterium | reverse complement strand
CCGCTTGTCTGAATTTTTTTCTCCCGCTATTTACGGCTGTTTTCCCCTTGCCCTGCCTCCGCTTCGTTTTCCTTTATATATTTGAAACCGTTAAAAATCGAGGACATGGTTCCATCCCTATCCAGAAGGTCCTGACGAAACGCCAGATAGAGATGAATCAGCACAAATATTGGAAACAACCAGCTCATAAAATGATGAATCAGGCGTATCCGCGTTTCCCCACACAGGGAAATCGGCCAGCGGAACAGGGCGTAGATCCCCTGACCGGTGGCCGAACCCCGCAACGCCATGCCGGTGACGATCATCAAGGCCCCGTTGAGCCAGATAATTGTCAAATAGGAGATCTGAGCCATCGCATTGTGTCCCAGATGAATGGTGTGTTGGGGCGAGAGAAAGGCATAGTATTTGAGCGTCGTCCCAACGTCCCGCCAGAAGTATTTCTGCCAAAACCTGATCTTTGCCTCCACCTTGCCCGCCCAAAACCAATACAGGCGCAAGAGCAGAATCGCTATAAAGATAAACGCGAATACCCCGTGCCAATACCTCATCCCGCCCATCAGAAAATGCGCGGCCGCTTCCCCGGAAGGCGCCAGCACCGGTCGGCCGATATAGAAACCGGTGATCAGTAACACCGTGACCGCCGCCGCCGTGACCCAGTGAAATATGCGAACAGGCAGCTCCCAGACATATTGTACCCGCCGCGATTCTTCTATTTCCTTAAACCCGCTGCCCTGTACGTCCAGAGCGATCGCCTCCTCACGGTGAAAGAATTCTGACCCACGCAGGCTTGCCTTCCAGCGTCAATAAGTGAACCGCGCAGGCGGAACAGGGATCGAAGGAATGAATCGTCCGCAGAATCTCCAAGGGCTGTTCGCTGTCAACTACCGGCGTGTCCAGCAGGGCCGCTTCATACGGCCCCTTTTGCCCCCCGGCGTCTCGCGGCGAGGCGTTCCAAGTGGTCGGCACAACCGCCTGATAAGACGATACCTTGCCATTTTTGATTTTTAGCCAGTGTCCCAATGAGCCTCTGGGCGCTTCACAGATCCCCGCGCCTTGGCTCTCTGACGGCCAAGTGGCCGGATCCCAGCGCTCATTGGTCCAGGTCTGCGTATCCCCCGCTCTGATATTACTTAGCAAATCGGCATAAAATCCCGCCATATGATCCGCGCAATACTTCGTCTCCAAGGCCCGCGCCAGGGTTCTTCCCACCGTGGAAAATAAAGCGTTCAGCGGCAGCTCCAGCGTTTTCAGAGCGTGGTCGGTCAGCTCTTTGATCTCCTTATGCTCTCTGGCGTAGGCGATCACCAATCTGGCCAGCGGCCCCATTTCCATGGATTTTCCCTGCCAACGCGGCGCTTTGATCCAACTGTATTTTTTGCTTTCATCCAGTTGCGTATACGGCGGACGGGGGCCGTCATAGGCGGGTTCTGTCCGCCCCTCCCACGGATGCAAGCCACGCGCGGAATCATCGTCCTGATACCAGGCGTGGCTGACGGACTCCTGAATGTGCCGCCCATCCTTCACATCGACCTCATAGACTCTGCTCAAATCACGGTCGAGAACAGCGCCGCCGGGGAAGAGATAGCTGCCGGGGTCGCGGATGTCCGTTGCGGGCACCCCCCCATAGGCCAGATAATTCCGCACCCCGCCGCCCCAGAGGTCATTCTTATAATATTTCGCAAAGGTCAGAATATCCGGTAAGAGCACCTGATCGACAAAGACCTGCGCTTCATCGATCTTGCGCTTTACCAGATTCAGGCGTTCCATGTTGATCCCGTTGACGTTATCCGGATTGATCGCTGAGGCCATCCCGCCCACCAGATAATTCGGGTGCGGGTTTTTACCGCCGAAGATGGTATGGATCTTCGCGATCTCCTTTTGCCACAGCAAAGCCTCCAGATAGTGCGCCAAGCCTAATAGATTCGCTTCCGGCGGCAGCCTGTAGGCCGGGTGTCCCCCATAGGCGTTGGCGAATATCCCTTGTTGGCCGCTGTCCATAAAGTTTTTTATTTTGGTTTGCGTATCCCTGAAATAACCGGCGGATGAATTCGGCCAAGCGGAGATAGATTGCGCCAGCGAACTGGTCTGAACCGGATCCGCTTTTAAAGCGTCGGCCACATCGATCCAGTCCAAGCCGTGCAGATGATAAAAATGCATGACGTGATCCTGAACAAATTGAGCCGTCGTCATGATATTGCGGATCGTATTGGCGTTTTTCGGGATCCGGATAGCGAAGGCGTCTTCCACCGCCCGGATCGAGGCCAGAGCGTGTACGTGCGTGCAAACGCCGCAAATTCTTTGGACAAAAGCCCAGACGTCTCGCGGGTCGCGGTTCTCCACAATTTTTTCAATCCCCCGGAAGGTGGTTCCGGCGCTCACCGCGTCGGTAATCCGTTCCCCCTCAATCGTCGCTTCAATGCGCAAATGCCCTTCAATGCGCGTCACCGGATCGATCACGATTCTGGTTGACATACTCCGCTCCCTGTCCTTTCTCCAGTTTTTTTCACCTGCGAGCGGCGCTGCTAAGGCTTTGGCCGGTCTTTTTTAACCGCCCGTTCACGGGATTTCATCACTGCGGTAGCCGCCCCATGCGCCGCGATCGCCGCCCCGGTAAGACCCACCGCCGCCGCGCCGATTTTGTCGGGATCTATCCCGATCGCCTGATTGGGAATCGGGGCCAGGTGCGTATAGAACGGGGTGTTGCTGTCATACCAGTTTTTTTCCGAGCAGCCCAGACACGGATGTCCGGATCTCACCGGAAAGCTCAGTCCCTCATACCACTGCGTGATCGCGCAGGCGTTATAGGTCGTCGGCCCTTTACAGCCCAATTTATACAGGCACCAGCCTTTTCTGGCGCCGTCGTCGTCGAAAGACTCGGCAAATTGTCCGGCGTCAAAAAAAGCCCGCCGCGTGCAACCGTCATGCACCCGGTTTGAATAAAAAGCCGCCGGTCTTCCCTGCGAGGTCAGCGCCGGCAAGGTTCCAAACGTCAGATAATGCACGATGGTTCCGGTAATCACTTCCGCGATCGGCGGACATCCCGGAACATCGATCACCGGCCGGTTTTTGATCACGCTCCGTACCGGCGCGGCTTCCGTGGGATTGGGCGCGGCGCCCTGAACGCAGGCGTTGGTGGCGCAAGAGCCAAAAGCGATGACCGCCGCCGCTCCCGCCGCCGCCTCTTCCAGAACCGCCAACGCGGTTTTACCCCCGATCGTACAGTAGACGCCCTGCTCCGCCAAGGGGATACTTCCTTCCACCACCACCAGATAGTTTCCTTGATACTCCCGCATGGTTTTCTGTTTCGCCGCTTCCGCTCGTTCACCGGCAGCCGCCTGCAAGATTTCCATGTAATCAAGCGAAATCATCTGGAACATGAACTCCGCTATCAGCGGGTGCGCGGAACGGAGAAATGATTCGGCGCAGCAAGTGCATTCCTGCAAGCTCAGATAAATCACCGGCATTCTCGCTTTCGTCTCCAAGGCCGCGACGATCTTGGGCAGCTCCCCGGGCCCCAAGCCCAGCAGCGCCGCCGTCATGGTACAAAATTTGATAAAATCGCGCCGGGAAACGCCTTTCTTCCTGGCCCATTGGTAATAGCTGTCTTGATGATGCATCGCGTCGCCACCTCATTGACTTCCGATCCCGCTGCTTTTCCTTAGTCTTTGATAAAGCCTTTCACATTATGCGCGCCGGACAAACTTTTGCGGCAGGCGACGATTTTGGCCGATGCCTTGCTGGGGCGCGATGGGACGCGTTATGTCATTTTCTTTGTCTCTGGGGGCCGCGAAGGACGGACGGGTAGAGCCTGCTCTTGCTGGGGGGGCGCGAAGGGCGGACCGTTCCCCGTTTCGTCCCGCTGCGCCCACCGGGCGCAAAGGGACGCGCGCGGCGTCCAAGCCACGCGTGGCGCGGAACCGTCCGCCCTTCGCTTGGCTTGCGGGTCTGGGGCGGGGTCTGGGATGGGAGCGGGGGCGTTTTGGATGTCTGTGTTTGGGGGTCTGTTTTTGCTGGGCTTTTGAGAAAAGACGCCCGCCTTCGGCTTCGCGGTTCATGTGCGAAACTGGGGGCGGGCGTTGTGAGTTTGGGTTTTGTTGCTTATTTATCTGATGAGATTGCATGCTTGATGGTTTATTTATTCGATTCGCTGTTTGCTTATCCGATAAGTCTGTAACTAATCATATTAGTTTGTAGCTAATTATATTAGTTTATAACTAATCACATTAGTTTGCAGCTTACCGGATTAGTTTAGCCATTGATCGTGTTCTTGGTCGTTATCGTTTTACTTACTTCGCGCCGCCGAAGCCGTAGGCTTTGGTTTCGGGGGTGATGTTGCCGAAGTCTGTGCCGGTGGGGTCGTTGTTGGGAGTGAGGACGATGGCGCTATGGGTTTTGGCGGCGAGGACGGAGCCGGTGAGGGCGTCTACGAGGGTGTTGCCGTCTGCGGTGTAAATGGCTTCATTGTTGAAGCTCAGGGTTTGCCGCAGGGCCAGGTTGGTGGCGTAGCGGTCTGCGCCGTAGATGCGGGTGTAGCCGGGGATGTCCTGTACGAGGGTGGGGCCGCCGAGGATATAGTTGGTTCCAATGCTGATTCCCGTGCCAGTATCAGTGCCACTGGCGGTGGTGTCGCTGCTCGTGTCGCTGTCGGTATCGTTGCCGGTGTTGCCGGTGTTGCCGCCGGTGCCGGTGGCATTGCCGGTTCCGCTTCCGTATTGCGG
>JAITOS010000006.1 GCA_031289815.1 Peptococcaceae bacterium | reverse complement strand
CCCCGCTGACGGACAATGATATTGCCAGCCGTCACGAACTGACCGTCCCCGCGCTTCAAGCCCAAGCGCTGAGCCGAGCTGTCACGACCGTTTCTGGAACTGCCTACCCCTTTTTTATGTGCCACGGAGTCCATCTCCTTTACGTCTCAATTTGATATAGATTAAGAAATCTCTCTTACACGCGCACCGCCTCAACCGTTACTTTCGTATACGGCTGACGATGTCCCTGCTTCCGGCGAACATTTTTCTTGGGCTTATACTTGAAAACGATAATTTTCTTTCCCCGACCGTGTTCCACCACTTTCAGATGAACCTCCGCGCCTTCTACCAGCGGCGACCCAACCTGAACGGAACCGTCCTTTTCAACCAGCAATACCTTATCAATGATCACTTGATCCCCTACTTCGGCGTCAAGCTTTTCGACCGCGATCGTATCGCCTTCCTGCACCCGGAACTGTTTTCCCCCTGTTTCAATGACAGCAAACATAAACTGCACCTCCCATATCTCAGACTCGCCTACGCAGGCCGAGCATTTCTGACGCGCCGACAACGCCGCCGCACCGAAAACGTCTCCGTTCAATACCTGATTCGCGCGGTTGCAGTGAGAAGTCACTACGGTAAATCATTTTATCATTAGATACTTGGTTTTGTCAAATTCAGCCTTCTTTGCCGTCATCCCCGCGCCGCCCGCCCTGGCGCTTCTCCGCTTCCACTCCGCTTTATTTGGCGCATTTAGCGAAATTTTTATTGCATCCACTATTTTAACGTGCTAAGCTAGTATGTGAATAAGTCAAAATAAGCAGACTTATCCTCCCAGAAATTCTCAAGGTGGGTATGCACATGGAAACAACGCTTCTGACTGCGGAAGACGTCGCGAAGCAGCTTAAAATTAAAAAATACACCGTTTACGAATTGATCAAGCGCGGAGAACTGCCGTCTTCCAAGGTCGGCAAACAGGTGCGCGTTTCGCAAACGGATATCAATGAGTATTTGCGTTTCAGCAAGGAGACAAGAGCGTTGCCGTTTTCCCAAGCCTCTCAAAGCCGACAGACGGCGCTAAACGCGACGCGGGGAGAAGCTCCGGTCGCCAGTGATGATCCGGATCTTGGCGACGCCTCCGAACCGGCTTCCGTCATCATATGCGGGCAGGACCTCTGTCTTGATCTTCTGGTGAGCAGAATTTCCGCCGTAGAGCTTGGCTCTTCCTCCGTACTCCGTTCCTATATGGGCAGCTACAACGGTTTGTACGCCCTGTACTATGGCAAGGTATCGATCACCGCCGCCCACCTGTGGGATAGCGAAACGGATTCCTACAATTATCCCTTTATCCGCCGCTTACTGCCGGGGATTCCGGTCGGCGTACTGCGTTTAGCCGGACGAAGGCAAGGCTTCTATGTCACCAAAGGGAATCCGCTGAATATTCAAGCTTGGCAGGATTTGGCGCGGCCGGATATCACGCTCATCAACCGCGAAAAGGGGAGCGGGACGCGCATATTGCTGGATCAGAAACTGGATAAATTGCGGCTCCGGGCGGCGGAGATCAGCGGCTATAAGCGGGAATCGACCTCTCATCTGGTATGCGCCAGCACGGTCGCCAAAGGCGGGGCCGACGTCGGCTGCGGCTGTGAGTACGGCGCTGCCAACATTCCCGGCGTTGACTTCATCCCGCTCCAGTTGGAATGGTACGATCTCGTTTTCCGGCTTTCCGACCGTCATCTGCCCGCGATCCGGGAAATCTTGTCCTATGTCCCCTCTGCGGAATTTAAGTCCAATCTGGAAATGATGGGCGGCTACGACCTGTCGCAAACGGGGTACTATGAGGAATTTTGAGTCCCCTCCTTACGCTTCATCCCGCTGCCGGACTAAATCCACGACTTCCTGCGCCAGCTTTTTCAGCTGCGCTTCATCCATGCCCTCCGCCATCACCCGGATCAACGGTTCCGTCCCGGAAGCCCGGACAAAGATCCGCCCCTGCTCTCCCAAGGTATGAGCGATCTCGTCAATCTTCGCTAAAATCCCTCGGTCGCTCATCAAAGCCTCTTTATTCTCTCCCTTGACCCTGGTGTTCAGCAGGACTTGAGGAAAGCGCTTCATCTGCGCCGTCAGAGCGGACAGCGGCTGTTTTTTCTCTTGAACGATACTGAGCAGCTGCAACGCCGTCAACAAGCCGTCTCCCGTCGTATTATATTCCAGGAAAATAATGTGTCCGGATTGCTCCCCGCCTAACTTCGTTCCCGTGCGGAGCAGTTCTTCCACTACATAGCGGTCCCCCACCTGCGTCTCATATACCTTGATCCCCGCCTTCTTTAACGCCTGATGCAGACCCAAATTGCTCATCACGGTCACGACGACGGCATTGTTTAACAGTATCCCCTTGTCTTTTTTGTCCAGGGCGCAGATCGTCATGATACAATCGCCGTCAATCAATCTGCCGTGTTCGTCCACCGCCAGCAAACGGTCGGCGTCCCCGTCGTTCGCCAGTCCTATATGCGCCCCATATTTCAGCACGGCTCTTTGAAGCGCTTCCGGATGCGTGGAACCGCAGTTGGCGTTAATATTCACCCCGTCCGGTTCATGAAAAAGGGGAAACACCTCGGCCCCCAATTCTTGCAGCAATTTGGGCCCGACGGCGGAAGACGCGCCGTTCGCGCAATCCAACACCACCTTGAGCCCCTCTAAACGTCCGTTGACCGTACTTTTAAGAAAATCAACGTATAGCTTTTCCGCGTCTTTGACTTCGATCACTCGGCCGATTTCCGCGCCGACGGGAAGCTCCCAGGGCTTTTCCTCGCTAAGGACGATCCTTTCAATCTCGTCTTCCACCGTATCCGGCAATTTATAGCCGATCTCGGAAAAGAATTTGATGCCATTATCCTCTACGGGATTGTGCGAAGCGGAAATCACGACGCCGGCGCTGACTTCCAGGGTACGGGTCAGATAAGCGATTCCCGGCGTCGGCAGTACGCCTACTTTCAGCACATCCGCGCCTACGGAGCAAATCCCGGCGATCAAGGCGGCTTCCAGCATATCGCAGGAAATACGGGTGTCTTTGCCAATGATAATCCGCGGATGCGAATGCTCCCTGCTCAGCGCGTAGGCTCCCGCCTGCCCCAGACGAAAAGCCAGACCGGCTGTAAGCTCTTTATTCGCGACCCCCCGCACCCCGTCTGTCCCAAACAGTTTTCCCATTTCAAACCCCTTTCCCTTTCCTCTGCTAAAAAACAAGCTGCGCTACGGCTTTTCTTGCAGCCGGAAGTCCAGCCGGGGAATATCGATCATTTCCGCCCCGGCGGGTAATTTCCAGTTCACAGCCGTATTCAAATGCTCTCCGGCGCTCAATTCGCCAGCCTCGACCCAAAGCGAGATATCCTGAACCCCGAGGACGAAGACAATCTCCGGATAGCCTTTGACCACGATATCCAACGGCGGTATTTCCGCTTCAAGTTCCAGCCGCGCCGATAAATTCCGCAAGAAGACCGGAGCGCTGACACGCCTTTCCACGGCGGCCATCCCAATGCTGGCGACTGCGGAAAGCGTCGCCCCCGGCGCGATCGTCACGCCGTCGGGCAGGCTGATTTTATCCAAGGCAATGGGAAACACGCCGTCTTCGCTCAAATTCGATATATCTACCGCCGACGGGCTCAGCGCGTCAATTCTGAGCAGATCTTCCTCCGTTCCATACAGCAAAATATTCTCCGGATACGGCGACAAGCCCCTCAAGGCAAACCCGACCGCCGGATTCCCTACGCTGGTTAATTTTACCGGAATTCGTTTGCTGGCCAGCTCTTTCGGTATAATCGGCACGATGATATCCACGCTTTGCGGGGATATATTAAACACATTCACCGTCGCGTCCGGGCCGGTGACGGGCTTGCCATCCGTATCCGCAATCGATACCGGCCGGGAAACCTGAAGCGAAGCCATCGCTCCTTCTACGCTGATTTCCGTCGTCACCCTGTCCAGATTCTCTAAAAGGGAACCCGGTCCCCGCACGTTGACAGCCGAAGGCCGGACGATCACCTGACCCATTTCATAGGCGTTTGCCGGACTGCCGCTGATATTTACCACCACGGGCACCGCCTTCTCCCGCACCTGGTCGAGCGTCAGCGTCACCTCCATCGGTAAAATCTCCACCACCTGAACGCCTGGAATCTCATCAATTTTAACCGCAAAGGTCTGCTTCCCAACGGTTGCCTGGGAGAGATCCAGATAGGCGTATATTTCATTCGTACTCACACTGGGATTGGTTCCCAATAAACGAACTCTGACGGAGGGCAGTTTGTCCATCACCATAATATTCGCCGGTATCGACTGGGTATACAGGGGAATCGTCAAGGAATTATCACTCAGCGCCTGACTGTGATGCTGATTGACGACCCAGAACCATAGCAGAACGGCAATGAGCAAAGAAACTATTTTAAAAACAAGATTTCGTTTCAAAACGCGATACATTCCCTACCTCCTCCACGGCAAAATGGACGCACTGGGTTTTTCCGCCTGTAATTCACGGATTAACAAGTCATGAAGCGCCTTTTCATCCAGAAAACGCGTCAGCCTGCCATCCAAAGCGACGGAAATCGCGCCGGTTTCTTCGGAAACCACCACCACCAAAGCGTCGCTGACCTCGGTCAGTCCCAAAGCCGCCCGATGCCTGGTCCCTAATTCCTTTTGGATGTTAGGATTTTCTGACAGGGGCAAAAAACAACCGGCTGCCGCGACCCGGTCGGCGCGGATGATCACCGCTCCGTCGTGCAGAGGCGTATTGGGAACGAAAATATTCACCAGAAATTCGGAAGATACCACGCCGTCGATTTTGATCCCCGTTTCGATGATATCCTGAATGCCGGTCTGGCGTTCCAGCACCAGAAGCGCGCCGATCCGGTTTTTGGACAGCACCTGGGTACAGCGCACCAATTCCTTAATCGTTCTGAGCAAATCTTCCGGGCCCACGTGCGTGGCATGGCGGACAAAAAACTTGCCCCGCCCCAGCTGTTCCAAGGCCCGCCGCAATTCCGGCTGAAAAACAACCGGCAAGGCAAAAAAGATCACCTTCCACACCTGATCGAGCAGCCAGCTAATCGTCCCCAGCTGCAAATAGTCAGAAAGATTGGAAACCACCAGCAAGATGATCAAGCCGTTCAAAAGCTGTACCGCCCGCGTCCCTTTGATCAGCATGAACAGCTGATACAGGACCAAGGCGACAATCGCGACGTCCAGAACCGAGCGCCATTGCAACAGCTGTTTTAATTGGGCTAAGATCACACTCACACGTTCACTCCGCTTTCTACCCTTGCCGGGGCCGATACTGCCTTTTATTTTACAATGAAATCCCGCGCCGCCGCCAGTCCATATAAAAATCTCACTCTAGGTTCTTTTTGACAACCTCATAACTATTTCCTGCCAGACAAATCATTTTTATGTACGATAATTTTGCGCTATAATTTTAAGGAGGTTTTTCCCGCTTTGAAGCGTTACTATTATTATCGTATGATACCCTTCTTTTTATAAGTTAGAAAAATTCGCTTTATCTCCCATATATTACCTCTTCCTTAACTGACTACATATGTGTTAAACTCAAGTTGTCTCTTGAGCCTCAGTAGTTTGCAAAATTTAAGGAGGATTTTTGTCATGAAACCATCAAAACTGGCTATCGGACTCCTGACGGGCGCTTTGGCCCTTGGCGCGGCCATTCCGGTCCAAGCCGCGACCGCCCCTTCATCCTGCGGATCCGTCGTCCGGATTAACTCCGGCTGCGCGGCGCCGCTAACCCCAACGGCGGCCAACGACTGCGCTACCGTTTCCCTCAAAGGCTGGCGCCTCCCCTCTTCTCTATCCGCTCTCTGCCAGCCGACCCAAGAGGCCGCTCTGAACTGCGGTGCTCTTCCCGCTCAATCATGCAGCCCCGCCGCCCTCCCTTCCTCCCCGCGTAACCTGCGCCCTTCCCAGTCCTGCAACATAGCCCCCTCCCAGCCTGCCGGCGTTTCGTCGGTTCAGCGGCCCGCTGATTCCACCTCCGTTCCGCCGGCGTCCAACCCCTCTTCCGTTCCCTCCGCTACTGAACTCAGCGCCGATGAACAGGAAATGCTGAATTTGGTCAATAAAGAACGCGCCGCCGCCGGCGTTCAGCCTTTGCAAATCGACCTTCGCCTGGTTGCGGCCGCCCGGGCTAAGGCCGCGGATATGAAGACCAACAACTACTTTGATCATACTTCCCCTACCTATGGCAGCCCCTGGGCTTTGATGCAAAGTTTTGGCTTGACCGTTCAATGGGCCGGTGAAAACATCGGCGGTAATCAGACGGTTGCCGCGGCGATGGCCGCTTGGATGCAGAGCTCCGGCCACAGAGAAAATATTCTCGACCCGCGCTTTACCCACCTGGGCGTTGGCGTTGCTTATGGCAGCTCTTACGGAAACCTCTACGTTCAGGAGTTTTTGCAGGAATAGCTTTGATTTTTGTTGCAAGGGAGCTGCCGCGCGCCAGACTTGAAACCGGTCTGGCGGGGGCCGCTCTCTTTTTTGCGTGGTTTTGGCTGAAGGAAGCGCGGTGAACACGCCTGATGTTGTAACACCCTTTCCCCTCCTTGAATAGAATACGGTGATCACATAGCATTCTCCAAATCGTCACCATAAATTTAAGGAGGGAAATAGCAAAATGTTATTCGAAACCCACGCTTGGGTTACCCTCGACAACGCCGTCGCTGTATACGATGTGTATAGTGAAACGTTAGTCACTACCATTCCGGTAGGGATTACTCCTTATTTTCCCCAAATCTCTCCGGATGGTTCCAGGGTTATCGTCCCAAATTCAGGAAGCAATACCGTTTCTATCTTATGCGCCTCCAGCAAGCAAGTATTGGCGGTGATCCCGGTAGGAACCGCTCCCACCGCTGTGGTCATCGACTCCGCGGGCGTCACCGCCTACGTCGTCAACTCCGGAAGCGGCACCGTCTCCGTCCTCTGTATTCCCAGCGAATCCGTCCTGGCCACCATCCCCGTCGGCAATTGCCCCCTGGACGCCGCCCTGTCCCAAGACGGCTGCCGCCTCTATGTCAGCAACAGCGCCTGTAACACCGTATCCGTCATTGATCCCTTCACCCATACCCTGCTCTATACGATTCCTGCCGGCATAGCACCGAGCGGTTTAATAACCAGTTCGGATGATACCAAACTGTTCGTGGTAAATAACGGCGGCAATAGCGTCAGCGTCTTTGATACCACTACATTTACCCTGTTAGCCACGATCCCCGTAGGCTGTTCGCCGGTTAGAATCGCCGCCAATCCCTGCTGCCCGCATGATCTGTACGTCACGAATCATGAATCGAACGACGTCCATGTGATTTCCGAGCAGCGGCTGGACAGCATCGCCGTCATTCCTGTCTGCGGCGGTCCTTTTGATCTCACCGTATCTCCCGACGGACAGCAGCTTTGGGTGGTCAATCAGGCGGATCATTCTCTTAGTATCGTCAACACCGCCAGCCACACGGTTCAGGCGAATATTCCCGCGCCTTATTGTCCCCACGGCGTCATCATCGGCTGCGCCGCTGCGCCAAGCCACCCGGTCTGCGACTTTGACGATCCTTGCCAAGTGGAGAAAATCACCGAATCGGTCTGCATCATCGTCGAAAAAGTATACGCCAGCTGCCAGCAGCGCGAATGCTTCCCCGCCTTTTCGATCGCCCTGCCGGAAAACTGCCAGTCGTCGTGCCAGCCAGCCTATCACTTTGCCCGAATCACCTTCGCCAACGGTTTAATCCTGCCCGACAGCGTCGTCGTCACGCCGATTCCCTCACGGCCGAATTTCTCCAGGGTTCAGCTCACCCTTCAGATCCCCTATACCCTCACCCTGCGCGATTCCTGCCAGACCTTCACCCTCTCCGGCAATTTACCGGATATCGCCAAGGATATCGTCCTCTATTTCCCGCCGACCCGCTCGGAATTTGATTTCAACTTGCGCGTGGAAACGAGAAGCGAATTGCTGTCCAATCCCCTATTCAGCGGCGATGCGGTCGAACTCACCCTCGGTATTTTCGTCGTCGTCAAAGTCACCGGCACGGTTCAGCTGCTGATTCCGGCCTTCGGCTTCTGCCCGGAACCGCCGCCCTGCGAAGAATTCCCCAGTTCTCTGGCAAATCCCTGCGAAGATTTCTCTGACCCGGCGCGAACTCCCTTCCCTTCCGATTTCTTCCCTCCGCAATTAAAGAATACTGCGTGTAACAGCTCCTGTGATTGCCGTCATTAGGGCGGTACTTGCGGTATGTAGTGTAGCTATCGGGGCAAAGAAGCGATAAAATTTCAGAAAGGCGCTGTCAGCGCCTTTCTCTCGTTGCCATGATTTTCAGCGCCGTCCGGCCCCGGCGAACTGCGCCACGGAGCGAAAACCCTCTTTTTCCCGACCGCCGGTGATGATCAAGTCACCGCAGCGCAGCCAGGCGTGGGCGCTCAGCTTGCCGTCCTCGTCCTTTTCCAGTCCCAGTCCCAGATATAAGGTATAGGACAACCCGAACAGGCGCAGCAGGAGGTGCGCCGTCACCGCCTGCACCAGGCATTTGCTTTCCCAGGGGGTATAGCGGCTCATCTTCCCTACCGCCCAGCCGATCCTGGCCGCCTTGCGGCCCGCTGGCCAGCTTTCCGCGTCCGGCGATTCCCCCATCTTCTCTCCCAGTCTGGCGGCGATATGTTTAAAGGGGACGACCAAGAGCGTCAAACGCACCGCTCCCAGCAACAGGAAGACCCCCCCGCACAAAAGCGTCCGCTTGCCAAGACTGTACAGCTTTCTGATTTTCCCGCTCCCTTTCACTGTCCCACTCCCACTTCTCCCGCTCCGCTTTTTTTCTATGTATCTGTTATCGACATAAGCGCGCCCGGTCTTGAAGGCGCGCTGGGGTTTTTGGC
>JAITOS010000163.1 GCA_031289815.1 Peptococcaceae bacterium | reverse complement strand
TTTGACCGCAAAATGCGCTTTATTCAGGATGGTCGCCAAGTATTCGCTGGGCGTAGTAGCGATCTCCCGGTAGAGCTTCCGCGTGTACAGGTGGCGCGCCTGGGGTATCTCCGTCCTGAGCTGCCGCCGCAAGGTATTTCCCGCTTCGTCCGCGTCGGTCAGCACATAGATCTCATCCGCGTCCAAGCCGCCGGCTAACCTTTCCCGCTCTTGATAGCTCAAGGTTCCGTTCGTGCAGAGGATAGTCACTTCTTCGGCAAGAATGGCCAAAAGCCTGTCCCGGTCAGAGGTTCCTTCCACAATGATGATTTTGCGCCGGTCGCTGCCGATCCCTTCGCCGTTTTTCGCTTCCGCTTTTTCCATCTTTTCGTCTCTCCATTCTTCCCGATTCCGCTCGTTTCCGGCTTTCTTCCGGCCCTCTCTTTATTATCTCCAGTAATCCCCGGCTTCCTGTGTAGGCACGCCTCATTTTTTTGGTATTTTATGGTTTGCATATTTATCCCTGAGATATCACATCCTAGCTCTGTACCCAATAAAGGAGGCGTGAATATGAATTTATCAACCAAAGAGCTTCTTTATCTTGAGGATGTAGCCAAGCTGCTTGAGTCAACCGATAAAGTTTGCTGCCAAGTCTCGCAAGTCAGCGGCGACCATCAGGGAAAAGCGATCGCTCAGACCATTTGCAACGATTACCATCAATGGATTCCCAGCATATCTTCTATGGTCAATTCTAACGGTATGGTACAATAAGGAGGTTTACGTCTTATGCAACAACCCTTGCAATCTGAAAAAGAAGCCGTCGGTACTTTATTATACCAGTTAAAACTCATCTGCACTTCATTATGCACGGCCATTACCGAAAGCGCCAACAACCACGTCCGCAGTCAATTAACGCAAATGCTGACCAAATCGCTGCAAAATCAGAAACTGCTCTATGACTACATGAATTCCAAAGGCTGGTACAAGGTTGAAGCCGCGCCTCCAGAGCAGTTCACCCGCACCAGGCAGAGTTGCGCCCAGATCCAGCAAGACGCTCATATGCAATAGACTGTATTCCTTTGTCTTACGAAGAATCAATGCCCGCGCGCATTGATTCTTTTTATTTTTGACTTCACAGCGCCGGGTCTTTATAATAATATTTGGCAATTGTTCTGCTCACGCCGTAAAAAATTCATCAGGGAGGTTCACATCAATGGACGTAAACGCCAGCCAGAAACACGAATTCCAGACAGAAGTCAAACAGTTATTGGACATTGTGATAAATTCTCTTTATACCGAGCGGGAAGTTTTCTTGCGGGAACTGATTTCCAACGCCGCCGACGCTTTAGAAAAAATCCGCTACCTGCAAATCACCGGACAGGAAATCGCCGACTCCGAATCCGCCCTGGAAATTCAGATCGAAGCGGATAAGGACGCCCATACCCTGACGATTACCGATACCGGGATCGGCATGACCCAGGAAGAGCTCGTCAAAAATCTCGGTACCATCGCCCACTCCGGCTCCAAAGAATTTATCCGGCGGCTTACCGAAAGCGCGTCCAATGACGTCAACCTGATCGGCCAGTTTGGCGTCGGTTTTTACGCCGCCTTTATGGCCGCCCGGAAAGTAACCGTCTATACCCGTTCTTACCGGCCGGAGGAGGAAAGCTATGTATGGGAATCCGACGGCATCGGCGAATACACGATTGAAGCGGCGCCGGGTCATCCTCGCGGGACTAAGATCGTACTGACCCTGAAAGACGACGCCTTCCAGTTCGGGGAGCCGGAAACCATTACCCGGATCATCAAGCAATACTCCAGCTTTGTCCCTTACCCGATTCTGCTCAACGGGGACAAAGTCAATACCATCCAAGCCATCTGGACCAAAAACAAAAACGAGATTCCCGATGAAGAATACACCGAGTTTTATAAATTTCTCGCCAACGCTCATGACGAACCGCTGCTGCGTATGCACTTTTCCGCGGACGCGCCGCTGGCGATCCATTCCTTGCTGTTCTTGCCCAGGGATAATTTTGAGCGTTATGGTTTTGGCCGCACCGAACCCGGCGTCAACGTCTATTGCAAAAAAGTACTGATCATGGAGCAGGCGAAAGATATTCTACCGGAATGGCTGCGTTTTGTGAAAGGCATTATTGACAGCGAAGAATTACCGCTCAATATCTCCCGGGAAACGATGCAGGACAGCGCCCTGGTCTCCAAGATCAACCGCGTCGTGACCAAGCAGTTGTTAAAACAGCTGGAGGAACTGGCGACCGATGACAAGGAGCGCTATCAGGAGTTTTGGGATAAATTCAGTATGTTTATCAAGGAAGGCGCCGCTTCCGATTTCACGCACCGCAACGACCTGGTCAAGCTGCTGCGCTTTGATTCCTCCCAGACAGCGGCGGACGAATTCGTGTCTTTAAGCGATTATGTGAGCCGGATGAAAGAGGAGCAAACCGCCATTTATTACATCAACGGACTCTCGAAGGAATCGATCGCCGCCAGCCCTTACCTGGAAGCCTTCCGCGATCAGCAGATTGAAGTCATCTTTACCCACGATCCCATCGACGACTATATCTTCAGCCTGGTGGGAGAATTTGACGGCAAACAGCTCCTTTCCGCCGACCAAACCGATTTGAATTTGCCGGGAGCTCCCGTCTCCGCCGAAAAAGAGTCGCTCAGCGAAGAGGATCTGAACAGTCTGATTCAATGGCTGAAAGAAACCTTACAGGAAAAGGTGACGGAAGTCCGCGCTTCCGCCCGTTTGGTAGACAGCCCCGCCCTGGTCTTAAACCCGCACAGCGCCTATAGTATGCAGCGCATGATGCAGATGGTCAACAAGGATGCTCCTGGAATCGAAGCGGGCGTCCTGGAAATCAACGGCCGCCACGCCATCATCCAGCGCTTGCACGCCTTGCGCTCCAGCGACGCGGAATTTGCCAAAATGGCCGCGGAACAGCTGCTGGAAAACGCGCAGATCGCCGCCGGTCTCATCCTCGACCCCAGAGGCATGGTTCACCGCTTAAACGCCATTCTGGAAAAAGCGCTGAGCTAACTAAAAACGCAGGATGACCCTCACTAATTCCGGATGGTTCCCCACCCTTAACGGCGGGCCCCAGGTGCCATACCCGGAGGTAACAATACTGTGGAGATCCCCTTTTTGCAGATAGCCGTAATCGTTTTCAAAGATCCTGCGCGTAAGATACTGAATGGGAAACAGCTGCCCATGATGTGTATGGCCGGAAAATTGCAGATCTGCGCCCAGCGCGGCGGCTTCATTTAAGCGCGACGGCTGGTGATCCAGGACGATGACCGGCAGGTTTTGCTCGTTTTCGTTTTGAGCCGTCGGCATCAGGGCCGCTAAATCCTTCACTGACCCAGAGCGGGCGTTTGCCAGATCATCCCGGCCAATCAGGTAAAATTCATCCCCGATCCGAACCGTTTCATCGCGCAGCACTTTCACGCCCGCCGCGCTTAAATGTCGGCTGATTTCCTCCGGATGGCCGTCGATGTACTCGTGATTTCCCAGAACCGCGTAAGTTCCGTACTTCGATTGGATCAGGGGGAAATAAGCGGCGATTTCCTCTTCAATGCGCGGCTCCAGCTTTTCGACGATATCCCCGACCAGAAAAACGATGTCCGGGGTTTGCTGGTTGACCCCGTTTACAAAATCTTCGACATAACCGGAGCGGGTCAGAGTTCCCAAGTGAATATCCGCCGCCACAATGATGTTCAGGCTTTCCAGCGACCCGGCCTTCTTGCCGAGCTGGAGCTCATAGCCCGTGATCCGCGGCTGTCGGGCGTTCCACACGCCGTACAGCACCACAGCCGCCACCACCAGCAGCACCGCCGCTCCCGCACTGCGGGCGAGGACCGGCGCTATTTCTTTTGGCCAAAGATGAAGTACTCGCGCCGCTAAACGAACGACGTCCAGCGCCAGCAACAGCAGGAATGAATAAAACAGAACGCCCAGCCAGTACGCCCCCGCCACGCTGAAGATCCGCCGGATCGTTTCCGGGAGAAAGCTCCCGCTCAACTGCCCGATGATATAGGAAAAGGCAATCAGCCAGAACAGCACCCAATAGACCTTGCTGTTCAGCAGCGGCAGGAAGCCGACGAGGATTTGCCAGCCGCGTAAGCCGACATAATAGTTCAAACCGCCGTAAAGAACGAGCGCCACCAATACCATCAGATAAAACATCACTCTATGTCAATCTCTCTTCCTGCGTCATTTGCCGCGCTTTTCTTTCCGCCTTCTTTGCCTTACGCCAAATTGAATTTTTTATGCAGGGCCTGAACCGCTGTTTTAATCGCGTCCGCCTTGATAATGCAGGATACCTTGATCTCGGAGGTACTGATCATTTCAATATTGATCCCTTCATCGACCAGGGTTTCAAACATACTCGCCGCCACGCCTGGGTTGCTCACCATCCCCGCGCCGACGATGGAAACCTTCGCTACGCTGTCGTCACTGGAAAAAGAAGTTGCGCCTACCTCCGGCAGAAGCGTCTCCACAATCTCCAGCGCCTTCGGCAAATCCGCTTGCGAACAGGTAAAGGCGATATCATTCAGCCGATTGCGCGTAGCGCTCTGGACGATCATGTCCACATTCACTTTTTTTTCACTTAATGTTTTAAAGAGCTTATAAGCGATCCCCGGCTGATCATAGAGATCATACACCCCGATTTTCGCTACGTTCACATCATAGGCCACCCCTGTAACCGCGATTGAGCGTTCCATATTTTCTACCTCCTTGACCATCGTTCCTTCATTCCGGTTAAAGCTGGAGCGTACATGAATGGGCATCTGATATTTTTTGGCCAATTCCACCGAGCGCGGATGCAATACTCCCGCCCCCAGGCTGGCCATTTCCAGCATTTCATCAAAGGAAATGACCTCTAATTTACGCGCTTCCGGGACGATACGGGGATCCGTCGTGTACACGCCGTCAACATCCGTATAAATTTCACAGACGTCCGCTTTCAGCGCCGCCGCCAGCGCCACCGCCGTCGTATCTGAGCCGCCCCGGCCCAAGGTCGTAATATGCCCTTCCTGACTCATTCCCTGAAAGCCGGCGACAATGACGATCTTCCCCTGCTGAAGCTCTTCTTGTATACGCTGAGCGTTAATTTCAAAGATCCGGGCTTTCCCGTGAGCGTTGTCGGTCAGAATTCCCGCTTGCGCCCCGGTAAAAGAAACGGCAGGCCGTCCCAGCGCCTCTAAGGCGATCGCCAACAGAGCCATCGAAACCTGCTCTCCGGTAGAAAGGATCACGTCCGTCTCTCTCTCTGACGGCTGCGGCGACAGTTGATGTATTAAATCGATTAATTCATCCGTCGTATCCCCCATAGCCGAGACGACGACCACCATCTGCTGATTTTCCTGATGAGAATCAGCTACTCTGCGGGCCACTCGTTGAATACGTTCTGCGTTTGCTACCGATGAACCGCCATACTTTTGTACTATTAACACGGAAGAACCACCTTTCTGATTATTCAGCAAGATAGAGCTAAATGAAAAAATAAATATCTAATATTATACAATCCGATGGAGATTTGTCAACATCGCCAAAACACAAGAGGTGATAGCTCACAATCACTCATCTGGTTTGCCCGCTCCACCGTGATTAAAAGCCACAAACCCCTTTATTACCGGGATTTTGGCTTTTTATTTTACTCTCTCATCTTACTTGGGATGTATGAAGATGTCAAATTAATTGCTCTCGAACGAACGACCGTTTGTTTCTATATATCCCATTTATTAGGGTTTAATCTGGTCAGTTCCTGCTGGATAAGGGGTAAAACAAGGGGTACTTCGCGGTAAAAAACTATGGCTTTATCGACTTCTGGCATACTGGTTTTGCTAAAGATTTTTTCCAATTTTAAAGGGGGAGATTTAACATGAGTAAGGCGACTTCACAAAAACCACGGCAAGACAAGGGCGACGGTTCGATCAGGTTCAATCAGAAATCAGGCAAGTGGGAGGCCAGATATGTATACGGCAGACTTCCCAACGGGAAACCGGATCGCCGCTCCAAGTACGCCAAGACGGAAGGTGAAGCGAAAAAGTTTTTGCGTGAAATGCGAAAAGAGGCAGACACTCCTCAACCAAATGTATCCAGAACAATAACTGTAGATGAACATTTTCAAAAGTGGCTAAAAGTGCGTAAACTCAGAATCGTCGAAAATACTCATGTGCTTTATCGCAGTCTGATGGAGCATCATATCGCTCCCTATATTGGGACAGTACCGCTTATCAACGTAACGTCCGACCACTGCCAAAGTGTCATCCACAGCTTAATAGATCAAGGGTATTCTCATGGGCTTATTAAACAAACCCACACTCTTCTCGGCACCTACTTCAAAAGCGCGATGATTAAGGGCGATATTGTGAGAAGCCCGATGCTCGGAGTAGCTTGCCCTGGACAAAAAAACGAGTTACTGCCCAAACCAAAAGAGATGCGACCGCTTACCACCAACGAGTGCAGGGCGCTCATAGATCAGCTTGGAAAACAGTCCCCCAGCGGCGGACCCCTCTATCGCTTAGGGGCGGCGCCCATTTTAATGTTGTGTACCGGCATACGCATCGGCGAAGCGTTAGCGTTGAAATGGACGGATGTTGATTGGGAAAACAAAGTTCTGCACATCCAGCGGAATTACACTCTCGCCGAAGTGAAAAC
>JAITOS010000100.1 GCA_031289815.1 Peptococcaceae bacterium | reverse complement strand
CCGTTTCTGGAGCTCCCGCCGGCTACATAAGGAATACCCACCAAAGTAAGCGCCAATTCCGCAATTTCCGCGTGGCTCCGGTTTCCACGGGAAACCGGCTGCGCCTCTTGAACGGGCGGTTCCGGCTCTGGTTCTGATGCCAAAACCACCGGTTCTGCTTCCGTATCTTGCGCGACGAGCGGCAGCTCCTGAACGGCTGGTTCCCACTCCGGCGTTACCGGCTGGACGCTTTCCGGCTCAACTTCTGGCGCTGCCAACGGCGCTATGGCGGCGGCGGTTATCTCCGCCACTGGTTCCGTCACCCTCGTTTCAGGTTCCTGCTCTTCCTGAGCTTTTTCCGGTTCCGGTTCTAATCTCAATTCCAGTCCTTGTCCTGATTCCGTTTCCTGAGCTTGTCCCTGAGCCATTTCGATTCGCTCTTGATGCGGTTGCGCATTCTGCTGAACGATCACTTTTTGGACAGCGACCCATCCCAGCACCGCATAACCGAACACGCCACCCGCCAAAACCGTCCCCAAAAGTACGCTCCCCGTCAGACGCGGCAGCTTTGATAATGAATACACGCGCGATTTCCACCTTTCTTCGCTTACGAGGTTAGTTGACGGATTCGGGCCAAAAGGTGTAAAGCCCTACGCGCAGATCACGCGATTCACCCCAAAAATTTCATCCCCCGCTCCGGCTTGCGCCGGATTCAGCATGACACATACCATCCATGTCTAACTCCGATAGTACCTCAATATCGGACAAATTTCAAGTTTTTTGGCAAAAATTACTAGAAAACATTCTTATTTTTAGCGTTCGGAGACGCCGCCCCGTCATCTGTCCGCAATGCTGCGATATTCGCCTTTACGAGAGCCTTTCGCTGATCCCCCGCCGTCCCGTTACATCCCCGCAAGGGAGAATAGCGACTTCACGATATAGTAAACCAGCGGCACGAATATCGCCAAAAGGAGATTCCCGACTTTTATTTTCGCTATCTTCAACATGTTCAAGCCGATAGCCAGAATCAGAATCGAGCCGATATAGGACATTTGCGTGATGACTTCCGGCTGTAAATAGGGGGCAATCAAGCTCGCCAGCAGGGTCATCGCCCCTTGATAAACAGCGACCGATACGGCGGAAAATAAAACGCCCACGCCCATCGTGGAAGCGAACACCATCGCCGCGATCGCGTCCAGCATGGATTTAGCGAACAATATATCCGTGTTGCGGTGAATCCCGTCCTCCAGCGCGCCGACAATCGCCATCGCCCCCACGCAGAAAACCAGGGTCGCGGTTACGAAGCCCTGCGCAAACAGGCCGGAATCACTCTTCGTGAATTTTCCCGCCCAAAACGCGGCAAAATTCTCCAGCCGCTTCTCTATATCCAGCCATTCGCCGATCAAGGCTCCCAAGGCTAACGACAGGATCATCAAAAGCGTATAATTTGCGCTGATTTCTCCGTCAACCACGGTAAAAGCCGCTTTTAAAGCGCCGCTAAGCCCAATCAGGACAACGGCCAGCCCGATTCCCTGTAAAATCGTGTCCGTCAGACGCTGCGATAAGATTTTTTTCAGAAACAGCCCCAGTGCCCCGCCTATAAGAATCAGTAAAACATTTACGATCGTCCCTATGCCAATCATCTGTATCCTCAATCTGTTACAATTTCAGCTCACTCTAACCCCTCTTATTGTAACACATTCTGTTCAAGTCCTCCATGCGGTTCCCCGGATTTCTCCGGTCAGCCAACCGCTCTGCTGTCATTTTCCTTTATAGATTATACAAATCTGCTCTTTTAGCCGATATATTAAATGGGTATATCAAATTTTTTGATCATCGACGACGCCATGAATTCAAATAGCTCTTTGAATTTAAGAAATTTGAGGAATGCATTAAGGGAGGATTTATTGATCATGACCATTGCCAAAGAGCCCAAGAAACATAAATTTATCAGCATCCGCACCAAATTAACCGCGATCATCGTGCTGCTCATCATCCTGACCGTTTCCACCGTGCAGATCTATACCTATCAGAAAAATGTTTCCCAAATTGAAGCCGCGGTGGAAGAGAATGAGTTAAGCACCGCTATTTTGACGGCCTCCAGACTGCAAACAGAAATCATGAAGACGGTTTCCGTTCTGGAAACCGCCAGCTATGACGTCGCCTTCGCCGCGGAGGACGTCAATGTTCTCATTCAAGGATTACTGGCCATCCAAAGTCAAAATCAAATCTTCTCCACCGTGTTTATCACGGATTCCGCGCTATATAAATTAGCGAATGAAAAAGGGGAACCAGGCTCCCTGGCCGACAGGGAATATTTACAGGAGCTTAAAAAAACGCAGCAAACCGTGATTTCACGCGAAATTCTCATGTCCCAATCGACTAAAAAAGCGTCGCTGATGATTGCTACCCCTATCAGGACGCCCGGCGCGCCGGAAAGATATTTGGGCATCGCCATCAACATTGATAAACTACAAGGGGTGGTCACGCAAAGTCAAAAGAGCGACAGTCATTACTCTTTTGCCTTTGACGGTAAAAACGGTTTGGTATTCGCCCACCCCGTCCCGGAATACATCGGTTCCCTCAAGCTCATCAATCCCGATGAGAAAGACGCGGCTTTGGTCGCTCCGGAACTTCAAAACATGGCGAAAGAAGCCATTGCCGGTCACTCCGGGCATCAGATTTATGAATTCGACGGCGTCAAAGTCATCACCGCCTACACCAACATTCCGGGAACCACGCTGGGCGTAGCCACGCGGATGACGTATGCTGACGCGATGGCGGACGTCAAGAAAAGCGGCAGACAGACCGTTATTATCATCGTGGTTGCTTCCCTGCTGAGCGCCCTTATCGCTCTGTTCTGCACGAAGTTTGTGGCTGATCCCATTAAAAGGATTGCGGAACAGGCCAACACGATTGCCTCGGGTGATTTTACCCAGACCAGGAGGATCACCACCAAAGGAACGGATGAAATCGGTCTGCTTCAGCAAGATTTTATCAATATGGCGGACAAACTCCAATCTACTATGGAACAGATCGGCAGCGCGGCGGCCCAAATTGCCTCCGCCAGCAATGAGCTTAAATCAAGCGCCGCTCAGTCGGCGGAGGGCGCGAATCAAGTTGCTGTCACGGTCTCTCACGTAGCGCAAGGCGCGCAAGATCAGGTAAACGTCGTTGACGATACGGTTGAAGCCGTCAAGGATATCGGCAATGAAATCAGCGGCATTTCCCAACACGCCTCCTCTATGGAACACGTCGCCGAAACATCGGCCTCCGCGGTTTCGGCAGGGGGAAAAGCGATTCAGCACGCGGTCGATTCTATTACCAATATCAACGTGATTGTCCAGGATACGGCCAACGCGATCCGAAATTTAGGAACCTTTTCCGAAAAAATCAGCCAGGTCGTCGATACGATTACCGGCATTGCCTCACAAACGAATCTTCTGGCCTTAAACGCGGCGATTGAAGCCGCCCGGGCCGGAGAACACGGACGCGGTTTTTCCATCGTGGCCGAAGAAGTCCGGAAGCTGGCCGAGCAAGCGGAAGAATCCGCCGGCAGTATCGCCCAGATGATTCACGAAATCCAATCGCAAATTCAGGTCGCCATCCAGCAGATGGATCAGAGCGCGCAAGAGGTCAGCACCGGGCAGGAAGTCGTTTTAGCCGCCGGCGAGTCCTTTAATACGATTCAACAGCAGATCAATAACGTCAATGAAGCCGTTCAAGGCATTACCGAGAGCGTCCACATTCTGTCGGCTTCCAATAATAAAGTAACCGAATCGGTCGAAAAAATACGCGTTATCTCTACCGACACGGCAGGCGAAAGCCAGACCATTTCCGCCGCCACGGAGGAACAATCGGCGGGAATACAGGAAATCGTCGCCGCCGCTGACGTTCTGGCTAAATTAGCGGCCCACCTGGAGGCCATGTTTAAACAGTATAAATTCTGATAAGCTATTCACCCCGCCATTCTTGGCCACCACCCACTCTTCTTGTCCGTGTATACAGCAATAAGCCGGCATCTGCTCATCTATGCAAAGGCCGTCTTATTGCTATTGGTTCACGGTTTGCCGGAGCGATTCTTCAACCAGCGCGTTCAGGGAAACACCGCGCGCCGAAGCCATGAGCGCCGCTTTGCGGTGCAAGTCAGCTCCGACCCGCACATTGAAAGAACCTTTGAACGGTTTTTCGGGCGGTTGTCCGTTCGCGGCACAAAAATCGAGATATTCATCAACCGCATGGCGGAAGTCCTCAATAATCGCCGTCACACTGTCGCCCTCAAAAGAAATGAGCGACTTGATTCCGACGACCTTGCCATGAAACACGGCGTCAGCTTCAGAAAACTCGACGCTGCCGGCATACTCTTTATAATGCAAATAACTTTTACTATCAAAACCGCTCATAACAATCCCCTTTCTGTTAAAGCCGCGATCAGCCCGTCAATCTGATATTGTTTCAGAACATTCCTTGGATGCGGTTTGTGTAGCCGGATATAGTCATCCTCGTTAACAAACGCCACCCTGGAACCGCCAGTCTTTCCCGCACCCGCAATCACATATCCGAAGCAGCCCAGCAACGAAGTCAATTCGTCGAACGTAAAATCCGTTGGCCGGGAGAGCAGTCGTTCTGCCAGTTTATCCTTCCTGCTCAAAATATCACCCCTATATAGTATATCCAGGTCAGAGAAAAATGCAACTATTTTTAGTCGCAAGTCTAGAGGAGTGTCGTGCGCCAAAAAAAGCCAAACCACATATGCATTGTACGCTCCTTAGAAAATTACTACTATGCTTTTGGCCCTCCGAATTTACCCTGCGTGATCAGAAAAATGCAGGCGCTACTCTGGAAAGGTTTTCGGCTCTGCCAAAAATCATATTCAAATTATTGTTTTGTATCGTGCTGTTGTCTGACGTAGTGGCATAAGTCCGGCCAAAGAGTTATTTACCTGGCAAAGAGACTTCTGCATCATTATCGTTGCTTCAAAATTTCTCCATAAGATCAAAAAATGTTGAAACCGCCGCCGGTTCAAATGAGGTTTCCGGTACTCTCTCACCCTTTCCGCCTGAGCCTGAGCAAAATCACCCCGCCCAATAATAAGGCGACGACCACCACCACGCCATTGAAAACGAGGGAATAATCAGGCTCCGGCGACGCTTCTTCCGCTGCGTCTACCGTTATTTCACCCACGGCTACCGTGTCGATCGCCCCCTTTAACACCTCGTCGGCGTAGCTTGCGATGTCATACACCGGCGCTGCCGCCGTTTCAGCCGCGCCGAATTCCAGCGTATAGCTTGCCGCCGTATTGCCCGCAAATACCACCTCATCCGCGTAGTAACGCACGGTGATCCCGTCGATATGGATGGGCTTGTCGTCGTTGTTGACGATCGTCACCACGTAACGATCCTCCCGCGAAAGCTGCCAACCCAGCGGGATGGTCATATCGGTGTAGGCTATGCCGTTGAGCGACAGCTGATACAGCTCCTTGCTTACGCCGCTCGGGGCGCTGACCATGCGTTTAAACATACTGTCCGACTCAAGCGTGAGGTCGCACAAGCGCAGATTCTTTAAGCCGTCTATCTCTATATAGGTTCGGTTATCCTTTTCCTCCACCCTGAATGTCGGCCTGAAATTTTCTATAAAATAGACTTCCTCGCTGGTCGCCATGTCGTACACCAGACTGACTGCCGCAAAAGAGATTTTCTCCAAATTATTTTCCAGCTTGAAGCGGTAATGCGTAAATTTCTGCGGCTGGTCAAAGGCAACGCGAAGTTTTTCCCTGCCGTCGATGGCGTACAGCGTGTCGCTTTGCACAAACTCCCAATGACTGTTATCGTAGCTGCCATACAGCGCCACCGCCTTGGCGAAATTCGTGTTTGCAGTCGTAAGCTCAATCGAGGTCGCCACTGTGTCGTCGCTTCGCTCGTCCGCAATCTTGTAGTCAAAATAAAAGCTGCTATCCTTGGTGTAAGAATCAATCAGCTCCATCCCGTACACTTCTCTATTTTTGTACGTCTTTTGAAAACCGGTACGGATAAAGTACGGCACGTTTTCACCCTGGCTGTCCTTGAGCCACAGATCGGACAGATCGCTGTTGGCCGCGTTATAAATCGGCGGCGTCAGGCGGATCGCTTTGTAGTCGTTCTCGCCGCTTATTTCAATGGCGGCCTGGTGCGCCAGGACCGTGGTGGCGAAAAAGCTCAGCAAAATTACGATACTTACGATACTGGCGATCCTAATGTTTCTTTTCCACATCAGCGGCCACCCCCTCTTTTAATTCCAACCGTTTGCTGAAGTATTGATACACAAAGGAGATGGCGATCAGAGTGACGCCGAGGGCGAAATACGATACGATGCGGTAGCCCTGCGTCAAGCTGGCCAGATCCACCAGGAATAATTTAACGACCGCTAAAATCGCCAGTCCCAGACCAAAGCGCCGGATAAAGGAATACCGCTTCATAAAGCCGAAAACGATCCACGCCAGCGCCGTCAGCACATAGATGATACTGATGACGGCGCTGGAAAATGACAGGTTGAATTGCGTGATGAGGTTTTGCGTGAGAATGATCACAAAATAGCCGAAAATGATTAAAGGATACCATTCAACACCCAGCTTACGCTCGGTGACAATCAGCTTCACCAAGTCGCGCGCCGCCAGAACCGATAACAGCCCCACCGCCAGCAAAATCACGACGCCCACCAGCGTGATGCCAAGGGACGGCGTCGCCGCTCGCAAATACTCATGGGCGATGGGACGGTTGACCACGTTCAGGCAAAACAGCCCCAGAAGCCCCGCGGCGTAAAGGACGACGGCCAATATTTTCGTTCCCAGGTCAGATAAAAGCCTTATCCGCGGCACGGTATACGCCAGCAAAAAAGTGGCGACGATAGCGGCGGCGGCCATCAGGTAATGAATATGATAGGTCGTCTGCCCAGGGTAAACCCGAAGTAAGATATCTTCCAATTTTCCCAGGATATACAGCATATAGAGCCACACGTTAGCCAGGGCGGCACACTTGTAAAGCCTCACAAACTGCCCCGCCATCGTTTTTTTGTACATATACGCGCCCAAAATGACTGCGCTCCCCAGCGTGATTGCCAAATACTTGTACGCGAATAAAGCGTCCCGCCATGCCCACAGGCAGTCAAACAGCACAAACGCCCCTAAACACAGCAGACTGATGACCCCTCCCGCGCGCTTAAAGGATTCTTTCTGATGCAAAATACCATAGGCGGCGAGCAGTACCCCCTCCGCCAGCCATCCCAGCGACAGCCAAGCCCGCCCGAATTGCAGCGGAATGATCAGCACCACAAAGGCCAGACCGGTCAGATAAAACAACGCCTTGGCATAGCGGTCTTCTCCGGAAACTTTCTTTTCCACAAAGCGGCCCAGCAGCAGATAAATCACGGCAAATCCGATGGCGAGCAGACCGTGATAGTCCTGCCAATCGAAGGCGTAAAACACGCCATACATGATTAAACTGCTGAAAACCGTATTGATGGCCAGCAGCACCACATCGGACTTCCTGAATTTCGTCTTCGTGCGGTAAGTGCTGACGATCGGTATCAGAGTGTACACGAGAAAGGCAAAGGTCACGTAAAGAATGGTCGTCACCCGTTCAAGGATGTGACCCCCCATGTGAGGAAAATAAAAACCCGCTGCATAAAAATCCATTCCTATCAGGCAGATACAAACCGTTCCCACAATATTGAGAAACAAGCCGATAAACGACGCTACCCGCCACTTCTTGTTAAAGGAAAGCAGCAGCGCAAGCAAATTCAGAACCACAAAATAGATCATAGCGCCGTACAGCATGGCAGTATCCCCGCCGATAGAGAATAACGGCAGATAGCCGCCAATCAGGGCAAAGGCCGTGATCGTCTGCGAATGATAGCGGTCAGACAGTACAAACGCGCCCGCCGTCACCAATAAGCATACCGCAATCGCCGGGTACACATCCAGGATGTGCAGCCCAAAATAGCTGGTCGCCAGGGCCACATACAGGAGACCGACGCCGCCCGCGGAAATGCCGAGGGAAAAAACATTCGGTTTCTTCCGGTTTAAAATTTCCCCCGCCGCCAGCATGACGCCGCCCAGAGCAAACATCATGATCCCTTTTAAAAGATCGGGTAATTGGACATAAGTATATCTCGCCGCGGTGATCACGCCGATGATTAACAAAAAGATCCCAATGGCGTTCAGTAAATTCAGCCCTACAAATCTTTCCAGATTATTCTTTTTGGCCACGGAACGCACTTGCTCATCCGTAATTTGCTCGTTTTTAAGCCCTTCAAGCTCCTCGCGCTCTTCTGGTGAAAAAACCGCCGACACTTGCGCGGCCTTTGCGCGCGCCTGCGTCACCTTGCTGTCCAGCAACGCGGTTAATTCATAAAGTTTTTTGTAAACGTCGTCCTGCGCGTCGATGTTATGCTGAACCAAGGTCGCCGTGATGCTGTCTATCCGCGCTCTGACGCGGTTCTCCAGCGCCGTCAGCTTGTTTAGTTCGCCGTCTGTTCCTGCGCGAAAATAGATATCCATTTTTTGCGTTGCGGTGTGAATCATGTTGATTTTTTCATTATACATCTGTTCATACAAAGCGTTTTTCAGTCCCGCGTTTTCGCCGGCCAGCGTCGCCGCGCTATTTTCCGCCCGCTCAAAGTCCAGCCGCAGCTTTTCCAGCTCCGCCTTCAACGCTGTGTTTTCCCTGGTTACATCCCTGCCCTCAACCGCTCGGTAGGCGGCTTCGAGCTGTGCCAGAAGCTCTTTTTGCCGCTGGATGATGTTCTGTAAATGGTCCGTCGTATCCATATTGATGACCATTCCTTTCTGTTTTTGC
>JAITOS010000059.1 GCA_031289815.1 Peptococcaceae bacterium | reverse complement strand
TGTTTAGATTGTCTACAATCCAGTTCACCGATTAACCACCTCCCTCCTTGTAAAAAGCAGGGCAAACCGTTTCCGGCTTGCCCTGCTGTGATTTACCGTCCATACTCGCGCTCTTTCGGATTTTTGTTCGCGGCGCAAACCGCGTCGATTTTTGACGATTCGGCGGGACTTAACTCCCGCTTATACGTCTGCGCGGTATACGGGTGCAAACTCGTGAGCGTATCGTACTTACCGATACCGCAGACCGCTATGCCGTCCGCGCCGCGAACGAGGGCGGCGGCGATTTTGCCGCTTTGGTAGCGCAGCGGCGATATTTCATATTCGCCGCCGACCAACTCACCAATCGCCGTTTCCGTCATTGGGATTTCAATAGCTTGCATATTATCGCCGTACTTCGCCGCGAGAACGTCAAGCTTAGGTTCCGGCGCGGCGGCGGGTTCAATCGTATGCCCGTTGCGTTCGCATATTTCGGCAAGCTGACAGCTATGATATGTTTCACCGTTTACGGTGAGATGTGTTTCGTCGAGCCAGCGGCATTTCCGGGTGGAAACCTGGCCGTCGTAGCCGGACGTGAATTTAATGCGCTCACCGTCCTTAATCGTGAACAGCGTTTTGTATTCGCTGTTTATGAACCGTATGTCTTTTCTTGTGTCGTCCATTTTGCTCATCTCCTTATAAAGGTTGCAGAACAGGGCTTTTCAGCCCTGCCCCGCGCTGTGTTTATCTGCCATCGTGTACATTATCACCGATACGCCCGTTTACGTCATCGACGCAGTAACGCGCCAATAACGGGTGGTAGAACGCCGTGCATTTCACTCCGTTGTAGTCGGCAAGGTACAGATTGTCCTCAATCCGTTTGAGGATTGTGGCTTCCGCAAGCCCGCCGTCGAGCGAGTGTATGTGACACTCGCACTTACTGATATAATGCTGTTGCATACGCCAAACCTCCCGCCTTACCCTACGATGAGGGCTAAGATTTCTTTCGCCAGCATGATGATAATGCCGCCCGCAAGCGTCATAAAGCCGTTCGCCCGCTGGCTTGGGTCGTGGCTTTTCAGCGACAAGCCGACTTGAACGACGCCGAAACCGATAAGAATCATACCGATTGCCCTAATTAGCCCGAATATGAAGTCACTCAGGTTGTTGACCATCTGAATCGGGTCGTTGCCTCCCGTGGTTGCCGCCGCGAACGCCGTCATTCCGAAATTGAACGTCAAGGCGGCGATTGCGATAACCGCCGCGTAAATCCGCAGTCCTTTTTTTACGCCCTTTGGCGTGTTGCTGTTTTGCTTTTTCATCTGATTGAAGCCTCCTCTTTTTTAGTAAACAATTCTTCCAAATCTTCTTCGGAAAGCAATTCGTAGGTTGCGCTCTCCGGGAGTTGGAGTTCCGGCAGCTTCGCCGGGTCTAAATTCTCGTCAAAGACGATTGCCGCCACGGATTTCGTGACTTCGCCGTGCCGGAACACTCCGGCTTTGCCGTCAGCGGTTCCGCTCACGCCGGGGTGCCGCATAATGTCGTATTTCTCGTCCATAACCGGGCGTTCGCCACGGATAAACAGCAGTGCGTAACGGTTGTCCAGCATACGAACCTCGTCCGGGGTCAGCAGTTCGCGTCCTGTGTTCTGATAGTTCGTGCTGTAATTGCCGCTGTGCCCGGTGCTTTTTCCGTGAGTTTGAGTGTCCAGCGTTTCCTTGCCAAGCAGTTCTGAAACGTACTTATGCGTACTCTGCTCGTTACCGCCGAGATACAAAAACTCGTCGCAGTTGCCGCAAATGCTCTCCCATTGTTTCTCGAACAAAGCCTTTAACTGCGCCATGTTTTGGAGTATGATACTTACCGACACGCCGCGTGAGCGCATAACGGAAAGTATCTTGTCAAAGTCATCCGGCAGACTCACGTTGTAGGCTAAGTACCCAGCGCCTTACCGTATTGCTACGGCAGGTTTCCGGGCACTCGCCCCGGAACCGTACGTACACCTCTCAATGTATACGGCTCCCCCTCTACTCAATCTACAGGAGTATGGATATTTGCGTGGCAATCTCTACAAACAATTAGGGTTTTGCGCCGTTTTTTCAGCATAACTCGTTCCCATTCGGTCTGTCCGGTCAATACTTTCAGCGTACCCACCTGATGAACCGTCACATCCTTGCTTTTTATGCCACAGAGTTCACATTTTCCCGCTTTGTAGCGGAAGAACAGTTCTCCCGGTTTGTTTAGCTTGGCATATTCGGGTGTTTGGTCAACGAAGCTCCCCATTGCGAATTTCACGCGCCGGAAGCCCTCATCGTAGAAAGTTACTGTTTTCTCACCGGACTTGTTCTGATAGGGAACAGAGAAGGCTCCGCCTTTTGTGTATTTCAGCTTTGCCTTAGTCATGGTGATTTGGTATTTCCCGGCAAGGGTTTTGTACATACTGTATTCCATGACATAGCGGAATTTACTTAGCACTGACACATTGGACGCAAGGCGGTAATAATTGTAAATGCCCCTGATTTGCGCGTTGTACTGCATTACGATTTCATGGGGAGCGAGATACATATAGTCATCCCGCTGTAACGGCTTCCATTTTTCGCCCCCGTTTTCACCCCTTGAGATTTTCAAAACGCCGTAGTCCAGCAGTTTCCCAATCCACTTTTCGCGGGGAAGATATAACTTGACACGGTTCATATAGATACGTGTCTGTCCCTTTGAGGTTTTGCGGGTGGAATTATCGTCATTCACGGTAACGTCATAGCCCAAAAACCGGGCTTTATCGTGTCCGTGCGTGACGAGGGTCTTTTCCGCTGACATGGTGAGCTTCAGCTTGTCCGAGAGGAAGCGGGAAATATCCGCCTTTACGCCCTCTGCGTCCGCTTTGCTCCCAATAACGCCAACAAGAAAGTCGTCGGCGTAGCGTACATACTGGATTCTCCGGTATCCGTCGTCCATAGGGTTAAGTCCGGGAAATTGCTGATATTCTTTGCGAAGCCGTTTTTGCTCGGTTAGAGCCGCTTTCTTTTCTTCCGCGCTCATGGTTTGCCAATTTTGCTTGCATTTCAATACGAAACGCTGATAAGTGCTGCGCCGTCTGGCATATTCGTTGTAATGCCCGCGAATTTCACCCCGTTCAAAGCCTTTTTTGTATTCTTCCATATACATATCCAGTTCGTTTAGATAGATGTTTGCCAGAATTGGACTGATACCGGAGCCTTGCGGCGTTCCGCTGAAGGTGGCGTTGTACTGCCAGTCCTCCAAATATCCGGCTTTCAGGAATTTCCATAGAAGCTCGATAAGGGCTTCGTCCGCGATACGGCGGCGGAGTATGCCAATCAGGATGTGGTGGTCAATGGTGTCGAAATATGCTTTGATGTCGCCCTCCACAAACCATTTTACCGCCGTAAAGTTGTGCTGGATTTGAAGCAAGGCGGTGTGGCAACTCCGTTTGGGTCTGAACCCATGAGAACAGGTCGAAAAGGTTGGCTCATAGATACTTTCCAGTATCATCCGAACAATTTCCTGCACCAGTTTATCGTTGGCCGAGGGGATACCCAGCGGACGCTTTTTGCTTGGATTATTTTGCTTTGGAATGTAGCGTCTGCGGGCGGGATTAGGCCGATAGCTATGGTTTCTCAGTGATTCAATCACCTGATTGACCCGCTCCATGCCGTACCCGTCAAGCGTCAGGCCGTCGATTCCCGGCGTCATTGCCCCTTTGTTGGCGTAGATATTCTGATAGGCCAACAAATAGAAATCGGGGTTGTAGAGATTTCTGTACAGCCTTTCATACCGATAGTTTTTGTCAAGGCTGTGCCGCTGTAGATTTTCCAGAACAAGTTGAGGACTTCTCATAGTGCCTCACGCACCTTTCCTTTGTTATTCTGGGGAGTAGACTACCCTCCTTCGCCATGTGGACGGCTTTCCCGTCCCCGGACTACTACGAGGGTTCCGTAACCATGCCGGATATTCAGCGCCGCAAGCGCATAGCCTTTCCGGGCGTTCCGGTTTAGGTTATCCCCGTTTAGGTCAGCTTGAACAGGCTTGCTCTGTTCTCGGATACGACTTTCGCCATTTTCCGCATATTGCGGACGGAAAGCGGGGGATATGGTGGCAGACGCAGTTCAGCTAACTCTACGCTGCACCCCGCTACACGACGTAAATAACCATTATTCCGTCGTGGCTGACGATAAAGCTCCTCTGGCTATCGTTCAGGTAGTATAACTTTTATCCTTATACAGAGCGTTTCATCTCGACGCTCAGTCGCGGCTCAATGGTTAAGCCGACTTGCGCCTTTACCGGCAGGCTATACTCCCCATTGGGTTTCCCCTACGGATAAGCCGGTTGATGACGGGCGTTCCATAACACGCCCGCCGCCTTGCCAAAGGCGGATTTCAAATTGACCCGCGCAGTGCTTTCACACCGCTTACGGGCGCACCGCAAATTCGTCCATCAAGAAATGAACGTGAACGGGCAAGCTCCCCTCATGCTTGTGGTCGGCAGAGTGGAAAAGCTGTTGGAACAGTTGCGTGTAGAGAATGCTGACAAGAAAGTTAAAGCTGCTGTCGTTGTCGGGAATGATGATGAACAGCGCGGTCTTTTTCTCTCCAATGCTCTCCAATTCCAGCTCGTCCGTGACGGTGAGGGACGCAAGGCTTTCAAGATTAAACTTTTCAAGCCGCGCCGCCAAAGTGATTTGGATTGATTTGAGCGTTTTTGCAGAGCCGGAACGGTAGTCACGGTAATACTTGATAGCGATATGGTCGGGGCTTCGCATTTCCAATCTGTCATAGAGTTCATCTAATGGCGATTGATAGCTGTCGTCGTCCTCGCGCACCTCCCCGGCGCGTAACATCTCCATCACCATTGGGAAGTTCTGCTCGTCAAGCGGGGCTTCATAATGAAGATAGAACACCAACGCCATTAAGAGCATACTCGCCGCCGTATCCCAAAACGGGTCTTGGGTCTGCGCCCCTTTCGGCGTGGTTGACTTGAACAGATTCGTCACAAGTCGCTGCACATCGTTGTCCTCTTTAAGATAGACAAACGGATTGTAGCAATGGGAACGCTCCATGTTGATTAAGTCCAGCACTTTCACGTCCATACCCCGCGCCGCCAGTAAATGCCCGGTGTCCCGCGCTATCTCGCCTTTCGGGTCGAGGATAATCATTGAGGTGTTGGCTTGCATAGCATTTGGCTTCGCGTAAAAGCGGGTCTTGCCCGCGCCCGAACCGCCCACCACCATGACGTTGAAATTTCGGCGGTGTTTATGCGCGTCAAAGCCGATACGGACGTTTTGCGTTAGAATCTTGTTCTGTGTGAAATGTCTGTCGGCGTATTTGCGGTTGACGGCGGCGGCTTCGCCCCATTTCGC
>JAITOS010000058.1 GCA_031289815.1 Peptococcaceae bacterium | reverse complement strand
GGAACCCTGCCATTTCGGTTCCGATGCGAAAATTCCGTTTTGAAATCGTCAAAATCGTTGATTTTCAGTAGGTTGCTTCCAGACTCAATCTTCGTTTTGTCATTTAAATCTACGCCGATAGCATCGAGACTTCTTTTCTTCAGCTTCGGCATCACAACGCAGATGTCCAAATCGCTGTACTGCCGCTGTTCACCGCGAGAATATGACCCAAACAGTATGACCGCCGCGTCCGGTATCATGCCGACAATCGTGTTCGTCATGGACTCCAGTTCTTTTTCGTAAATTCGCAAAGCAAGCTCCATAGCCTCGTCCACATTGGAACTCACTTTGCGAATTTACGAAAGCGGAAAAAATAGAAAAAACAGGAAAAATGCTATTGACTCCCTCGCTTTGAATATGGTACAGTTTATTCAGATATATTTTATGAAGGAGCCGCCTACATGAATAACGAAGAAAAGATTTTATCCATGCTTGAAGTAATGCAGGCCGATATAACAGGGTTAAAACAGGGTCAAGCGAGGCTGGAGCAAAGTCAGGCTACTCTGGAACAGGGCCAGACTAACCTGGAACAGGGTCAGGCTACACTGACTCAGGGGTTGCTACAAGTAGATCAACGTCTGGATAAAGTAGATCAGCGTCTGGATAAAGTAGATCAGCGTCTGGATAAAGTGGATCAACGTCTTGATAAAGTAGATCAACGTCTTGATAAAGTAGATCAGCGTCTCGGTAAAGTGGAAACGAACGTCAAAGAACTTCATTCGCTGTCTAAAGCGGCTTTTGCTGATATCCTCATGCTGGATAAACGCACCGATAAGCTTAGACAGGGGTAAGTGCATGATCTGAGCGGTACCGTGAGTGATCTGAATGCCAGGGTAGACCGTCTTAAAAAGACAGGATGATTAGACAGGGACAAGCTAATTTTCAGCGCGGACAGGATATATTAGCTGGAGGTGTCCGTCGCGTGATGGGGTTGACCGGTTGCCTTTACCGTTTATTCGCGCCGTGGCCCTGTGAACCGGATTTGGCGGTCAGCAAAGCGTCAATCTTCACGATCGCTTTCTCGTATTCAAAAAGCAGAATATGACGCTCAATGTCCATGAAGTCCTCGTTCTCCATGACCGCCACCGAGCGATCCAGATACTCCAGCATCAGAGCATTGATGGATTGCACGTCCATATCGGCCAGGGACAGCTTCAGCTTTTGCAGCCAGCGCAGGGATATGTTGCCGTGATTCCCGTCATTGGGAAAATAGGAGCGGATGGCTTCGGCAATATCGCGGGTCAAGGTATTCAACAGCGCCAGAAAATCCGGCGTCTTCTCGCGAAGCGTCAACAAGTCATTCGCTTCCGCCAGCGTTTCCAGTTCCTGAGCGGCTTCGGCCAGCGCGTCCGCTCCGATGTTTTGGGCCGCGCCTTTAAGCGCGTGTATACTCACCATATAGGGGGACAGTTCCCCTGACCGCAGATTTTGCTCCATGATGGGCGCGCGTTCTTCCGCGTTGGCGGAGAAAACCCGGAGGATGTCGATGTAGGCACGCAGCGATCCCCCGATATTGCGCAGTCCGTCCGCAACGGCAACGCCCGCAATGTGCAAAATTTCCGTTTCAACCGCGGGTACGGAAATCACTGGCATCGTTGGCGCGGTATAGATTTGCTTGTCTTTCGGGAGCCATTTCGCCAAAATCTCGGTAAGTTTGCGAATCTCTACCGGTTTGGCAAGGAAATCGTTAATGCCGTTGGCCAGAAAGAACTCTTTTTGCCCGTCAATAGCGTTCGCGGTCAATATGACGATAGGCAGATTTTGGTAATAAGGGTCGTTTTCGCCGATGGCGCGAATGACGGCAGTAGCCTTCACGCCGTCGATACCGGGCATCATATGGTCCATAAAAATGAGATCGTAACGGTTCGCTTTCACCAGCTGAACCGCCTCGTTGCCGCTGGAACAGGCGTCTGCCGTGATGCTGTACAGCGACAGCAGTTCTTTAGACACGCGCAGGTTCGTGGGCATATCATCGACAATCAGAACGCTCGCCGTGGGCGAAGAGAGAAGCGGGGGCGCGTTGTCAAGCAGGGCAACGTCGTCAAAAATGCCTTTCAGGATATTGGCGACTTCCACGCAATACAGCGGTCGCAACACGACCCTGACGTTGCCGACGTAGCGCATGTAGTCCTGAAGTTCAACCATACCGATCATCTGTGTTTCCCGGCCGTGCTTACTTAGGGCATAGACGCTGTCCGCGGCGTATTTAGCGGGAAGGAAGACGAAATCGAAAATATTGTTCTCCAATTCACGCTGAAACTCTTCCAGCGTTTCCGTTCCCACCGGGTTGACTCCCAGATTGGTAAACGCGTAGCGCAGCGAGGAGGCGTTGACAGGATTTCCTTCAAAAAACAAAATCCGCTTTTCATACGCGCCGGGGATATGCGCTAGCTTTTGGTAGGAAGGATAGGCTTGGACGATCTCGAAGGTGAAGGTAGAGCCGACGCCGTATTGGCTCGTCACGCTGAGCGTCCCGCCCATAGCGCGGCAAAGGGTGTTGGCGATCGCGAGACCGAGCCCCGTTCCTTCGATCGGCTCATGCTCTGAATCTTCCACCCGCGTGAAATCCTCAAATACCGAGGCGATGTCCGTTTCTTTAATGCCGATCCCGGTGTCCCGCACCCGGAAAATCAGCCGGATCAGCCGGTTGCCGGTTTCTTCATACTGCACTTCCAATTCGACATAGCCCGCCTGCGTGTACTTGACCGCGTTGCCGAGCAGATTCAAAACAATCTGACGGATGTGCATCACATCGCCAATCAGGAGGGCCGGCATATTGGAATCCGCCTTGACGGAAAAGGCGACGGACTTATCAAGCGAACGCACGCGGATCGTGCTGGTCAAATCATACAGCAGAGAAGATACGGCGTATTCACTGGTTTTGATCTCGATCTGTCCGGCTTCTATTTTCGAGTAATCGAGAATGTCGTTAATGATCCCCAGCAAGCTCAGTCCCGACTGACGAATAATGGTCAGGTATTCCGAAATCTCTTGCGAGTAATGCCGGCGCAGCATCATTTCCGCCACCCCGATCACGGAGTTCATGGGGGTACGGAGTTCGTGGCTCATCCTTGCCAAAAAGACGGACTTGGCTTTCAGGCCTTCCTGCGCTTGAACCAGAGCGTTCTCCAGCTCAACCTGTATGCGTTGCATTTCGGCTTCATGCGCGTTTTCTCGCCGCATATCACGCGCGTAGGACGCCAGCCGGACGCGCCCGCCCTGACCGAGGCGCACCAGGTTTACCGCCAGGGGAATCGGTTCGCCGCTGGTATTCAGATGCACCCAGGCAAAACGCAATTCGCCGTCCACAAATCCTTTTTCCAGCAGCTCTTTGTACTTTTGGGCGCTTCGCTGCCCATCCGGCTGGAATTCCGGCGATGTATCACGAAAGCGCGCCATGCAGTCTTCTTTGTCGGCAAAGCCGTATAAACGCACCGCCGCGAAATTGCAGTCAATCATCTTGAGATTTTCGTCAAACAAGCTGCACGCCAGGGGGTTGGCGTCCAGCATAGCGTGCGAGTCATTTTCCGCGTCCGCGATCAACCGGTTCTTTTCTTGAATCTCACGCATATCCCGACCGTAGGTCGCCAGGCGATAGCCGTCAAACCAGGGGATCCGCACCAGCGTCACTTCCAGCGGCAACGGAGAACCGTCCGTAGCTCGGTATTCCCACTCAAAGACCGAAGAGGATAACGGGCCTTTCAGCACCTTCACGGCTTCCCTCTCGACCACATCAAGACTGGGCGCTCCATCCGGCTGTAGCTCCGGCGCATAGTCAAAGAAATGATCCAAACACACCTGTTTGTCCTCGAAACCGTAAAGCTGTAGCGTCATCTCATTGCAATCCAGCATATTGAGGTTGTCGTCGAAGATCGCGCACGCCAGCGGGGTCGCGTTTAACATCAGGTGGGTGTGGGCGCTGGCCTCCGTTTCCGCCACCGGGACGATCATGTAGGTGTAGCCGAGCCGCATCTGAGTCAGCATAGCGAGAATCACGAGCAGACAGAAAACCGCGTAGCCCGCAAACAGCTTGTTTCTCATTGCGGTTTCCTGTTTTTCCAGTTCTTGCTGATGTTCCAGCAGGGGATTCAGAACCGAAACGTCATAATCCACGCCCAAAACGCCGACCACAACGCCGTTATTGATAATAGGCAAGACGGCCGAAATCAGCGTTCCCCACTCATTGGCGATCGGAGTGCTGGAATAGGTCATTTGCCCGGTTTCCCAGGCTTTATCCACAAAATCCGGCGGCGAACCCTGCCACGTGGAGCTGCCGAGCCACTCCGGGTGCGCGTCGCGCTCGATGCCGGAAGACATGAGGAAGTTATAACCGTCGCCGGTCTCCGCTTTTTCGATATAATAAATATAGGCGAAATTAAAGATGTCCGCCATTTGGGTCAACCGCGCCGACTCTTCCCAAAACCAGTCCGTGCCGGCTTCCCTCTTCAGCAGCTCCGTATCGTGCAGGATGGGGAGGGACAGTTCGACGTACCGCGCGGTACTCGCCAGGGTGTCTTTGTTCAAGTATTCGATATATTCCCCATAGGAATCTTTGATGAAAGCGCTGTATTTCTCGTTCTGCTGCCGAAGCAACAGAAAAAACAGGACGGCCACGAGCACCGTGACGAGAAAGCCAACGATCACCAGCCGCGTATAGGCGCGAAGTTTCCAAACCTTCAACCGCCTCACCTCTTTATCCGTATTTTCTTTATGACGTTCGCGGTTTACCCGGGTATAAATATTTCCTGCTCAACATGCCGGAACCGACATTCCGCCGCCGCGAACACCGGCAAAAGCGCCGGGTCAAAATGGCTCCCGCTGGCTTCGATAACAATCCGTCTCGCGTCTGACGATAAGAACGGCTCCTTGTACGGGCGGCGGGACAAGAGCGCGTCGTAGACATCCGCAAAGGCCATCAGACGGCCTTCCAGAGGAATAGCCTTACCCGCCAGACCGTAAGGATAGCCGGAGCCGTCCCATTTTTCGTGATGCGTGCTCGCCATAATGCGCGCGTAGGTCAAAAACATACTATCGCCGCACTCTTTTTGGATTTTATCCAGGATCCGCTCGCCCTGCTTCACGTGCGTTTTCATCACCGCGAATTCATCGTTCGTCAGCTTACCCTGTTTCAGCAGCACTTTGTCGGGAATGGCGATTTTTCCTACGTCGTGCAATTGCGACGACTGTACCAGCAGATCGACGTCCCACAAGCAGGTAGCATCACGATAAATTCCCTGATCCAGAATTTCCTCGACCAGCAACCGCAGAAAGCCTTCGGTTCGCATGATATGACCGCCGGTCGCGTCGTCGCGAAACTCCACCATATCGCCGATCGAGTTGAGTATGGCCTTTTGCAGCTTCAGCACCGTATTCGTGCGCGTGTCCACCATCTGCTGAAGGTTGGAGTTAAAGTAGCTGAGTTCTTTTGACTGTCTCGCTAATTGCAGATGCAGTTCAATCCGTTTCATCAGCAACTGCGGGATAAACGGCTTGGAGATGTAATCCACCGCGCCTGACAAAAACCCTTTCATCTCATCTTCAACAGTGGATCTTGAGGTCAGGAATATCACCGGAATATCGCGGGTCGCATCATGATCCTTCAAACGCAGGATAACATCGTAGCCGTTCTCATCGTTCATGAGGACGTCTAACAGGATGAGATCCGGCGTACCCCGAAAGTTCATAAACGCGAACATCTTTTCGGCGTCTGGAATCGTCACAACGTCCCATTTCGCCATCAGCGCGTTTCTGACTACTTTCAAGCTGACTGGATCATCATCCACCACTAAAATTTGCGGTTTGTGTTCCATTTTTTTAATCATCCATCCTATTTTTCAGCATAATTTGACGGCGCCGCCAAGCTAAACAGTCCTGGGTTCCCGCAAAACGCCGACACATAAGCAAAGCCGCGGGCTACGCCGCGGGCTACGCCGCGGGCTACGCCGCGGGCTACGCCGCGGGCTACGCCGCGGGCTACGCCGCGGGCTACGCCGCGGGCTACGCCACCTTATTTATAAACAGATACACTTCCTTACATATTTGTTATCGACTACTTTCCTTCTGAACTTAATACCAGAAAAATAAATCTCCCAAAAGAGAAAGGAGTTTTTTAGGCGGAAGGAGAATGTACAAATGTTATGAAAGAAATCGTGTGTGTATGAGAGAAACCGTGCGGATGTTGGAGGGTAAGGATGAATGGATTTCTGAAACAATTGCTGAGTTGGGTCGCGTTGATCTTTGTCGCCTGGATCATTTCCCTGGTTATTCGCTTATATGTGTTTGACGTCCGCATCGTCCCTACGGGATCCATGCTGCCCACCATTCAGTTAAATGACCGCTTGATCGTCGATAAGCTGTTCTGCCGTTTTACGGCGATCCAACGGGGAGACGTCATTGTGTTTCGAGCGCCGGCCACCGCGAAGCTGGTGGACAGTGACAGCGATTTGGTCAAAAGAGTCATCGGTTTGCCGGGAGAAAAACTGGCGGTTCACGACGGGAAGGTATGGATCAACGGCGCGCCCTTAACGGAGGAGTATCTAACCAGCCCGCCTTCCTATACTTTTGAGGAAATAAGGATTCCCGAGAATTGTTTTTTCATGATGGGAGATAATAGAAATTCCAGCAATGACAGTCATGAGTGGGGCGTATTGCCGGCGAAAAATATTGCGGGACGCGTATTTGTGCGCTGCTGGCCGGCGAAGAGCTTTGGCAAACTGGCTGGCCCGGGAGAAGAGGGATACGGGCTATAAAGCCCTTTGCCCGAAAAAATGCGGGGAGGCCGGAGAATGGCCGTGTTAATCAGAGAAATCTATGCTCAGCCGGAAAAATACCCGGCTCAGGTAATCATCGTGAACGGCTGGGTGAGAACCGTCCGCGCCTCTAAGGCCTTCGGCTTTATCGAATTGAATGACGGCACCTTCTTTCAAAATCTACAGGTGGTTTTTGAGGAACGGCTGGCTAATTTTGCGGAGATAGCGAAGCTGCCGCTGGGCAGCGCTCTGAGGATTGAAGGACGGCTGCTTCTGACCCCGCAGGCCAAGCAGGCCTTTGAATTGCAAGCGGAGCGGATCACGGTTGAAGGCGTCTGCGCGGCGGATTATCCGTTGCAGAAAAAAAGACACAGCCTGGAATTCCTGCGGACACTGGCGCATTTACGGCCCAGAACCAATACCTTTGCCGCGGTTTTTCGGGTGCGTTCCGTGATGGCCTACGCCATTCACCGTTTTTTTCAGGAACGGGGCTTTGTCTATGTACAAACGCCGATCATCACGGCCAGCGACGCAGAGGGCGCCGGGGAAATGTTCCGGGTCACGGCCTTTGATCCGGCGGACGTGCCCAAAGACGAGGGCGGGGCGGTGGCCTATCACCGAGATTTCTTCGGTCAGGAGACGAGCCTGACGGTGAGCGGTCAATTGAACGCCGAAGCCTATTGTCTGGCTTTCCAGAAGGTGTACACGTTTGGCCCGACTTTTCGGGCGGAGAATTCCAATACCGCCAGACACGCGGCTGAATTCTGGATGATCGAACCGGAGATCGCCTTTGCCGACCTGCAAGATGATATGCGCTTAGCGGAAGCTATGCTCAAATATATTATCCGCTATGTGCTGGAGAACGCCGCGGCGGAAATGGAGTTCTTTAACCGTTTTACCGACCGCGCCCTTTTAGAAAAATTAGAAAATATCGTGAAATCGGAGTTTGCGCGTATCACCTATACGGAAGCCATTGCGCTGCTGGCCCCCCATAATGACCGGTTTGAGTATCCCGCCGTTTGGGGAAAGGATTTGCAAACGGAGCATGAGCGCTATCTGACGGAGCAAATTTGCCGGAAGCCGGTCTTTGTCACGGATTATCCCCAGGAGATTAAAGCCTTTTATATGCGCCTGAATGACGATCAAAAAACCGTGGCGGCGCTGGATTTGTTAGTGCCGGGGGTGGGCGAGATCATCGGCGGCAGCCAGCGGGAAGAGCGGCTGGATATCCTGGAAGCACGCATGGAAGAACTGGGCTTGCGGCGGGAAGACTATGCCTGGTATCTGGATTTGCGCCGCTACGGCGGGGTGAAACACGCCGGTTTTGGCTTGGGCTTCGAGCGGCTGATCATGTATCTTACGGGAATGGCTAATATCCGCGATGTGATCGCTTTCCCCCGCACCGTGAAATCGGCGGCGTTTTAACGGCAAATAAAAGGGCGCTGTCCGCGCCCTTTTGCTGATAAGAAGCTCCTGCGGAACCGCCGTTTAGATGCGGCTGCCGCCCTTTAGATTCTGTTCAGCGAACTGAATCATTCTCTTGGTCATTTCGCCGCCGACCCGTCCGTTTTCGCGGCTGGTGCGGTCGCCGCCGAGCGTAGCGCCCAACTGATTGGCCACTTCCCATTTGAACTGGTCTAACGCGCCTTCAGAGCCTTGCACCGCGGGGGTATTCGAGTTTCTTTCTCCTGTCATGCTTGGTTGTACCTCCTTGAGAGATTTTTTTTTAGGTTTAGTGTGGAAGCATTCATATTATTTGTCGAAAACGATATCTTATGTCAGGTAATTGTTACATGTAACAGAAGCAAAAGGAAAGATTTTGGCCGCGGTTGCTCTTTGGCGCTGATTCCGTTAAAATCGTGTTGACGATACTTTATGCCAGACGACAC
>JAITOS010000071.1 GCA_031289815.1 Peptococcaceae bacterium | reverse complement strand
GTTTTCCACTTCGCGTACCTCAAATTCGTTTCATATCGCTTCCGTGACGGTTTTCCCCTCGCGCCGCGTTCGATTGTGTTCTTAGTATATTCAATGCGAACGATTTTGTAAATAAAAATGTGCGCTCTGCCAAGCGAACTGTAGATTGCAAGTTTCATTGCCTACCCTATTATAGCAGGTTGCTGAGGGGCCGCGAAGGGCGGACGGTTCCGCTTTTCGTCCCGCTGCGCCTTCCTGGCGCAAAGGGACGCGCTCGGCGTCCATGCCTCGCTTTTCGCGGAACCGTCCGCCCTTCGCTTGGCTTTGGGGTCTTTTGAAGAGGACGCTCGCCTCCGGCTTCGTTGCGCGAAGCTGGGGGCGGGCGTTGTGGGTTTGGGTTTCGCTGTTTGCTGATCCGGTGATGCTGTAACTAATTGTAACCGGTTTGGCGGTTATACTAAAAGCTCTCTCGCTACAAAATTATCACCTGGTGATAATTCTTAAACAACTGTGTTAATGGAATTTCCAACCGTCACCGGTCCTGCCGCCGCCGCTGCTTCATGACCGCCCAGACAAATTTAGGCAGCGCCATCTGCCGCTTGCCCCGCTTCGGCTCCCGGCATAAGCGGTACAGCCATTCCAAGCGCATTTTTTGCAGCCACCGCGGCGCGCGGAGAACCCTGCCGGCGATCACATCAAAACTTCCACCCACGCCCATGCTGACATACGCCAGACCGGGATGCCGCGCCAGCCAAAACTCCTGACGGGGCGAACCCAAACCGGCCAACAACAGGTCAGGCTGAAAATCTTGAATCCGCCGCAGAATCTCGTCCTCTTGCGACACACCAAAATAACCGTGCCGGCTCTGCCAGACGATTTCCGGGAATGAATCCCTGAGCTTTTCTATCGCCTGAGCCGCCACGCCCGGTTGACTTCCCAAAATAAAAATACGCCATTTGCCGCGATTCGCCAACGGCCAAAGCTGCTGCAACAGGTCAATGCCGGTGACTCGTTCCGGCAAACGGTACCCCAAACGACGGGCGGCCCAAACAACGCCGATACCGTCCGGCGTCACCACATCCGCCGTATTGATCACTTGCTGCAAGCGGTCGTCCCGCGCCGCCGCGTAGATCATCTCCGGATTCGCGGTCACAATACGCAGACTTCCCCGCCCGTTGATCGCCGCAACGATCCGCGCCGCCGTTTCCGCCATATCGATTTGATCCACCTGGCTACGCAGTATCTCGATCTTCATCAGGGATCAAAAACTACCCTCCAACACTTTTCCGGTTCCCAGGGCCACGCAGGAGATCGGATCCTCAGCTACGCTCACCGGCAAATGCGTTTCCCGCGATATCCGCGTATCAAAGCCATAAACCAGAGCCCCGCCGCCGGTCATCACGATCCCTTTATTCAAAATATCAGCCGAAAGCTCGGGCGGCGTGCGCTCTAACACCTCTTTAACGGCGCTGATAATGGCTTCGATGGACTCTTCCAGGGCCACGAAGCATTCCTTTGAATTCACCTTAATGGTTTTGGGCAGACCGGAAACCAGATCGCGCCCGCGCACGTCAATCGAGGCGTTTCCCGGACAACCTTCCGAGATCGCGCAACCGACGGCCATTTTGATTTCTTCCGCGGTTCTTTCCCCAATCATCAGATTATGTTCGCGCCGGATAAAGCGCATGATCGCTTCGTCAAATTTATCGCCGCCAACCCGCAGCGAACGCTTGCAAACAATCCCAGACAGGGATAATACGGCGATGTCGGTCGTGCCGCCGCCAATATCCAAAACCATACTGCCCGTAGGCCCGGAAATATCCAAGCCCGCGCCTAATGCCGCCGCGTAGGGTTCTTCGATCACTTTTACCTGTTTCGCGCCAGCCTGATAGGCGGCTTGCTTGACCGCTCTTTCTTCTACTTCCGTCACGCCAGAGGGTATGCAAACCACCACTCTGGTGCGGAAAAACGGCCAATGGCGCGCCCCCGCCTTTTCCATAAAATACTTCAGCATCAATTCCGTGGTCTGGTAGTCGGCTATGACGCCATCACGCATGGGCCGGATCGCCGTAATATTTCCCGGGGTACGCCCAAGCATGGAGCGAGCTTCTTCCCCAACCGCGATCCGCCTGCCGGTATTCCTATCAATCGCCACGACAGACGGTTCATGCATCACGATTCCTTTGCCTTTCGCATAAACCAGGACGGTAGCCGTTCCTAAATCAATTCCCAGATCTATTCCAAACATGAGTACGAGGAGCCCCTTTCCTTTATGAACTTGTCCTGCAACCGCTTAAATAAAAAGTGTAATCTCCCAAAGGGAGATTAACTATTTGTTAATATAACTCTATTCGCTAAAAAAATACTAATTCCTCTTACCAGCTTTTCTTTATACCAGTTAATTTACGCCGGTTCAATTCTCCTGATATTTTCTCCGGGTCGCTTCCCCGCCGCGAATATGCCTTTCCGCTTTATTGTTTTCCAGGATATGCTTGACTTCCATCGCCAGTCTTTCATTGATCAGCGGCAATCGTTCCGTCACATCCTTATGTACCGTAGTCACTAATTAGAACTGTTTCATCCAGGCCCAAATCACCCAACAGCCGCAGGTAAATATCCACGTTGCCGTCCTTATCCACCTCAATTTTCTGGATAATTTTTTTCAACTGCGCGTTGGTCAAAGAACGCACATCGGTAATAGCCTCAATCTCGCGAAAAGTCCGGGTGAGCACGCCGTCAAGCTGCTCGCCTTTGGTGATGTTATAACCCACCATTTTTAACTCGTTTTCCAGCCGCTCCATCTCCTTTTTCGAGCCGCCGATTTTCTCGTTCAGCTCCTCACGGCTGATTAAATCGTCCTCAAACATCTGCATATACTTCTGCCGAGAGCGTTGCAGCTTGGACAGCGCGGCGGTCAACGCTTTCTCGTAGTCTATATTCTCGTCTTTCGCCTTGTAAATACGCTCAAACTCGCCGACCACATAGCGGCTGACGTTTTTCTTATTTTTCACGATCTTCGAGAAGTAATTCGTCAGCACGGCGATGAGCTCTTCCTCGCCCACGCCGGTGGTGTTCGGGCAGGAAGCCGCGCCCTTGCCGTTGCGACCGGAGCAAATCCAGCGGACGTATGTGTTCTTGTATTTACGCTCGAACCGCCGAAACGACCACCCGCACTCTTTGCATTTTATCAGCGTTGAAAATAGGTGCTTGTTGCTCTGGCGTACACGGTCCACTTTAAAGATCTGTCCCCGCGCTTGCAAAATCCGCTGCGCCTGCTCGTACTGCTCCGGCTCGATAATACGCAGGTCGGGGCGTTCGGTGACGAACCACTCCGTCGCGTCCTTTTCCTCGCGCTTGCCCGTGAGGAAGTCGGTCACTTCCTCTTTGCCATTGATGATCACGCCTGTGTAAAGTTCGTTTGTGAGAATGCGGCAAATGGCGTTTTGGCTCCAATGATTGCTCCGCTTGGTGCGGACACCTTGCTCGTTCAGTATTTTGGCGATTTTTGCCGCGCCGTTCCCATCCTCGGTATACCATTGGAAAATTTGCCGCACAACGCCGGCTTCGCGCTCGTTTATTTCAAGCCTGAAGTAGTCGCCGATTGTCTTGTCATAGCCGTAAACGATATTCGGCACACGTCCTTTCTCGGCATTCATACGCTTGCCAAATTTGACGCGCTTGGATGTGTTCGCGCTTTCCTCCTGCGCGAGCGCGCCGAAAATCGTCAGCACGAACTCGCTGTTGCCCATGCTCGTCATACTCGCGGTCAGAAACTGCGTTTCTATGCCCAGCGCTTTCAGCTTGCGAATATTTTGCAGCAGGTCAACCGTGTTGCGGGCAAAGCGCGAAATATCTTTAACCACGACCATATCGAATAAGCCCTGTTCAGCGTCGGACATCATCCGCAGGAACTCTTTGCGGTTTTTGATTTTCGTCCCGGATATGCCCTCGTCAGCATACAGACGGACAAGGTTGTCTCCCGTGCGGGTAGTGTATTCGGCAAAGAATTGTTTCTGCGTTTCGAGAGAATTTAACTGGTCGGACTTGTCCGTCGAAACGCGGCAGTAAGCGGCTATGTTCATCGCACTGCTCCCTATTATAATATATAAGTAAACAGCTATTCCGCAGGGCCGTCACGCTCCGCGGTGATCACCGCATCGGCGTTCGCCTGCTCCCGCGCCGCTCTGATTGCCGCTTCGACCTTTGGCATATTCGCCTCAATCAGAATCCGCAGTATGTGTTCGGCAGACACGTCCGCCGGATTCAGGTTGTGAAATCGGTAGTTTAATTTTGTTTCCGCCACGCGACGCGCCTCCTTTGGTTAAATGTATGATTGGATTTTGGATATTAGAAATGATGGCCGCGTCTGTTTTGGCGTTGGTCAGAACACAATCATTACGAAATTGACTAATCAACGCGTGTAAGTAATCTTTTCAGCTTGACATTCGTGCGCATTATGCGTATCATATGATTGTAAGGGGGATGAGCGCATGAAGTTCCGGGATATCGAGAAAATAATACTGGCTGATGGATGGACGTTCAAAAGCGCCAAAGGCTCTCATTATCAATACATACATACATCCAACAAAACCCGGAAAAGTGACCATCCCTTACCACTCCGGCGACATCGCGGCCATCATCATAAAAGCCATATTAAAACAAGCCGAATTATGAGGAGGTCTTGAACATGAAATTGACTTACCCCGCCATCTTCTATAAGGACGAGGACACCGGCGCTTACGCGGTGGAGGTTCCCGACCTCCCCGGTTGCGCCACCGGCGGCGATACCCTTGCCGACGCTATTCTTATGGGGATAGACGCCGCTTCCGGCTGGGTTTTAACGGAACTGGAGGAAGGCCGCCCCGCCCCTGCCGCCAGCGCGCTAGACGAGGTTCCGCTTGAATCCGGCGGCTTTGTCAGCTTACTGGCGCTGGACATGGACGCCTACGCCGAAAAATACGGAGATAAAGCCGTGAGGAAAAATCTTACCATTCCCGCCTGGTTGAATACCTTTGCGGAGAGCAACCACGTCAATTTTTCGCAGGTGTTACAGGATTCTTTAACCAAGCTATACCAACAGCAACACGCGTGATTCATTTGGCGGGCGGCGCGTTGTGGCGCGAGTGTGGCGGCGTAAACAAATTCAAACGCCGATACGATGTCCGAATTTGTGAACATTTTTTAAATTTTTCAGCGGATCATGATATAATATCGCTATGGCCATGTTAAACGCGCAAGAACTCACAGAAGCATATGGCGAAAAAGGAGTAGGAAAAAAATGCGGCTGATTACGGTTTGCGGGCCGACGGCTACCGGCAAGACTTCTGTGTTGCTGCACGCCATAGGGGCGCTACAGAGGCGCGGACGGCGCGCCGGGGTGATCAAGATGGATTGCTTGGCGACCGGCGATGATCAAGTGTACGCGGAACATGGGATTCCGGTGCAGGTGGGGTTGTCCGGCGGGCTTTGTCCGGATCATTATTTCAGTGTGAATATCGACGAGTGCTGCGCTTGGGCCGAAGAACAAAACCTGGATTTTCTCCTGTGTGAAAGCGCGGGTTTGTG
>JAITOS010000056.1 GCA_031289815.1 Peptococcaceae bacterium | reverse complement strand
ATGAAGTGGCTGATGTGGATTTAAAGACGGCCTTGAGACAACTGATGGCGTTTGTTTTTACCTTGCTTTCAGAGAAATCCATGTCCCCGCAAGCACTTTGTCAAGTTACCTATTGGTTTGCCCAATTACCCGGCTATATCAAGGCGTTGCTGCCTCCTTTGCGGTGCGAAAGTTGAGTTAGTTATAAACTAATGTGATTAGTTACAGACTCATCGGATCAGTAAACAGCGAAACCCAAACCAACAACGCCCGCCCCCAGCTTTGCGCCGCGAAGCCGGAGGCGGGCGTCGTCTTCCCCGCGTTTTAGTTATCGTTCTGCCCCTTGATGATTCCTGCGCGTCATGTTTCTTCCATAAAGAATGTACAATATTTATTAAAGACTTTAAACTTGAACCGCTTTATAGTAAAATAGATACAATTAGCTCCTTGCCTGAACAGGAGGAAATTTGATGGAATTTATCAAAATGCACGGCTTAGGCAATGACTTCGTTTTTCTTGATCATTTCCAAAATACACGGGAATGGGACTATCCGGCGCTGGCCCGCCGCTTGTGTGACCGCCACTTCGGCGTCGGCGGCGACGGCCTCATTGTCGTGCGGCCTTCGGCGGCGGCTGACGCCCAAATGCGGATATTTAACCGGGATGGTTCCGAAGCGGAAATGTGCGGCAATGGCATTCGCTGCTTCGCCCGCTATATGTATGATCAAGGATATCCGCCGACGCCGTCCCTGCGGATTGAGACGTTGGCCGGCGTTTTAAAGGTGCGCCTTGAATTCGAGGAAGACCGCTTTCAGGGGGCGACCGTGGATATGGGCGAACCCATCTTTGCGCCTGCCCTGATACCGGTTCAGGCGGAACGCGAACCGGTTGTGGCGGCAGAGCTGACCGTTGCAGGCGAACGCTTTTACTATACCGCGCTTTCGATGGGCAATCCGCATTGCGTGATTTTTGTTGATGACCTGGAATGCCTGGACGTCGCCGGACTCGGAAGCCGGATTGAAAAACACCCGCTGTTTCCGCGCCATACCAACGTGGAGTTTGTCTGGGTCAAGGGGCCGCAAGAATTGACGGTGAAGGTCTGGGAGCGCGGCGCCGGAGCGACGCTGGCCTGCGGCACCGGGGCCTGTGCGGTTGTAGTGGGTGCGGCGCTGGCAGGGAAGTCGGATAGAAAAGCAACCGTTCATTTGCCGGGCGGCGACCTGGCGATCGAATGGGCGGAGGATAATCATGTGTATATGACCGGCCCGGCTGCCTATGTGTTTACCGGCGACTATATTGATTGCGAATAAGGAGGATGTTACCGAATCATGGATGAAGCAAAACGTATCAAAAATCTGCCGCCCTATATATTTGCCCGCATTGATAAGAAAATAGCCGAAGAAAGAGCGAAAGGCGTGGATGTGATCAGCTTGGGCATGGGAGATCCCGACTTGCCGACGCCGAATCATATCATTGAGCGGCTCAATCAGGCGGCCCGTAAACCGGCCAATCACCGCTATCCGGCCCCGTTTGCCGGGACGCTGGAATTCAGACAGGCGGTGGCCGATTGGTATAAAGGCCGTTTTCGGGTGGATTTGGACGCGAAAACGGAAGTGCTGGCCTTGATCGGGACGAAAGAAGGGATCGCCCACATCAATTTCTGTTATATCGATCCCGGAGACTACGCTTTGATTCCGGATCCGGGCTATCCGGTGTACGCGTCGAGCGTTTTGCTGGCGGGAGGAATCCCCTATAAGATGCCTTTAAGAGAAGAAAACGGGTTTTTGCCGGATCTGGAGGCGATTCCGGAAGAAATCGCGCGCAAAGCCAAGCTGATGTTCATCAATTATCCCAATAACCCGACCGGCGCGGTGGCGGAAGCGGATTTCTACCGCAAAGTCATTGCCTTCGCTCAAACCTATGACATTTTGGTCTGTCACGACGCGCCCTATTCGGAAATTGCCTTTGACGGTTACAAGCCGCTCAGCTTTCTGGAATTTCCCGGAGCGAAGGAAGTGGGCGTCGAGTTTCATTCCATGTCCAAGACCTTCAATATGACGGGCTGGCGGATCGGCTGGGTGGCGGGCAACGAGAGGGCGGTGGAAGCGCTCGCCCGCATAAAATCCAACATTGATTCCGGGGTTTTTCAGGCGATCCAGGAGGCTTCGATCGAAGGGCTACGGGGTTCGATGGCTTTTGTGCGCGACCACTGTAAAATCTATCAGGAGCGGCGGGATATCGTGGTCGATACCCTGAATTCTATGGGGTGGCAGTTGGAAAAACCGAAAGCCGCCATCTATATTTGGCCCAGAGTGCCGAAGGGCTATACCTCGGAATCCTTTGCCGCGCTGGTGATAGAGAAATCCGGAGTGGTCGTGACTGCGGGAAACGCTTATGGAGAATATGGCGAAGGCTATTTCCGGATCTCGCTGACGATCGGCACGGAACGCTTGCGGGAGGCGCTCGCCCGTATAAAAGAAAATGTGGGCAAGATGGAATTTTAAGACGGCCTGAAAAAGGAGAACCTCGCGTTCTCCCTTTTACTACCTGCCGGTTCACCGGCACAGAATACCAAACATCCAGGCCCTGTATATCAACAGGCGCGAAAGGAGTTCGATGGGCGTGCCTTACAGCATGACAGGTTTTGGCCGCGGCGAAGCGCAGGGATCCGGTTATCGGCTGACCGTGGAATTGAAAGCCGTCAATCATCGGTTTTTAGAAATTGTGGTTCGTTTGCCCAGGGCTTATGGCGCTTTGGAGGAGAAGCTGCGCCAAGAGGTTCAGCAGAGAATTCAGCGCGGCAGGATCGAAGCTCTGGTCAATGTGGCGGAGACGGAGGAAAGAAAGAAATGTGTAAAAGTTGACAAAGATTTAGCGACGTCGTATGATAAAATATTGAAGGATTTATCTGCCGAATTGGGCGTTGCCTATCAGCCTGACCCCTATCGTCTGGTCGCTTTGCCGGAAGTCTTGGCAGTGGAAGAAGCAGAGGCGGATATGGACTTGCTGACCGAGCTGGGGAGAAAGGCGGTTCGTTTGGCGCTGGATGGATTGGTCGCCATGCGCGAAAGCGAAGGGGATAAGCTGGCGGCGGATATCAGGAAGCGGTTTCAGGATATGGACGGTCAGATCGAACAGGTCGCGGCCAGAGCGGAACGGGTGGTTTCGGAATATCAGGAACGCTTACGAGAACGGATCCAAAGCCTATTGGCGGAAATCATGGTTGATGAAAGCAAGCTGGCGAATGAGGCCGCCTATTTTGCCGACCGGGCTTCGATTACCGAAGAACTGGTTCGCCTGCGCAGTCACGCGGAGCAGGGAAGGCAGACGCTGGCGGGCCGCGAACCGGCGGGGCGTAAATTGGATTTTCTCATGCAGGAGATGAACCGGGAGACGAATACGATCGGCGCCAAAGCGAATGACCTCCTGATCTCACAAGCGGTCGTCTGTATCAAAAGTGAGTTGGAGAAAATAAGAGAACAGATCCAAAACCTCGAATAAAAATAGATTGAAGGACGGACGAAGTGATGCCTTGGGAGAGTGCGGTAAATAATGCGACAGGCAATGGACTTTTGATTGTGATTTCGGGTCCTTCCGGAGCCGGGAAGGGGACGCTGTGCCGCGAATTGCTGCACAGAAGACCGGATGTGGCGTATTCTGTATCGGCGACCAGCCGTCAGCCGCGTGCCGGTGAAGTTGAGGGCAAGGAGTATTTTTTCTATAGCAAAGAAGAAATGAGCGGGATGATCGCAGACGGAGATTTATTGGAATGGGCGGAGTATTGCGGTCATTACTACGGAACGCCCCGTTCGCTGGTAGAAAAGACGATTTTAGCGGGACAGGATATTATTCTGGAAATTGAAATCCAGGGCGCTTTAAAAATAAAACAAACCTGTCCGCAAGCAGTTTTTATTTTTATTGTTCCCCCCTCGCTGGACACGCTGGCGGAACGGATTCATCGCCGGGGGACGGAGACGGAGGAGGCGATTCAGGCGCGTTTGGAGAAAGCGCTTCAAGAGTTAAACTATCTCTCCCAATATGATTATGTGATTGTTAATGACGAAATCTCAGTGGCTGTGGATAAATTAGTCAGTATTATTGCAGCGGAGAAATGCAAGATATTACGCAAAGTATTTGATTTCAAGGAGGAAGCTTGATGAAACAACCGTCGCTTGACGAACTGATGGAAAATGTGGATAGTAAGTATTCCCTGGTGGTGGCGGCTGCCAAGCGCGCCCGGAAGATCATGGAAAATCCGGCGGATGATTTGGTTCAGGGTGAAAAACCTGTGAGTACGGCGCTGAACGAGATCGCTGAGAAAAAAATGCACATTGAGTGCAATCCCGAGGGCTTAAAGTAGTGTTGAGCGATAAGACGATTCTGGTAGGGGTTACGGGCGGAATCGCGGCCTATAAGGCGGCGGAAATCATCAGCCGCCTGCGAAAACTGAACGCCGAGGTGCAGGTGGTCATGACCGAGGCGGCGACGCGCTATATTACGCCGCTGACCTTGCGTACTCTGGCCGCCGCGCCTGTGTATTGGGACTTGTTTGGCGAACCTAAAACCTGGAATGTCGAGCATATTGCGCTGGCGCAGAGGCCGGATCTGATCCTGATAGCGCCGGCGACGGCCAATACCCTCGCTAAAATGGCGGCCGGTATCGCCGATAATCTGTTGACCAGCGTGCTGTTGGCGACGGATAAGCCGATTTTAGCGGCGCCGGCCATGAATCATCATATGTATCATCATCCGGCGACGCAGGCGAATATCGCTTTGCTGAAGGAACGCTCCGTACAGTTTATCGGGCCGGACAGCGGCTATCAGGCGTGCGGTACGGACGGCGACGGGCGGATGAAGGAACCGGCGGAGATCGTGGCCGCCGTGCAGGCGTATTTTACAGGAATCTCCGAATTGCGGGGGAAAAAGGTTTTGGTTACGGCTGGCGGCACCCAGGAAGCCATTGATCCGGTTCGCTATTTAACCAATCGCAGCTCCGGCAGGATGGGCTACGCGATAGCCCAGGCGATGCGGGAAGCGGGAGCGGAGGTTTCTCTAATCAGCGCCCCAACCCATAGGCCGGTACCGGCGGGCGTGAAGCTCATCGCCGTGACGACCGCCGTCGAGATGTATGAGGAAGTGCTGCGCGGCTACGCGGACGCGGATGTGGTGGTGAAAGCGGCGGCGGTGGCGGATTATCGTCCCGACCGGATCGCGGCGCAAAAAATAAAAAAAACCGGAGAGAACCTTCAGCTGGACTTGATCCCTAATCCGGATATCTTGTTGGAATTAGGGAAGAGAAAGACGCGCCAGATTCTGGTGGGTTTTGCGGCGGAAACGGAGGATCTGATCGCTCAGGCGCAGGCTAAAATTCGCCGCAAGAATGTGGATCTGCTGGTCGCGAATGACGTGACCCAGGAGGGGGCCGGTTTTGAGAGCCCAACGAACATTGTCAGTATTCTTTATCCCGACGGAAGAAGAAAAGATATTCCGCGGTTATCTAAAATAGAAATCGCCCGTATCTTGGTTCGGGAAATTGCGGGGATATTGGAAGAGAAGCAAAAGGAGTGACGAAGGATGCTAAAATTATTAACCTCGGAGTCAGTTACGGAAGGTCATCCGGATAAGATCTGCGATCAAATATCGGATGCGGTGCTGGACGCGATTTACGCGAAGGATCCCTTTGCCCGCGTCGCCTGTGAAACGTCGGTTGCCACGGGCTTAGTGTTGGTTACCGGTGAAATTACCACCAGCTGTTATGTGGATATTCCCCGGATCGTCCGCGAGACCATCCGTGACATAGGGTATACCAGCGCTGAATATGGCTTTGACGCCGAGACCTGCGCCGTATTGACGTCGTTGAATGAACAGTCAAAGGACATTGCTATGGGGGTGGATAAGGCCCTGGAAGCGCGGAGCGGCGAAATGGAGGATAGCAAGATCGAAGCCATCGGCGCCGGGGATCAGGGAATGATGTTTGGCTACGCGACCAATGAAACGGAAAGTTATATGCCCTTGACCATTGACTTGGCGCATTCCTTGGCGCGCCGTTTGAGTCAAGTGCGTAAGGATAACATCATCGGCTATCTTCGGCCGGACGGGAAAACGCAAGTGACCATCGCCTATCAGGATCAAAAGCCTGTATATATCGATACGATCGTTATTTCCACGCAGCATCATCCGGAAATCAGCAATGAACAGATCCGTAAGGATTTATTGGAACAGGTGATCACGCCGACGGTTCCGGCGGGCTTGCTGACGGCGGCGACCAAGTACTTTATCAACCCGACCGGGCGCTTTGTTATCGGCGGGCCTCACGGGGACGCTGGTTTGACCGGCAGAAAGATCATCGTCGATACCTATGGCGGCATGGCGCGGCATGGCGGCGGCGCTTTTTCCGGAAAAGATCCGACGAAGGTGGATCGATCGGGGGCCTATGCCGCGCGTTACGTCGCTAAAAATATCGTGGCCGCTGGCTTGGCGGACCGCTGCGAGATTCAATTAGCCTATGCCATTGGGGTGGCGCATCCGGTGTCGATTATGGTGGAAACGTTTGGCACCGGCAAGATCGCGGAGGAAAAGATGGTGGATTTGATTGCCGGTAACTTTGATCTGCGGCCGGCCGGCATCATCAAGAGCTTAAATCTGCGGCGGCCCATTTACCGGCAGACGGCGGCCTACGGGCATTTTGGCCGGACGGATTTGGATCTGCCGTGGGAAAAAACGGATAAGGCGGAGCTGCTGAGAAAGCAAGCCGGCCTGTAAAATCGTTCGCAGACAGAGGTGAGAGTATTTTGGCAGGGATGATCAAGGTCAACGCTGAAATATGTAAAGGCTGCGGCTTGTGCATAGACGCTTGTCCGCAAGAGATTTTGGCAATCGGCGATCAGGCGAATGCCAGGGGTTATTTTCCGGTGAAGGCCGTCCAGCCTGAAAAATGCGCCGGTTGTTCGTTTTGCGCCTTGATATGCCCGGATATGGCGCTGGAAATTTATCGACGGGAAGAGGAGCAGGTGCGATGAAAGCGTTGATGAAAGGCAATGAGGCGATTGCCGAAGCTGCTTTGCAAGCGGGATGCCGTCTTTTTTTCGGCTATCCGATTACCCCTTCCACTGAAATTCCGGAATATATGGCCAGGAAGATGAAAACGGTGGGCGGCTCTTATTTGCAGGCGGAAAGTGAAGTGGCGGCCATCAATATGGCGTATGGAGCCGCGGCTGCCGGTGAGAGAGTGATGACGGCGACCTCCAGTCCGGGATTCAGCCTGATGCAGGAAGGAATTTCTTATATTTTCGCGGCGGAGTTGCCGGTAGTGATCGTGGATGTAATGCGGCACGGCCCCGGCCTTGGCGGGCTGGGAGCGACGCAGGCGGACTATTTTCAATTGACGAAGGGCGGCGGGCATGGGGATTATCATCCCCTCGTCTTGGCGCCTTCGACCGTGACGGAAATGGTGGAATTGACCTACGAGGCTTTTGATCTGGCGGATTATTACCGCAATCCCGTCATTCTCGCTTTGGAAGGGATCTCCGGTCAAATGATGGAACCGGTAGAATTCCCGCTTTATGAAGCAAAAAAACTGCCGCCGAAGACTTGGGCGGCGACCGGCATCGGCCATAAACCCAAGGTCAATATCGGCAGCTACACCTTGTCCAATGAGGTGGGTGAGGCGCATAATTTGCACTGGGAAAAGAAGATCGAGCAAATAAGAGCGTCGGAACAACGCTTTGACGAATATTTGATGGAGGACGCGGAGTATGCCTTCGTCGCTTTTGGGATCAGCGGCAGGATCGCGGAAAGCGCGGTGGATCTGTTGCGGGCGGAAGGGATCCGTCTGGGCTTATTTCGTCCGATCAGCTTGTGGCCGTTCCCGGTGGCAGGGCTGGACAAGCGCCGGAACCAGATCAAGGGCTGGCTGAGCGTGGAATTGAGCGCCGGGCAAATGGTCGAAGACGTCCGCTTGGCGGTCAAAGGAAGCGCGCCGGTACAATTCTTTGGCCGTCAGGGCGGCATGACGCCGGAGCCGGAAGAGGTGGCGCGGGTCTTCAAGTCCCTGTTCGCGGATGGGGGGAAGCGCGGATGAAAGCTGTATTTACCAAGACAAAAGGGCTCACGGATACGCCGTTTCATTACTGTCCGGGGTGTACGCACGGCGTCATTCACCGTTTGACGGCGGAAGTCCTGGTAGAAATGGATTTGTTGGAGAGAGCGATTGGCGTCGCGCCGGTAGGCTGTACCGGTTTTTGTGAGAACTATTTTGCTTGCGATATGGTGGGCGCTGCTCACGGGAGAGCGATTGCCGTAGCGACAGGGGTGAAACGGGCGCGTCCCGGCAGCTTTGTTTTTTCCTTGCAGGGAGATGGAGACGGCGCGGCGATCGGGCTGGCGGAAACGATCTCGGCGGCGGTGCGCGGCGAGAAGATCACCTCTATTTTTGTGAATAACGCGATCTATGGCATGACCGGCGGTCAGATGTCGCCGACGACGCTCGTAGGTCAGAAAACCTCGACCTCTCCGTATGGAAGAGATCGGGACGCCACCGGACAGCCTTTGGACTTGCCGCTGCTGGTCAGTCAGGTGGAAGGGGCGGCGTATGTGGCTTCGGTTTCCGTGGAAAGCCCTAAGGAGATCATCGCGACGAAAAAGGCTTTGCGCAAGGCCTTTGCGATACAAGAAGCGGGGCTGGGCTATTCGTTTGTCAGTATTCTTTCCACCTGCCCGACGACCTGGGGCATGACGCCGGTAGAGGCTTTGGCTTGGCTGAAAACGGCAATGAAGCCGCGGTTCAGGATGGGCGAGCTGAAAGCGCCGACGGCCAAGGAGGTAGAACAGTGAAGCGGTTTCTATTTGCCGGATTTGGCGGACAGGGCGTTTTATTTATCGGCAAGATTCTGGCTCAGGCGGGCATGGAAGAAGGAAAAGAGGTCACCTGGCTGCCTTCTTACGGACCGGAAATGCGCGGCGGGACAGCGAATTGTTCCGTGATCATTGCGGGTAAAAAAATAGGGAGTCCGATCGTCTCCAGACCGGATATCGCGGTCATGATGAATACGGTTTCCTATCAGAAATTTCTCGGCAGCGTCGTGCCGGGGGGACTTTTGTTGGCGAACGCTTCCATGATACCGGCAACGGAGAGTAGAGCGGACGTTCGCCTGATCAGAATACCGGTCAACGACATGGCGCATGAGCTGGGGCGGGACAGTGTGGCGAATATTATCATGCTGGGAGCGATGCAGGCGCTGGCGCCCGTGGTGAGAGAGGATGCTCTGCGATCGGCCTTGAATGGGGTCAGCAAGAAAAATCCCGCTCTGATGGAATTCAATGAACGGGCGTTGCAACGGGGATATCAATATGCTTTGGCTTTGAGCGGCGAGGCATAATGGCGGTACACTGACGGTCAGCGTTTCGGGAACAGCTATGTACGGCGAAGGGGGAAGCTGAATCGCCGTCGAGGGAGGGAATCCGCTGGCATCGTCCTCTGGCGGGAACAGAAAGGATGGCGACATGAACCTTACGGAACGGATCAAACGCTATGCGCTCTTTCTCTTGGGCCTCTTTATTCTGGCGGCGAGTGTCATCCTCATGATCAAGGCGACCCTGGGCACCACGCCGCTGGCCACGATTCCTTATACCGTCAGCGCTATCCTGGGGGTAAAGATCGGGCTTTGTACATTTGGCATGGGCGCCACCTTTTTGCTGGGGCAGATACTGCTCATGCGACGGGATTTTCGGAAAGAGCAGCTGCTTCAGATTCCCGTGGCGTTTTTGCTGGGCGTTTTTCAAAATATCTGGCTCGTAATCCTGGACGGACACCTGGAACCAGCGGGATATGTATTCCGTTTCTTGTTGATGCTGCTCGCCTGTGGGGTAGCCGGACTGGGCGTCGCCCTGGAAATCACAGCCAACGTAGTCATGGACGCCGCCGCGGCGCTGACCAAGGATATCGCCGATAAATTTCACTTTGATTTCGGTCGGACGAAGGTATGCTTTGATGCGGGTATGGTGGTCATAGCCGCCGTTATTTCTCTGGCGGCGCTGCACACCACGACCGGGATCCGCGAGGGGACGCTGGTGGGGGCGTTTCTGGCCGGTATCATCGCCGGGTATTTAAGGAAGAAATTCGTCTTTATGAACCGTTTCCTGACGAGCGGGGAGAGAGGCGAACAGCCAGAACGGTGAATGAGGCTCGATTGATGGTGCTGTCAGGGCAGAATAGAATAGAATAGAATGCGGACGGTTTGCCGCTATGGCTGCCCATTATAAATCGTAAATTTCGTCGGCGCCGGCGGTCTTCACGTTGTTTTGCGCTAAAATGCTGACAGCTCGCGGGTTATCCTCTACCCGGAAAATTACATAAGCGTTTCCCTGTTTCCGGGTAATAAAGGCGTAGGCGTATTCAATGCTGATCTCCGCTTCGGAAAGAAGGCGCAATATCCTGGCGAGACTGCCGGGGGCGTCTTCAATCGGTACCGCCAAAACCTGCGTGACGGACACGATACACTCAGCGGCGCGCAAAATTGCCAAGGCTTGCTTCGGATCGCTGACAATGAGACGCAGGATCCCAAAATCCGCCGTATCGGCGATGGACATGGCGCGCAGATCAATGCCGCCGTTTCCCAGGATCGCCACGATTTCGGCCAGGCGTCCCGGATTATTTTCCACAAATACGGAAATTTGGTCGATCGTCATCTGGTTCCCTCCTTTTAGATTTTTCGCTTATCAATGACGCGGACGGCTTTGCCTTCACTTCTGGCAATGCTGCGCGGCGCGACCAGCGTGACTTTGGGCGATATGCCCAGCATAGCGCGCAGAGAAGTCACCAGGTCCTTTTCCCGGCTGGAAATCCGCTTGACGGTATCGGAGAACATCTCCGGGGTCATCTCCACCTGAACGTCAAAGGTATCGGTGTAGTTTACCCGGTCAACGATGATCTGATAATTGGCGGGGAAGCCGCAGTTTAACAGGACGGTTTCGATCTGAGAGGGGAAGACGTTGATGCCGCGGATGATGAGCATATCGTCGCTACGCCCCATCGGCTTGGCCATCTTGATCAGGGTCCGACCACAGGAACACGGCTGGCGGTTGAGGACGCAGATATCCCGCGTCCGGTAGCGGAGCAAGGGGAAGGCTTCCTTGCTGATACTGGTAAAGACCAGCTCGCCTTTGGTTCCTTCGGGCAAAACCTCGCCGGTCTGAGGGTTGATAATCTCGGCGATGAAGTGATCCTCATTGATGTGCATCCCGGTCTGTTCCGAGCATTCAAAAGACACGCCCGGGCCGGAGATCTCGGTCAGCCCGTAAATATCATAGGCTTTAATATTCAGCATTTTCTCAATATCGCGGCGCATTTCCTCGCTCCAGGCTTCCGCGCCGAAGATACCGGCCTTTAATTTGATCTGATCCTGTAAGCCGTGCTGGAGGATCGTTTCTCCCAAAAAAGCGGCGTAGGACGGCGTGCAGCAGAGGATAGTCGAGCCGAGATCCAGCATAAACTGGATTTGCCGATCGGTGTTGCCGGAGGACATCGGCAGGGTCAGAGAGCCGACCTTGTGGGAGCCGCCGTTTAAGCCGGGGCCGCCGGTAAAAAGGCCGTAGCCGTAGCTAACGTGTACCACGTCGTTTTTATCGCCGCCGGCGGCGACGATCGCTCTGGCGCAGCAGTCCTCCCATATATCCAGATCGTTTTGCGTGTAAAAAGCGACCACGCGTTTACCGGTGGTGCCGCTGGTGGACTGAATGCGGACGACGTCCGTTAAGGGCAGAGCCAGCAGACCGTAGGGATAGGCTTCCCGCAGATCGTCCTTGCTGAGAAAGGGTAATTTAGACAAGTCGTCCGCCGAGCGGATATCGTCGGGCGTCAGCCCTTTTTCCTGCATGAGATTTCGGTAATAGGCGACGTTGTCATAGACGCGCCGTACCGTTTTTACGAGTTTTTCCGACTGAATCGCCCGCAGGGTTTCCTGGGAGGCGCATTCCGTCTCCGGCTGATAATAGCTCACTGTGTCCCCACCTTTTCGTAAAATCTTTTTAGGACTCCTGGTAAAAATCTGGCATTTTACGGATGTCGTCAATGAATCTATTAGAATTATCGCACACGTCAGGGTCAGGATCAATATAAATTTCCAACATAAATTTCCCGCGTGAATTGCTGTTGACGGCGGCCGCTGGCCCATTTTGCAAAGCAGGGGTAATGCGGATATACTGTACGTGAGGGGAACGAGGTGAATTCAATCGTGTTTGTGTTTGGCGTGAGTTTTTTCATTATGGTCATTCCGTTGCTCGCCGCTGTTCTGATTCTGGTCGTCGTGCTGGGAGCGAGAAAGACGAGCGCGGACAAACTGAAAGGGGAAAGAGGAAAGAATATGATTAAGACGGTGTATGTATACCTCGTGTTATTTGCGACCCTGATGATGGTGATCGGCGGTACGGTGGCCGCTTTTATGGCGGTGGCGGATATCGCCGCGCCGACGCCCTATTATCAGAGCTTTGAAGATTTTAAAATGATTACTGCGAAAGAGTCGTCCGTAGCGAAAGATTCATCCGTGAGCGCGGACACTCAGACTTTGAGTGCGGAAGAGCTTCAAGCCAGGTATGATGAGATGATGACGGAGCAAGCGGAGAGAAGCAGAAAGAGCGCTGTCAACAGTCTGGTGAAGAGCCTGGGCTGGATTGTGATTCCTCTGCCGGTGTTCCTGTACTATCAGCGCCGGATGAAAGGGCAGCCAGCTGATTGAACTCAGTCATTGCAAGACTATCTTAACGCAGCCAGATTAAAAGGCGTCTCCTGATAGACATAATAATTCAGCCAATTGGCGAACAACAGATGGGCGTGGGCCTGCCAGCGGACGATGGGCGGCTGGGCGGGATCATTTTCCTCATAGTAATTGACGGGCAGATGAATCGGCAAGCCTTTATCCAGATCCCGGCGGTATTCCACGTCCAGGGTCGAGGCGTCATATTCGGAATGGCCGGTGACAAAGACCTGCCGCCGGTCGGCAGTGGCGGCGATATAGACCCCCGCTTGCGGCGAGGTCGCCATCAGGGAGAGTCCGGCCGCCGTGATATCCTCGGCGCGCACGGTGGTGTGGCGTGAGTGGGGGGCGAAGAATTCCCGGTCAAAGCCGCGCATTAAACGGCTGGAGGGGATCAGAACCTGATGCGGAAACACGCCGAATAGCTTTTCCGGAAGCGGATATTTAGGAATGCCGTAGTGGTAGAAGAGCGCTGCCTGCGCGCCCCAGCAAATATGCAGGGTATTGTAGACATGGGTTTTGGACCATTCCATGAGTGCGCAAAGCTCTTGCCAATAATCGACTTCCTGAAAGGGCAGGGTTTCTACCGCCGCGCCGGTAACGATCAAGCCGTCGAA
>JAITOS010000111.1 GCA_031289815.1 Peptococcaceae bacterium | reverse complement strand
GGTCAATACGCGCCCTTCCCCGTGAAGACCACCCGGAAGCTCCGCCAGAGGATTTGCGCGTCGAACCAGAACGTCCAGCGATCTACATATTCCAGATCCAGCTTCATGGTTTCGCCCAGGGTCAGCTCCGAGCGCCCGTTTATTTGCGCCCAGCCGGTCACTCCCTGCTGCACGGTGAGCCGCCGGTATTGCTCCGGGGTGTATTGCCTGACAATCTCCGGCACTTCCGGGCGGGGACCCACCAGGCTCATCTCCCCTTTCAGGATATTCAGCAGCTGCGGCAGCTCATCGAGGCTGGTCTTGCGCAGAAAACGACCGCTGCGGGTGACACGCGGATCGTCTTTTTCCTGAAAGACAAAGTTTTCCAAATCCTGCACCGCTTCCAGCCTGGCTTTCGTCAGGGCGTCCGCGTTTTGAATCATGGAGCGGAATTTATAGATGGTAAACGGCTTCCCCCGCAGACCGACCCGCGTTTGCCGGTACAGCGCCGGACCCGGCGAATCCCGGCGAATCCAGAGCGCGATGATCAGCCACAGCGGCGACAGCAGAACCAGCAGGAACAGCGCGGTCAAGCGGTCGAGAATGTTTTTGGCGCCCCATTGCCAGCCCCGTTGTTTTGCTTGCTCGTTCATGTCCGACCCTTCAGCCCTTCCGGAATTTCGCCACGATCTCCGTCACCGCCGCGATTACGTCTTCCGTATCCCGCTCGCTCATCTTCGGATAGAGCGGCAGAGAGAGCGTCCGGTCGAAAACCGCTTCCGATTGCGGAAAATCTCCCCGCCGGTAGCCATAGGTTTCCCGGTAATAGGGGTGCAGATGTACCGGGATGTAATGCACGCTGGTTCCGATCTGTGCCGCCTTGAGTTCTTCGATGAACTGAGCGCGGTCAATATTCAGCTTCTCTAAACGCAATTTCAGGATATACAAGTGCCAGGCGTGGGTCGCGTACTCTTGCTCCACCGGCGTTTCCAGCTCCGGCAGACGGCTGAAGGCTTCGTTATATTTCAAGGCGATTTCCCGGCGGGCGGTCTGCATCCGCTCCAGCTTCGCCAGCTGCGTTAAGCCCAGGGCGGCTTGCATATCCGTCATGTTGTCCTTATAGCCCGGATAGAGAATTTCATAGTACCAGGAGCCCGCCGCCGCGTAGCGGTTCCAGGCGTTGCGACTCATTCCGTGGGTGCTCATCATGCGGATTTTTTCCGCCAGCGCCGCGTCGTCGGTCGTGACCATCCCGCCTTCGCCGGTGGCGATGTTTTTGGTCGCGTAGAAGGAAAAGGCCGCGGCGTGCGGCGTCGCGCCGATCCGCTGTCCTTTATAGCGGGTGTAGACCGCGTGCGCCGCGTCCTCCAGGACGAAGAGGTTATGGGCGGCGGCGATTTCCCTGATCTCGTCCAGGCGGCAGGGATGTCCGGCGATATGCACCGGAATCAGGGCTTTGGTGCGGGGGGTGATTTTTTCTTTGATCTTTTCCGCATCGATGCACATCGTCACCGGGTCGATATCGGCAAAAACCGGCGTCGCGCCGACGTGAATGGCGACGTTGGCGGAGGCGGCGAAGGTCAGGGGCGGCACGATGACTTCATCTCCCGGCCCGATCTCCGCCGCTACCAGCGATAAATGCAGGGCGGCGGTGCAGGAGTTGACGGCGATCGCGTGTTCCGCGCCGACATAGGCGGCGAAACGCTTTTCAAACTCCGCAGTTTTAGGCCCTTTGGTAATCCAGTTGGATTTCAGGCTGTCCACCACTTCGGCGATGTCGTCCTCTTCGATCAGCGGCAGATTATAGGGCAAAAATTCTTCTCTCTTGCTCATTGTTTTTCCTCCCGTCTAAAAATACATTCCCCTGTTCGGTCGCCTATATCCTCGTTTCTCGGAGCCAGGTCTCTATGATCCGCGGCCAGGCAAAGTTCTCCGCCGCAAATTGGCGGCCGGCTGCTCCCATCGCTTGGCATTGCGCCGGGTTCTCCCGCAAGTCCCGCACCGCGCACGCCAAGGCCGTCGGATTTTCCGGTTCGACCACGACGCCGCCGCCGGATTCCCGGATCAGCGCGGCGGCTTCCCCTTCGCCGGAGTAAATGACCGGCGTCTCGGAGGCCAGCGCCGGAAACATCTTGGAGGGACGCGCCCCTTCAAATAATTTGCTCTTTTTTAAGGGGACGATACTCGCCGAAGCCAGCGAAAAATAGCGGGGCATTTCCTGAACCGGCTGAAAGCTGACAAAGCGCACGTTGCTCAGTCCTTTTTCCTGCACGATGGCTTCCAATTTCGGTTTTTCCGTCCCCTCCCCGACAAACAGGAAGCGGACGCCGCGCTCAGGGAGCAGTATCTCCGCCGCCGCCAGCACGCTCTCCAAGCCTTGCGCGTACCCCATCGTCCCGGCGTACAGCAGCACAAAATCCGTTTCCGCATACCCCAGCTCCCGCGCTAACGCCCGGTCGCGCTCCCGCGGCTCAAAGAGGCTGAGATCCACGCCGTTGGGCAGAAAGGTTACTTTTTCCCGGGGAACGCCGCGCTCCCAGAGCGAGTCCCGGATCCCCTCCGTTTGGACGGAGAGCTTCCACACCCGGCGATATAACGTCCTCTCTAACCAGGCCGCCGCGCCGATCAGGCAACGGGAGCGCACCAAGCCCAAAGCCACGGCGGATTCCGGCCAGAGGTCGGAAATATTCATGATCAGCCGGGTTTTGGTGCGCCAGCTGTAGAGCAGGGCCGTGATCCCCAGGAACAAAGGAGGGGATTCAAAGAGCAGCAGTTCCTGTTTGCCCGCCCGCTTCAGCCCCCAAAAGGAGGAAAAGACAAAGGAGAAGTAGTTCAGCAGCCTTTTCCAGAAGCGGCCCCGCTGTACCGGATAGATCCAGGTGCGCCAGACGGGAATTCCCTCCAGCCCCGCCACGGCGTCTTGCAGCAGCCAGCGTCCGCGATAACGCGGCGGGATCACGCCGTCGGGATAATTCGGCAAGGCCGTGACCACCGTGATTTCGTGGCCGGACTGTCGCAGCCCTTTCGCCAGTTCTTTCAGCCTGATCTGCGGCGCGCCTGCTTCCGGCGGAAAATACTGCGTTAAAATCAAAATGCGCATATGTCGCTCCTTCTTCTTCGCCGCCTTAACGCCGCAGCCAACGCTTGAGCTTGGCGCCGTATTTGGCGTAGACGGCCCGTCCGAGCCGCGCCCGCCGCGTTCGATTCCGATAGGCGTACAGGTAGGCGTACTCCGTGCTGCCGAAGCTCTTTTTGAACTGAGCAATGCTGGGAATGTTGGCCCCCACCATATCGTAGACCGCGATCCCGTCATTCAGGGCTTTTTTTAAAAACTCCCACTGAAGCAGATTATTCGGCACGACTTTATTGTACGCGCGATCCGAGACTCCGTCCAGATAGTAGGCGACCTGGCGGTCACGGGGAAAAATCGCCCCCGCGATGATTTTGCCCTCATAACGGGCCAATAAGACGGTCAAATCGCCGTTGTCATAAAAACTCCGCCACAGCTGGCAAAAATAATCCCGCGTAAAGGGCGGCTCCTTCTCCTGACGCAAGTAGACGCCGCGGGACAGCTCCAGATAGGGTTCCAGCCACTCTTCCAGACTAACGGCTGCCGCGACTTCCACCCCGGACTTTTGCGCCTTGCGCACGGCGTTGCGGCAACGGACTTCCAAACCCGCCCAAAGCGCCTCTTCCGTCGCCGGCAGAGTCAATTTCAAGGTCTTCAAGACCGCCGCCGCATACCCCGCCTGTGCCAAGTCCGCTTGCGCCTGAGGCTCGGCGCTGTCCACCCCGATTTCCAGATAATCCAGCCGTCGCGCCGCCGCGTACTCTTCCAAAGCCGGTAAGACCTCGGCCAGACCCGCGCCCAAAGGCCCGCCGTGCGGCGTCGCCACCCCGCTCAAGGGACTTCCGGCCAAACGGAGAAGGCTCAGCTTCCGTTCGGCCAGGGGCAGCAGCCCGCGCAGCTGATCCCGCTCGTCAAAAATCCCCAACCGGTTCACCCGGACGCCAAATCCCGCCTCGATCACCTCCTGCCATTCCCAGCGATGGAAGAGGGAACCCTGAGAATGTTCCAGCAGAAATGGCTGCCATTGCTCACGATGTATCGCCTTTAATTTCCAGCTCACGTTTTTTCCGCCCCTCCCGCCGCGCCGCCCAGCGACAGCCGATATAACATCCCCATACTGACCCACAGCAGCGGCTCTTCAAAGAAACGCGCTTCCGCCTGGGAGCTGATAAAGATGGTCAGAATCCACAGACCATAGGCCGCGCCCACGATCCATTCCTCCCGGCCCAAGCGGCGGCGCGTTCGCCCGATCAACCGGATCAGCGCCGCCCAAACGTTGGCCATCGCCGCCAAACCCAATAACCCCAGCTCGGCGGCGATGGTCATGACGGTCGTATGCGACAAGGTGGCTCCATCCTCCACCGTTTTCATAAACAGGTATTTAGCCAAAAACACCGTCTGAAAAGCGCCCAAACCGACGCCGGTCAGCGGCTGCTCCCGAAACATCGCCCAGGCCGCTTGTACCAGATACTGTCTTTGGGCGTCCAGAGCGCCGATTCCCTCTTTGATCGTCAATAGGCGTTGCAGCATGGTGGGATAGCCCGCCAGGATCAGGGCGGCCAGCACTCCCAGCAGTCCCAGCGGCAACAGGATTTTCCGCCGCGGGACCAAGACCGCCAGAAGGATGAACACCACCGCCAGGGTCACATAGCCGCTGCGGGAAAACGTCGCCGCTAAAGCCCCCGCCAGAGCGGCCATCGCCAGCTGATAGAGGCTGCGCGCGCGCCAACCTTCGGCAAAATACTGCAATACCAGATTGGCCACCAGCGCCAGAACCAGATAGCGGGCCAGGATATTGGCGTCCACAAAGGTCGCCGGCGGCCGCGCCAGTACCCCCTCCGCAAATTGTTGCTGCCAGATAAAGTGTCTGGTCGCCGCCTCAAAGATCACCAGCGGCGTCAGCAGGCAGCCCAGGGTGTGAACCGCGTACAGGGGAAGCAGCTTTTGCTTCCCTTGGGAGAGCAAGCCCACCGCCAGATACAAGGCCAACAGCACGAGCAAGCGGATCACTTCGACCGCCGTTTTATGCCGGTCCGCCGAATAGAGCACGCTAACCCCGCCCACGCCCACGTAGATCACCAAAGCCCAGGTGATCCAGCTGTTGACCAGCGCGCCCAGCTCCCGCCGCGTATCCCTTCGGCGGCACAGGCGCGCCAAGGCCGCCAGAATCAGGGCGATGGAGGTCAGCTTCACCAGACTGACGTCGCCGCCCAGAGCCGTTTCCAGCCCGCCCAGAGAAGGGTACCAGGTAATCGATATTTCCAACGCCGCGGCTCCCGCCAGGAACGGAATCAGCAGCGACGGTTTTTTCCAGCCCAGCAGGACCAGGGCTTCAATCGTCACGAGCAATAACAGCCACTGCCAAAAGAGAGGGAGCATCGCCAGTCTTTCCTTTCTTACCCCGTTTGTTTGCTTTCAATTCTTGTTTGCTTTCAATTTGTTTTCTTTATGTATACACATATTCCTCTTTTTTGGCTCAAGTCCTGTTTTTCGGGGGATTTTTCGCTCAGACCGCCTCCTGCGGCCCGCTGAACGCAACGCGAGAAAAGGCACGGCGCACAAACTCATCGCGGCTGGATGGGTAAGGGATGGTTGGAATCACGCCCTCACTCCCTTTCTTTTCGACTGTCCGCTATCTCGTACACCTCATCGTCAGCACGAGCCGCAACAACGATAATTTTCATTATCCCGCCCTCTCGAACCAACTTGTAGACCACGCGGATTCCCAGCTTCGTCAGTTTGATTTTGAGTAATCCGGTCAGGTTTTTACCGTGCTTGCTACCAAGCGGCTCCCCGTAACCGCCTTCACTTTTCGGAAGCGGATTTTTCGCCACTTTGTATATTGCCTTATCAACTTGCTTTCTCACCGAACCATCAAGTTCTCTACGGTCTTTTGCCGCCGCCGCTGTAAAATCAATCTGCCAAAATTTACTCATTCAATTTCGACGTCCTCCATCGCTTCAATGTCCGCGAGCGTAAGTCCGTCTTCCGCGAGAAGCTCTTCCATTGAATGAGTGTCCCCGGTGTCGTTCGCCTCGCGTTCAAGCGCCAGACTGAGCAGATAGCCGTCCTCAAGCGCGTCAACCATTTCCTTGTATCTTTCCGGCGTGATGAGTACGCAAGCAGGAGCGTTGTTTTTCACAACGATTTTGCACCCGGAGGCCCGCACCTCATCAAAAATTTTATTAGCTTCGCCTTTGTTAAACCGCGAAATCGGTATGAGCGCATCCAGCGCACGACTCAAGCCTAAGTTGGCCATCATGATCCGGTACCTCCTATTCTTTACGATGTACCTCATTATACCCAACAGCAACAAATTTATCAATAAATTTGTTGCTGCATAAAGCCTTAACCTCGTTATAGTTGACGCCTCCCGGAAAGCTGAGCAACACTTCACTTGTTTGCGTTAGGTGCTGCGCGAAATAGCCGCTCGCTTCTTCGGCCATGACCATTCGTTCCGCGGCGGTGTTTTGCAGATATTCATCCGCGCTGGCACTTGCCGCCGATCTTAGCGCCACAGCGGCAAGAACCACGCATACTGTAAACATAATCGCGGCGATGGACAATGATCTGCGTAGTTTCATTAACGGAACACTCCTTTCGGTGATTGACACAGTGCTTGCGGGGAATGGCGCGGTGGAGACATACAAGTGTTATCCCGATGGGTTGGGCTTCCCTTTAATGCGCGCTTCTTCGATAGTAAACTGCTAAGCGACAACTTTTTGCGTGTGATTGCGGCGAGTGTGCCATGCTTTAAGTTTTCTGATTCCCAATTTCCAGCTGTTTGATTGAGTTGTGCGCCAGCAGAGATTTCATCTGGGTGATAGCTACGTCGTTCAGGCGAACCAAACGCTCACTTTGCGACAACCCGTCACGAATGAGTAAAGCGTTGATGCTCTCCAGGTTAGACAACACGACCAGCTGCGCGAGCGTAGCGTCGTCACGCATATTGCCCTTGGCATCTGGGTGCGCAGCACGCCACTCAGCGGCGGTCTGCCCGAATAAGGCAACGTTCAGCAAATCCGCTTCATTGGCGTAAACAAAGGATATTTGCCTGTCCGAAACCACGGACGGAATGATGTGTTCTTTAATGGCATCCGTATGAATGCGATAGTTAATTTTTGCCAAAGTCCGCTGCAAACTCCACTCTGCCGATGATCTTTGCTGCTCGTCGGCTTTGAGCCGTTTGAACTCAGTTACCAGGTACAGCTCAAACTCAGCGGATATCCATGCCGCGAACTTAAAGGCGAGGTCGGCATGGGCAAACGTTCCGCCGCCATAGCGCCCAGACTTTGACGTGATGCCGATGGCGTTGGTCTCTTTAATCCATTTCTGCGCGGACATCCAAAAGTGCGGCTTGGCCGACTCGTTCTTAAACCCCTCATAAATGTGGGGGTTAAAGTCTGGATTGTGCAGCATTTCCCAAAGGCCGAGATACTCCATAGTGCTGTATGTACGCAGCCACAGGCTGATAATTTGCGACGGATTCTCAGCATCGCGGTATTTGGCGATGTCCGTGAGAGAGATAAAGTCTTCCGTTTCTTTTGAAAACAGGACAATCTCTGTCCCTTTCACGCTGATTGTTTTTTGCTTCGCCATCCCTTATCCTCCTCGCGGTTCAATACGCGGCAATAACGTAGCCCCGCCATCTATGCTTTTAATATAACAGAAAAACCGCGCCGTTGCTACTAATACAGTGCGCTTATTTCGGTAAGTTTTATTGACGAAAAATCTGTCATTTTGGCAGATGAAATGATAAAATAAGCGCGTAACCTGCGTCCCGTAGCTTGATATGTTACGGAGGAATTGTAATGACAGCGACATACAGGAGGGTGTCGGCACCGCCTAAACTAATCACGTTAGTTATAAACTAATATGATTAGTTATAAACTAACGTGATTAGTTTACTCTTGGCTATTGTACCGTCACTCTCCTTGCAATGCGACCATACGTTTCGCCGTTCACTATAGCATATCGGCGGCAAAACTCCCCTCGGTTACTATTCGCGGTTATACGCCGCCGCCGCTTCGTATTACTTCGATTATACTCCCGCCGCGCACACGCCTTGCCGCGAACCGCATCGTAATCAGGGTTATGGCAAACACACCGACCACGCAAAGCAAAATCGCCAGCCACGGCGGGGCATATACAAACGCTACATCATGGGTAATGCGCCGGTACAGCGCATAACTCAAAAGAAGTCCGAGCGGGACGCCTATCACGAGGGATTTCAAGCCGTACAGCAGACTTTCAAGGTTCAGCATACGCCGCAAACCGCGATGATCCATGCCAACGGCTTGCAGAACGGCAAACTCCGATCGGCGGAGCGCGATATTGCTGTTGATGGTGGCCAATACGCTCGTCACGCCGATGACCGTGAGCATACCGACAAAGCAATAGATGAAGATCATCAGCATCGTATAAATCTGATGGATCTGATGTTGCTGGCTTTCCAGATTCACAACGTTTATATGTGTTTTTTCCATTATGATCAACGCTAATTCCCGCTCCGCGTATTCGCGGAAATCCTCCGGATTTTCAACCTGGCAATAAAAATTAGCGTAATAGTCAAACAAATCCGGAATGATCGCCACCTCCCCATACGCTTGCAGCAGGTTTTGCACGGCCTCATAATCTTCGTCAACAATCATAACCCGGACATTGCCCGCCACTTCGGGGCGAATTGTCTCAGCCGTGCTGTAAATCAGCTGACCGTAGCTCGCGCCGACGATGACCAGCACGATGGAAATCACGAGGGACACGACGGTGGCCCGGTACTGGCGCTTGGAGCGTTTGAACGATTTCGCCGCCAGCGTTCCCTCAAAGCCGAACAACTTGCCGATCAGCGGATTTGTGCGAACGTCGCCGGGCTTTACCGTTATTTCGCCGGTTTGCTTGATAGCGTCAATCGCGGACAGACGTCCGACTTTTAACGCCACGCGGTACGCCGACAATATAATCGTCACCAAAGACAGCGCGCACGATGCGCACAGTGTGGGTATATGAAACGCCGCGCGAAAAACGATCCGTAGGCCGGTGCCGGGGTCATTGACTACATTGTGGCCGCCGAGATAGTGGTTGAGCAGCGCCATACCGATGATGGTGACTAAGAAGCCAGCCGCAACGCCCAAGGGGATAGCGATAACGCTTAACAGGTACGCTTCGGACAGCACCGATCGTCTGATTTGTTTTTTCGTTCCCCCGACACTTTTCAAAATTCCGAACTGCCTGACCCTCTCGCTTGCGGAAATCGAAAAGGCGTTCGAGATGACGATGACCGCCCCGCAAACGATAATCGCCGACAGGAAGGGAACAACAGCAAAAAGCGCTGATAATATTTGGCTCATCGAACCGCTGTTCACTCGCCCCGTTGCTTCCGAATACAGGAGAAACGCCTTGTAAAAGCTATACGCTATTCCTCCCAGCCCGACCAGCATAGCGGTTGCCAGCCCCGCCGCAATTAGGGTGAAAGAGGCTTGACGGCGGTTCTGTCGCAGGTGACGGAGGGCGAGTTTGGTCGTCAGTTTCATATTCCGTCACCCCCGCGTATCGCATTGATAATGCTGCCGCGGCGTAATCTGCCCGCGCTGTAGAGAAATGTCACGAACGTAATTACAAACACGGCGGCGATACACCAAAGCGCGGCCAGCCACGGGGCTTCAAACGGAAATTGTAACGACATCATTGCGCCGCGATAGACAGCGTAGGACGCCGCAACGCCGAGCGGCAGACCCCAAACAAGCGAGCGGATACTGCACAGTACACTCTCTAAGATTATCATTTTCCGCAAGCCGCCCTTTGTCATACCGACGCTTTCCAACACGGCAAATTCGCGGGAGCGCGACTGAATATTCGCCGATATGGCGCTGATTACGTTTGTTAGCGCAATAAGTGTCAGCATAGCGACAAAGCCATAGATAAACAACATCATCAGCCGCACAAAATTACGCCCTCCGGCGTTGGCGGCGGCAACGTCGAGCGCCGAAATGTAAACGTCCGCGCCGTTCTGCTCGATTTCTTCCGTTGTTTGCCGTGCGACAGACTTCAGCGTCTCCTTGGCAAACGCCGTGAATCCGGCCGAGTCCGGCACGTCCGCAAACCAGGCGTATATGGTCGCGTCAAGATTCGGCACAATGACCGCTAACCACGCCGGGGTAACATATGAAATTCCTTTTGGCGCGTCGTTCCCGGTGAGCTGTCCGTCAATTTGGAGTTCCAGCGGCGTACCGTCGAGCCTGCTCACTAAGTGCAGCGTATCGCGTGATAATTCATTGAAATTATACGGGGCGTATTCGCTGATTTTGCCGGTTGACATGTCAGTTGAACGTTGGTAGTTATACAGAATATTCGAGCCGAGCGGAACGCCCGCTTTTTCGCAGGCTTCCGCGTAATGCTCCGCGTCCATAGTGATAAGCGTCACAGACAAAGCGTACGTCGGCTCGTCCGGGTGCAACTGCCCGATGTCGGCAATCAACTCCTTCGACAACGCGGCCTGCGGCAGCCAGAGTACGCCGCCCTCACCATCACCGCCGTAGAGCTGGTCGCTGCCCATACCGAAAACGTCCGCGTCGGGATATGTCCGCAGCGCCGCCGTTATGTCCTCCGCCTCGTCGCGGCTGATTGGGTTATATGAGTCGGGCAACAGCTCACCGTCGTCGGAGTACGACGCGGAGTCGATGTACTGCGCGACGGAGGTGGCGCTGACATTTTCGTACACGAGTCCAACCATTTTGGTGACGACCGTCCCGAAGCCGCTCGCCGCGATGAACAACACGATACTGATAGTCAGTGACACGACCGTCGTGCGAAAGCTTCGCCGACTGCGCTTGAGCGATTTTGCCGCGAGAGTGCCCTCAAACCCGAATACGGCTTGCGTCAGCCTTGACGTGCGTACAGACCGCGACTTTATTTTCACCTCTCCCGTTTGGCGGATAGCGTCAATCGCTGCTATCCTTGCGGCTTTGCGCGCGGGAAGCCATGCCGAGAGCAGTATCGTGCCGAACGTGACCGCCGCCGAGAGCAGAACCGCGGCGGGCGAGAACAGGAAAAAAAGTGCGCGACACTGCCGGCGTTTTGCAGAAGCCGTTCGCCTATAGATGTTGCTCCGAGTTCTACGGCAAGTCCGAGCGCAACGCCGCATGGTATCCCGGCGACGCACAAAAATACGCCCTCATACAACACCGTTTGCGCAATTTGCTTTTTCGTCGCGCCGACACTTTTTAGTATACCGAACTGCCGCGTCCTTTCGCCCGCGCTGATACGAAAAGCGCTTGATATAACGATTACGGAAGTCACGACAATAATGGTTCCGAGTACCGCCGCCATTGCGTATAAGCTTGCGTTGTACATTGTTTTTTCATAATCGTATTGAATAATCGCGTCAACGGACGCTTTCGCGCTTGCCGCAAAGCCAAAAACCGCCGTTAGCATGGCGGCTGACAAAACAATGCCCGCGAGCGTCCATATCGTCCGATTGCGGTTTATTTTTATCTGGCTGTACGCCAGCTTTGCGGGAAGCTTCATATTTTCACCGCCTCATCGCGGAGGATAACGCCGTCGCTGACCGTGATAATACGGTCGGCTTGCAGCGCGATGCTCTCGTCGTGGGTGATGATCATCAGGGTCTGATTATACTTTTTGTTCGACAGCTTCAAAAGGTCGATAATCTCGCGGCTTGATTTGCTGTCCAGGTTGCCCGTGGGTTCGTCCGCGAGAATGAGCGCGGGGTCGTTAATCAAAGCGCGTCCGATGGATACGCGCTGCTGCTGACCGCCGGAAAGCTCGTTCGGCAGATGTTT
>JAITOS010000025.1 GCA_031289815.1 Peptococcaceae bacterium | reverse complement strand
GGCTTTCAAATCGATCGCGTAGCGCAGCATTTCTGACTTCGGAACCTGCGCCCGGATGATCTGATATTTCCCCTCCGCGTTCATGCCGAGTACCCGGCCCCGTTTACTGTTCAGGTCGCCGATCACATCGCCCATAAACGCTTCCGGCACGCGGACTTCGACTGCGGAGATCGGTTCCAGCAATACCGGATTGGCCAGCTCCGCGCCCTTTTTAAAGGCCAAAATCGCCGCCAGCTTAAACGCCATTTCCGAAGAATCCACACTGTGATAAGAGCCGTCCACCAGGGTCGCCTTAATGCCCGTCACCGGATAGCCCGCCAGGATTCCTTCGTTTAAGGCTTCTTTTAAGCCTTTTTCTACCGCCGGGAAAAAGTTCTTGGGCACTGAACCGCCGAAGACCGCTTCCTTAAATTCAAAATCCGCTTCCGGATTCGGTTCAAACTGGATCCACACATGACCGTATTGACCATGTCCGCCGCTCTGTTTCTTGTGCTTTCCTTCCACCTTCACCTGTTTGCGGATCGTTTCCCGATAAGGAACCCGCGGCTCCGACATCTGGACGCCGATCCCAAACTTGCGCGTCAGCTTCTCGCTCAGAATATCCAAATGCGTTTCGCCCAGCCCATATAAAAGGGTCTCCTTGGTCTCCGCATTCTTGCTCACGCGGATCGTCGGGTCTTCCTCTACCAAACGCGTCAGGGCATGGGCGAGCTTATCCTCATCCCCTTTGGTCTTGGGGGCAATCGCCACCGAGAAATTGGGATCCGGAAAGCTGATCCCGTCTAATTGAAGCTGCTGATCCTTCGCTCCCAGGGTATCTCCCGTGCCGATCCCCTGCATTTTAGCCACGACGGCAATATCCCCCGCGCCGACGCTCGTCACCGGCTCCTGGGTCTTACCGCGCAAAAAGAAGGGGGGGCCCATCTTTTCTTCGGCCTGCCGCGTAGCGTTATACACCGGGCTGTCCGCCTTAAACGTCCCGCCGTAGACGCGAAAGAAGGTCATCTTCCCCACATAGGGATCAGCCAGGGTTTTAAAGACCAAAGCGGCCTTTTCCGCCAGCGCTTCAGGAGCAGGGGCAAACGCCGTCAGAAAATCGAGGATATGGGAAACCCCGATATTCCTCAGAGCGGAAGCGCACAGCACCGGCACCACGATGTTCTGAGCCAGAGCCGCTTTCAGAATCTTCGCCAGTTCTTCATCGTTCAGCGCTTCGCCGTCCAAATATTTCAGCAAGATCTCATCGTCCGCTTCGGAAGCGGTTTCAGCCAAGGTTTCCCGCGCCAGTTCCACCTCCGGCGTCAATTCGTCCGGTATATCCTTCACGGTGAATTTACCGCCGCCGTTCTTCTCATAATAGAAAGCCTTCTTTTGAACGACGTCTACCACCCCTTCAAAGCCGGCCTCTTGTCCGATCGGCAGCAAAATCGGCGCAAAGCGCGTTTCCGGATAAGCTGACCGCAATTGCTCCACCACTTTATCAAAGCCGGAATTCTCCCGATCCAGCTTATTGACGATGACCACCCGCGGCAGCTGCTTTTCTTGCATGATATCCCAAATCATCTCCGCCTGGACTTCAATCCCCGCGACGCCGTCCAAAACCAGCGCCCCTGTTTCCACGACCCGCAGAGCGCTTATCACTTCGCCGATAAAATCCGAATAACCGGGTGTATCCAGAATATTGAGCTTCACATCTTTCCATTCTAGCGGAATCGTACTGGTACTGATCGAAACCTTTTGCTTGATTTCCTCCGGCAAATAATCCGAGACGGTGTTGCCTTCCGGCACTTTTCCCAGCCTGTTCGTTACGCCCGAAGAAAACAGGAACGCTTCCGCCAACGAGGTCTTCCCTGAGCCGCCGTGGCCAACGAAACAAATATTTCTGATCTGGTCGGTTCCGTATGATTTCAAGGTGAACGCCTCCCCCGATATATTAATTTTGTGGGTGATGCCAAGACAAACAGATCGCCTGCTGATTCCTCCCTACCAAAATCCCCCTTTGTCCAGGAGTCTATTACCCCTTAGATTGGAAAATATTCCAATCTATATTCTTCACCCATATACCCATGTATAGCTTCGTCATGAATCATAAAATTCCTTTTCTTCCCCCCTTCCCGCCCGAATAAAATTTCAAAAACCAGCGCCAGCATGAGAGCCTTCCCCGCCGCATAAAAATTACAGGGATGTCTGGGGTCGCAGAAGATCCGCGGGAGGGAACCAATGCCGAAACGAACCTTCGTTTACGGGGCCATGATCTTGCTAGCCGCCAATCTGTTCAACCGAATATTAGGATTTCTGTATCAATATCTCATCATGACCTACCTGGGGGGCGAAGTGTACGGTCTGTTTAACATGGTATTTCCCTTGTATATGATGGCTTTAGTGCTGACGACCGCCGGTATCCCGCTCGCCGTTTCCAAGCTCGTCTCGGAAGAGATATCCCTGGGCCGTCCCCGGCAGGCGGAGGCGATTTTCCGGATCGCCGTTACTTTGCTCGCCAGTCTGGGCGCCTTCGTTTCCATTGTTCTCTACTTTTTTTCTCCTTTTTTTACCGAACGGCTCTTCCCCGATATCCGGGTGCTGAAAATATTTCAAATCTGCGCCCCCGCGATCTTTATCGTTTCTTTCGCCTCCGCCTTCCGCGGCTACTTTCAGGGACTCCAGAATATGCTCCCCACAGCCCTCAGCCAAATCGCCGAACAAATCGTGCGCATCACCGTCGGCTTCAGCGCGGCGCTATACTTTTTCCCTCGGGGAACGGAATGGGCCGCCGCCGGTCTGGCTATCGGTATGCTGGCCGGTGAGGCCGTCGGCCTTCTGAGCATTGGCTCACAATTCTTTTTAATCAGAAAATCCTTTTCCTTTCCCGCTATACGCTCCGAGTCCGTCTCGCTGCGTCCCCTCCTCCTCAAATTATGGCGGCTGGCGACCCCTGTCACCGCCGGCCGCCTGCTGGCTTCCGGCCTCTCCGCACTCGACGCCCTGATCATTCCCCAGCGCCTGCGGGCCGCCGGTTATACCGTCCAGGAAGCCGCCACCCTGTACGGGCAATTGGGCGGAACCGGCTTTACCCTGCTCTCCTTTCCCAGCGTTTTTACCTTTTCCCTCGCGACTTCCCTGCTGCCGTCGATCTCCGAAGCCGCCGCGCATAAACAAATGAATCAGGTGCGCGTGCGCAGTACGGAGGCCTTACGACTCACCGTACTGCTAGGGCTTCCTTGCCTGATCATTATTTTCTATTTTTCTTATCCCCTCGCCGCCTTTTTTAAGAGCGCCAATATCGCCCCGGTCTTGCGCATTCTCGCTTTAGGGGGCCTGTTCACCTACTTGCAGCAAACCACCAACGGTATTCTTCAAGGATTAGGCAAAATGCACCTGCCGGTCATTCATTCTCTCATCGCCGCCTGCATCCGTTTACCGCTGCTGGTGTATTTGACGGGCCGCCCCGCCTACGGGCTGACGGGCTGCGCCTTGGCCTACGTCGCCGGTTTTATCAGCGTCGCTTCGCTAAACCTCCTCGCCCTTTCGCGGCTTACCGGCTTGCCGCTAAATTTCAGGGATTTTGTTTTGCAGCCGGGCGTCGCCGGTCTGGTCATGCTACTCATTTTTAAACTGCTCACCCCGCTGCTCCCGGATCAACCGTTTGTTTTCCCGGTCACGATGGCCGCCGGTCTCGCGGGCTATATCCTCACCCTCGCTGGCAATGGCGGTCTTTCCCGTAAAGACCTCTGCCGTATCCCCTGGTTGGGAAAATTTATTTCCCGCTGATTTTTTGTCATTTTTTATCGCGGTTACTTATATTTTTCCGACTTTGGGCAGTGATAAACTAAGAGCCAAGGGAAGAAAATAAACGGTACGCAGCCAAATATTTAGCGCTATAATTCCATCTTCTTTCGTAAAAACTAGAACTGTTCCGATCAGATGAAAAGGAGATGCTTGCATGAACGACGCTCATAACCAAAATTCCGGCATTCTGCCCCAGTCTGTTTTGGATCAATTTAAATGGGAAATTGCCGAAGATCTCGGCCTGACCGGAAAGATTCAGGAAGTCGGCTGGGCCAATATGACTTCCCGTGAATGCGGCCATATCGGCGGCCGTATCGGTGGCAGCATGGTCAAAGCCATGATCCGCCGGGCGGAAGAAAGTTTGAGGGCGAATTCTTCCATTTAACGAACGCATCTTTCATTCCTTCAGCGATAGGAAGATGAACAACCGAAGCCGGAAACAAAGGGCCGCGCTCAAGATGATTGAAAAATCATGGAGAGGCGGTCTCTTTCTTTGAGTGACGGGCAATGGCTACTATGCTTGCCAAAAGCTGAGATCGGACTGTTTGGTGGGAACGGCAAAGAAGCCCTGCCGGAAAAGTCAGAGGCGCGAGCTTCTTTGCTGTTATTGCTTTCGTACCGTTTGTTTCCGGTTTGCTTTCAGCTGGCTTTGGCTTGGAATGGGAGGCTTTTTCTTTGGGATCAGCCTCTCGTTTCAGCCTTTAGCGTCCGGCGGTCATTGGCTCTATGAGAAATTCGCCGCGGTGGCAGCCGCTACACCACACTCTTCTTCCGGCGGCACTGACCCGTAATCACAACCTGCTACCCGTTCATTGACCGAGAGGATGATTTCCTCTACTGTCGGTTTGACATAGTTTAATTTTCTGTTTTCTTCCATCTCATTTTCTCCTTTCCTACCCTGCGGTTATTGCTTGGTTATTTCTTACTCTGTGGCTGCTTTTTTAGCCGACGGCAGACCTTTGAATGTTTCATTCCCTCTGAATTCTGAATGTTCACCGCCAACCTGCCGCCGTCCTTCGGTTTTGTTTCAGTCAGTCTGTCTTTCTTT
>JAITOS010000156.1 GCA_031289815.1 Peptococcaceae bacterium | reverse complement strand
GGACATGAGCCGCTTCGGGCGGGATTATCTGCAAGTGGGAATGTATACGGACGTTCTATTCCCCGAATTAGGCGTACATTTCGTAGCCGTCAATGACGGCGTGGACAGCAAGCGCGGCGAAAACGAATTTACCGCAATCCGCAACGTGTTCAATGAGATGTTCGCGCGGGACACGTCCAAGAAAATCCGGGCAACGTGGCAAACCAAAGGCAAATCGGGGGAACATCTTTGCGTGAGGCCGCCTTACGGCTATATGAAAGACCCCGCCGACAAGAAAAAGTGGATTGTGGACGAGGAAGCCGCCGCCGTCGTGCAAAGGATATTTTCTCTTTGCGTAGATGGCAAGGGGCCGTCGCAGATTGCCAAGTGGTTACGTCAAAACGGTATACTTACCCCGACCGCCTACAAGCTGTCAAAAGGGTGGAAAGAGCCGAACAAGGCGCAAAAAGACCCGTGCCGCTGGTCAACGGAAGCCGTGTCCCTAATGTTGGAGCGGGTGGAATATCTCGGTCATACGGTGAACTTCAAAGAATGGAAGCCGTCCTACAAAAGCAGTAAACACGTCCGCAACACGCCGGACAAGTGGGCGGTTTTCGAGAACACGCAGGAGCCAATCATTGAGGAAAGCGTATTCCTCACCGTGCAAAATATCCGCAAAGTGAAACGCCGCCCTGTAAAAATGGGGGAACCGGGTATTTTCTCCGGGCTTCTGCAATGCTCGGACTGCGGCGCGAAATTGTATCTGTTGCGCTCCAACACGATAAAAGTGGAACAACATTTATACCGCTGTGCAACGTACAATCTGCAAGGCAAAGAACATTGCCAGCCTCACTCAATCCGTATGGTGGTGCTTGAAGAAATCATTTTGCGAAACCTACGGGAAGCAATCGCCTATGTGGTGGGGAATGAAACAGCGTTTGCCCGCGAAGCGTCAGAAAACAGCGCGAGTGAGCAAAACAAGGCTCTGGCGAGGAAAAAGCAATCGCTCGAAAAGGCGGAAAGCCGGATTGTCGAACTTGACGGGATTATCAAGCGTCTGTATGAGGACAACATCAACGGCAAGCTCACTGATGAGCGGTTTATCAAATTATCCCGCGGCTACGAACGGGAGCAGGACGAGTTGAAAGCCGCCGCCGCTACGCTTCGGGCAGACCTCATAGGCGAGGAAAAGCGCAAACACAACATCAGCAGTTTCATCGCTGTAACAAGAAAGTATACCAACTTGAAGAAATTGGACGCCGCCGTGCTTAGGGAGTTTATCGACAAGATTTACATTCACGAAAAAGATAAATCGACCAAAGCGCAGAAAATTGAAATCGTCTATAACTTCATCGGGGCATTTGACTTTGAAGCGGCGCGGGAGCAACCCAAAACAAACAAAAATAAAGCAAAGGCGGGCGTCGCCTAACCCCGCCTACCGACCAAAACACTACTGTCTTTATTTCAAGTATGCTTTCGCATACTTTATGTTTTTTGTGCAAATGGTTCATTGTAAAATAAATTGCCCAAATCCATAAAAAAAGACCCATCCAGGTCAAAATCAGTTATACGTAAGTTGCAAAACAATCCTAGCATAGATTGGGGCAATGAAAGCAGCTTTCTGGAAGAAAGCGCTACGCATTGAAAATTGCCAGTTTCTATCGCCACGAAAAAATTCTCTTCACCTTTTGTCACGGTTCCTGTATAATGATACAGATAAGGGATGTCCTCTGGCTCCGGTTCCATTGCCTATCATCCGTTGAAATTCCCAACAATCCAGCCAACCAAAGGAGACCTCCATGATTTTTCGACATGCGGTTTTAAAAGACGTTGAGGCCATCATCGCTCTTGTCAATGGCTACGCCGAACAAGGCTTGATGTTGCCCCGCTCTCGCAATATGCTTTATGAAAATATCCGTGAATTCCTGATCATTGAAGAATTGGAGCAAGTGATCGGCGTCGCTTCTTTACATATCGTATGGGAAGATTTAGCGGAAATACGAGCGCTCGCTATCCATTCAACCTACGCCAAACAAGGTCTGGGCGCTCAACTGGTGCGTCATCTCCTCCAGGAAGCGGCGCAGTTAGGCTGCAAAAAAGTCTTTGCCCTCACCTATCGGACGGATTTTTTCGAGCGCTGCGGCTTTCGCATTGTAGATAAAGAAGATATGCCCTCCAAGGTTTGGAAGGAATGCATTAACTGCATTAAATTTCCCAACTGTGATGAAGTCGCGGTGATGATTACCCTATCGGCCTCAGATTACGCAATGGTAACCTGAGCGCTCTTTGCCGCTTGTTTGATTTCCGCCCGATAGTTCTTATATGGACTTATTTCTTCAGGATAAACGATCAAGGGATGTTGCTGCAATATGGTATGAAGCAGTTTCCATTTTAATTCTAATTGCTCTCTGCTCAAATCTTGACGGCTTACCCCTTTGGCGGCAAGGTATGCCAAAGAGTCCTTCTCAAAATCGCGAAGAAACGCGTTCACCTCTTCTTGCTTGGACAACATCCCTGATTCCTCCCTTTCTTCCTGTATTAAAATAATTTATACTCACCTTATGGCTAAATTATAATATGTTCCCCCATATTATTTTTGTTGAAATACGTCTGCATATTCTTGAAAAGCAGCACATAGTTTGGCGTATTATGTGTTTTTTTTGTGGATTTTCAATTTACCGGCGCTTGCCTTGGTTTAAAGCGCCATAGAGTAATATCCAGCAGACGAATATTGCCGGCAAAATAATGCCGTTTAGCCGCCTGAAAATCATTCGCCAGCCAATAACACTCCGCCAACGCGTGATGGATAAAGGCCATATAGCTGAGTTCGGTCAGCCATTGCGTCAATCTTCGAGAGCCGTTATGCGGCAGCCGGTGTTTTTTGGCGCTGCAACAACAGCGTTCAAACGCCTGAATCGCTTCCTGGATTTCGCCCAATTGTTTCAAGCTGTACCCTTGACTGGCTAAGAGCATTGGTTCAAAGAAGGCTTGCGGATTCGTTCGCAAAATAGACAGCGCCTGTTTCGGTTTCCCCTTTTTTTGCAATATATCCGCCAGGGTCACATAAATGACCGGGGCGTTTCCGGACAAGTATTTTGTCAGGAGAACCACGGCTTGCTCCGTTTTCTGAAAATAGTAATGCAGTTGACTGGCAAGGCGGGAAACCGTGGCCGGACTTGCGTCTTTCGCTAAAATCTCACGCGCTATTCTCTTCGCCGCGATTTTTTCATCTGGCGTTTTAAACTCTGTTTTCAGCAGCATAGACAGATAAGAAACCACGATCCCGCCAAGCAAGGTAACAACTCCGACCGTTTTCCCGCCGATGAGGTAAGCCGCGACGCCGCTGATCAGAGAAAACACGACCAGACATAACAGGTAATGTAATTTGTACATATACAGAACTTCCGGATCATAGTGGATTGCCTTCATTCCGCTCTCCCGCTCCTCTCATTCATTCATATGGATGAACAGCCGAAATTAGACTGTCCGGCACAAAAAAATCCGCCCCTGCCGCCTCTATCGCCGAGGATAGAGCAGAGGGACGGATTTTTGATTCATCTTTCTCTCGTCAGGTCAGATCGCTTCGCCGATTTCCACCTGGCTTTCCGCCTGCAACAGTAATTTGTCGGACCAACTCGTAGCCCATTCCTGGAGCTCGGTAACGCCTAACGGCGTGGGGATTTCTGATTGTTCATGCGCGGCGATTTTTTCAGCCAGCGCCACATATACCTTCGCCTGCTGCGAGTCCGGCGCCGCTTCAATGACGGTTCTTCCTTTGAGCTCGCATTGCGTTACCGTGATCGAACGCGGAATATATTCCACCACTTTCGTTTGGGTGCGGGCGACAAAGTCATTGATGATTTCCCGCGAATAGCCGGCATTGATCGAGTTGGCGATCACCCCGCCCAAAAGCGCGCCGCCGGATTTGCTGTACTTTTGAATCCCGCGGAACAGGTTATTCGCGGCGTAAAGCGACATGAAATCCGAGGAAGACACTGTAAAGACGTGTTTGGCGATGCCTTCCCGGATCGGGACGGCAAAGCCGCCGCACACCACGTCGCCCAGGACGTCGTAAATCACATAGTCCAAATCCAATTCTTCAAAGATATGCTGCTGCCGCAATAATTCCACCGCCGTGATGATCCCGCGTCCCGCGCAACCTACGCCCGGAGCGGGCCCGCCCGCCTCCACGCAATAGACGCCATTAAAGCCCGGGTAAATCACATCATGTGCATCGACGGACACTTTCTCCCGCAAGGTATCCAGCACGGTGGGAATATACACGCCGCCGCGCAGGGTATTGGTGCTGTCAGACTTGGGATCGCAGCCAAACTGCATGACCCTGAAGCCCATTTTAGAAAGGGCCGCCGATAAATTCGACGTGGTGGTGGATTTTCCGATCCCCCCTTTGCCATAGATAGCGATTTGTTTTATGCTTTTGCTTTTACTCATGCTTCTCCTTCATCTCAACCTTCTTTTTTTATATAGGTGAACGGGTCTTTTTCATACCAGGAGGCTTTGTAAGGCAGCGGACAATGCTGAGCGATCTTTTTGTTAAATTGCGCGTTGGACATGAGACGGCGAATGCGCCTCGCTACGTCAAAGACGCCGGAGTACCCCAGGTAGTTATAGCTCGGCCCAAACAGCGGCAGTAAGGGCAGTCCTTGTTTGGCCGATATATTGCCACCGCCGGTATGCCCCACGTACAGGTCGGGCTTCAGGCGTTTCACCAGATTGATCTGTTCAAAAGGCTGTTGGGTAGCGACGTCGAAGATGACGTCGTCCACATTCTCCAGGCTGGCGAAGACCGGCTCCGCGAATTGATCGTAATGATGCCCTTTAAAACCGATGATTTTCATGCCCAGATCCTGCAAAATTTCCGCCGTGGCCACGATCCGAATTTCGCCGCCGCCCAGGAAAGCGGTCTTTCCTTGCAGATAGGGACGGAATTGCTCTAATGCCTTGTCCAGCTCCCGGCTTTCCGTCTCCACGAGTTTTGCCGTTTCCTCTTGCAAATCAAAGTGCTCCGCTATTTGGAAGAGCCAGCGAGCCGTATTCTTACGCCCGATCGGAATCGTATCGATGACAAAGGGAATGTCGTAAAGGCTCTTCATATGCTCAATAAAATAGTCGTCGTGGGTACCGCAAATGCTGACGTTTAAGGCGGACTCCAGGGCATAGCGAAAATCCTCCGCGCCGGAATAACAGGGAAGATAGCGCACCTTCAGCCCGATCGCGTTCAGCAGCCGCTCCAGCTCCAGCTCATCCTGACGCGACATGGAGCCTACGTTTAAGACATTTACCGTACGGCTGTCGCGGTATTTACGCCGCAAGTCGTCCAGATCGTCCGGAAAGACCCGGCGATCTTCAAGCCGCTCCGGTTTGCGAACCATTTTGCGCAGAATACCGTGATAAACATCGTCGTAAGCGGTAGCCATAGCCTTGGTTTTGAAACCGGCGCAATGCACCGGCACCAAAACAGCCGCCGTCTCCTCTTGCAGCTCAGCCACCACGGCGTCCACGTCGTCGCCGATCAGGGCCGGGACGCAGCTTACCGGAATGAGAATCGTCTCCGGCCGGAATTCCTTATCCGCGTAACGGATGGCTTCCTTGAGCTTCTCTTCGCCGCCGCTGATGACGTCCACTTCGTTTAAATTGGTGTTCAGCCAGATGAGACCTTCGGCATTAGGGTCGCGCAGGCGCTTGAAGCTCTGGCTGGTCCCTACCGAGCCGGTAGAGCAAGCGCCGCAGCCAATGGGCCCGTGCATAATCGTCACGGCGTTGCGCAGCGTATTGATCATCGCCAAGCTCAAGGTAAACTGGCAGCCCTGCGTCTGCGAGAAGGAGCGGCTGGCAAGATTTAAACAGTTTTCGCGCTGGGCGCAACGAACTTCACGGCAGGTTCCGCCAAAAGCAATGCCCGTACCCAGGCGTTCTTCTCTCATCGGAGGGGTTTTTTCGTGTATATAATTCATATGCGCCTACCTCCCCGCCACAAGCGTGGTCAATAAATCGGCGGTCAGTCCGAGCCCGCCGTTATAGCCCGCATAGGTTTGATTGAGTACAATCCGGTTCGTCACCGGGAAGGAGAGCGTCAGCAGCGGAATTCCCAGTTTGGCGGCCAGATCCCGCTCAAACACGCTACCGATCAGGACGGTGGGCGAGAAGGTATCCGCATAGCGTTCATTATGGTTCGGTTCCCAAGCCTCCGCTAAGTAGCGCTGGATCGCAGAGGTATCCGTATCAAATTTGACCAGAGGATAGGTATCGCTTTCCCAACCCGTAAAGCGCTGTTGCAGGACGGGGATCCGCTCCTCTTCCAGCAGATCGGTAATGACCGCTAAGCGGGGCAGCCAGCCCAGCTCATCGGCCAAAAAGCGGGAAACCGCCGGCGCGTAGTTCGCGTCTCCCGCGACAATCGCGTATCGCTGCAAATCAACGTCATTGTAGATGTCGGCGATACGTTCAAAATAATCATAATAGCGCGCTTCTTCTTCCCGGATGACCCGTTCTACCGTAGTTGCATCCGCTTTCAGGGCCACGGCGGCCGCCCGAAGAAATTCTGACGTTTGCGCCGCCCCAACAGGCAATGGCAGAGAAATATAGGGGATCCCATGCACTTCTTCGCACACCGCCGCCGCTTTGAGACCATAGACGTCCGACAGCACGATCGTCAGGGAGGCTTCCGAGGCTTTTTGCAGATTATCGAGGGTTTCTCCTTCGCCGAAGAAGGTATTGACCCGGAACCCTATTCGCTGCAACAAGCGGCTGATCTCGGTAAGATTCCCCTTATAGAAAGCGTCCTGCCCCGGCACGGATCCCAGAAGGTTGACGGTATCCGCTCGTTTTTTTAATCCCTGCGTCACATAGTCGCGAAACAGCCCGCTGAGGAGCATGTCGTAGCCGTCATAAGAGTTCCCTTTGAAACTGGGGGTAGGGACGGCAATGACCGGAACTTCGCTGTCGGCGAAGCCACTGGCGACCGCCCGCACATCATCGCCGATCATCTCCACCATGCAACCGGTGACTACCACAAATAAATCGCCGTCGATCAGATCCAAGGTCGTGCGAATCTGTTCATTGAGCCGCTCTTCCCCGCCGAATACAATTTCTCTTTCCACCACATTGGTGCTGCTCCAAGCCGTGCCGCCGCAATAACCGCCGCCGAGATAGCCCGCCCCGGCATTAGAGGCGCTGAATAGATTGTGGCCGCAGCCGGCGCTGGCGTGGATAATCGGAATCGCCTTTTGTAACGCCCTCAGGGTAAAGAGCGCGCCGCCTAACGCGCAATGGAATCGCGGCCGGTCTACAAATTTACTGCTACTCATTTTTATCCCTCACCTTTGAATTATCCATGAGAAAATGTATTCTCACTGCTTATATTTTGGTACAGCTGATTGGAAACATCTTCCCCTAACAAACCGCAGGCGTCCGCCCGGCAATGCTGGCAATGACGAAATACCGGCAGATATTCCTCCGCCGCTGCCCGCGCCTCATTCAGCTGGGTGCAATCCGGCGCTGCCAGATGAGCCAAATCGCCTTGAGGGATTAAGGGAATAATATTGATAATAGAAGCGCCGAGCTGTGCTGTCGCCTCGGCGATCCGTCCTATGTGACTCCCGTTGATTTCCGGAATCAGTACCGAGTTAATTTTTACCAGCACGTCCTTCGCGGCCAAAGCCTTAATACCCTCCAACTGACGCGCTATCAATAATTCGGCGGCCTCGATCCCGGTGAGAATATCGCCGTCAAACACCACCCGCTCCACAATGCGCTCCAGTATGGACGGTTCCACCGCGTTTACCGTCACGGTCACGGAACCGACGCCGGCGGCCACAATAGTCTCCACCCGGTCGGGAAGCATAAGCCCGTTCGTACTCATGCAACCGATCAGATCCGGATACTGTTCATGCACCAGAGCCAGGCATTCGAGCGCGTGATTGGTCGCCAGCGAGTCCCCCGGACCCGCGATCCCGACCACGGATATTTCAGGGCAAAGCACTCTGGCCTTTTCCACAATACCCAGCCCCTCCACCACTGGCAACACCTGTCTGGCGACGCCCGGACGCGTTTCCACATCATTAAAACGACGGGTGCAAAAGCGGCACTTGATATTGCACGCCGGACTTACCGGCAGATGCAGCCTGCCTTTATGCGGGGCGCGGCCCAAGCAGGGATGGTTTTTCGCTAAATGTTCAAACCTTTCATCGATTTTCAATTCTAAGCAAGCCATAGTCTTCACCTCACAATTTCATCAAATAAAGCGGTGGACAGGTACCGTTCGCCGGTGTCGGGCAGCAGTACCACCACATTCTTGTTTTCGTAGGCGGAACGCTTCGCCACCTGGGCAGCCGCAAACGCCGCCGCTCCGGAAGAAATGCCGACCAGCAGCCCTTCTTTTTGAGCCAGGAGCTGCGCCGTTAAAAACGCTTCCTCCGCGCGGACTTTGTAAATTTCATCAATTACGTCCAATTCCAGCACCCCTGGGATAAATCCCGCGCCGATTCCCTGAATCTTGTGCGGGCCGGGCGAACCTCCTGACAATACCGGCGAATCATACGGCTCCACCGCCACGATTTTAACGTTGGGATTCAATTCTTTCAGCCGCAAGCCCACGCCGGTGATGGTTCCTCCGGTTCCCACCCCGCTCACAAACACCTCCACTTTACCGTCCGTATCCCGCCAGATTTCCTCAGCCGTCGTCTTCTTATGAATGTCCGGATTGGCCGGATTCTCAAATTGCTGCGGGATATAGGCGTTATGTATGGAGGCCGCCAGCTCTTCCGCTTTGCGAATAGCGCCCTTCATCCCCTGCGCCCCCGGCGTGAGTATCAATTCCGCACCCAATGCGGCCAGCAGCTTGCGGCGCTCTACGCTCATCGTATCCGGCATCGTTAACACCAATTGATAGCCCTTCGCCGCCGCTACAAACGCCAGTCCAATGCCGGTATTGCCGCTCGTCGGTTCAATCAGCACGGTATCTTTATCGATCGCCCCGCTCTGCTCCCCGCGTTCGATCATGGCCAAAGCAATGCGGTCTTTGACGCTACCCATGGGATTAAAGTACTCCAGTTTGGCAATGAGTCTCGCTTTCACGCTCACCTCTCTGCCATAGTCCGCCAGCTCCAGTAAAGGCGTATTGCCGATCAGTTCCGTCAGCTTTCCCGCGATTTTTTCCATAAATGATTCCTCCAAAATCATGCTGATCCTGTCATCCGCTTAATGACGTGGTCTTTTTCAGCTGTTTTTTGCTCAAATACCGGGTCAATCTCTGGATGGCGTACTCAATATCCACATTGCATTCCAATACCTGAAGGCCATAGCGATTCAAGATCACGCACGGGCGTTTTCCGATCTTTTCCGTCAGCAGGTAGCTACAATCAGCCAAGGCTTCCGCCAGCTTTTTCAATTGTTCGTCGTCATGCCCGCAGCCCTGTTGCCCCTTCCCCTGACAAGTCGCTTCCTCGGCGCCTTTCACTTGGCGCGTTTCAATCTCCTTCGGCGTCCCTTGCCCCTCTTCCAGTTCCCAAATGTGAAACAGGGCCGCCTGACCAAAATGTTGATTGACTTTCCTGCCATCGGTAGAGGTTACGGCAATTTTATAGGACGGCATAACTCTCACCTCATATTCTGTAATCTTCCACTTTATCCATCAGGCCGAATTCGACCAGGATTTCTTCTAACCGTTCTTGCGTCATCGGCTCCGGTATGACAAAATGCGTGTTTTCGTCGATACTTTTCGCCAGTTGACGATATTCTGTCGCCTGCCGCGTATCCGGCCTGTATTCGATGACTGTTTTCTTGCGAATTTCCGCATGTTGGACAATGTTATCGCGCGGCACATAGTAGATCAGATGGGAACCCAATTCCTTGGCAAAGGCGCGCAACAACTCGATTTCGCGATCGACGTTCCTGCTGTTGCAGATGATCCCGCCCAGCCGCACGCCGCCCTTGAGCGCGTACCGCTTGATACCTTTGGCGATATTGTTGGCGGCATACAGAGCCATCATTTCGCCGCTAGCCACGATATAGATCTCCTTGGCTTTACCTTCGCGGATCGGCATGGCGAAACCGCCGCAGACGACGTCGCCCAATACGTCATAGAATACAAAGTCCAAATCCTCCGTATAGGCGCCAAGTCTTTCCAGCAAGCCGATGGAGGTGATAATACCGCGACCGGCACAACCGACCCCTGGCTCCGGACCGCCGGATTCCACGCATTGAATGCCGTTATACCCCGCTTTCATAATACTTTGCAGCGCTACCTGATCTCCCGTCTCCCGTAAGGTGTCGAGAACCGTCTTTTGCGCCAGACCGCCAAGCAATAATCTCGTGGAATCCGCCTTTGGGTCGCAACCTACAATCAAGACCTTCTTCCCGGATTCGCTGAGTCCGGCTGTCAAATTCTGAGTCGTGGTTGATTTTCCAATACCGCCTTTGCCATAAATCGCAATTTGCCGAAGCTTTTTTTCTGTCATTTTCTTCATTCTCCTAAATCATTAATCATTTTTAGACGTCAATGTTATCGCGCCAACGGAAATTATGTCTTTCTATCGCTTCCAGAATAAAATTCAGCACCACCCCCAACACGGCCATGATGATAATGACCGAATACATCCTCGGAATCATCATATTGGCTTGATAAAAATAAAGCGCGTACCCCAGCCCTTTGCTGGCTCCAAGCATCTCCGCCGCAATCAAAATCACGATCGAGGTGGTAGCGCTGATCCTCATGCCTGAGAAAATATGAGGCAACGCGCCGGGCAAAATGACAGTCGCAAAAAGGCGTATCCTGCTGGTTCCGATGGCGCGCGCCCCTTTGATGATGACCTGATCGACGTTTTTCACGCCGGAGACCGTGTTTAACAGTACGTTCCACAGCACGCCCCAAAAGATGACCCCCACTTTGGACACCTCGCCGATACCGAAGAATAAGACAAACACCGGCAAAAGCGCGAGCACCGACATATTTCTGAACAATTGCAGCAAGGGGTTGAGAAACTGTTCCAAGCGCCGGAAGGTGCCGATGGCAATCCCCAGTGGAACGGCAAAGGCTACCCCCAGGATATAGCCGACCAGCGCCCGTTCCAGGCTGATCTTGATATGAGCGAGGAGAACGCCGCTTTTAGCTAATTCCCACAGGCTGACCACCACCGTCGAAAACGGCGGTAAGAATTTAGCGTTTATTAATCCCGTCCGTCCCGCTATTTCCCACACGAGAATAAATAGCAGAATAGATAACGAACTGAAAGCGAAATTTCCTGATTTTTTTAAAAAGCGTTTAAAAAATGCCGGTTGCTCCAGTTCAGGCGCCGCTACTGATGGTAA
>JAITOS010000086.1 GCA_031289815.1 Peptococcaceae bacterium | reverse complement strand
AGGAGGGACGTCACCGTGCCGAAAATTGCTAAAAAGTTGAGTGATTTGATTGGGAATACGCCGTTGCTGGAGTTGGGAAGTTTTAGCGCGCGTTTTCAATTGAAAACTCCGATCGTAGCAAAATTGGAATATGCCAATCCCGGCGGCAGCGTGAAAGACCGCATCGCTTTTGCCATGATCAAAGACGCGGAGGAACGCGGCTTAATCAATGAGGAAACGGTGATTATTGAACCGACCAGCGGCAATACGGGCATTGCCTTGGCGTATATCGCGGCGACAAAGGGGTACCGCATCATTTTGACGATGCCGGAAACGATGAGTCTGGAACGGCGCAAGCTGCTGGCGGCGCTGGGGGCGGAAATCGTGCTGACGCCCGGGCCGGAGGGTATGCAAGGCGCTATTCGCCGGGCGGAAGAGCTGATCGGGGAGGTTCCGAATTCGTTTATTCCGCAGCAGTTCAAAAATCCAGCCAATCCGCATGTACACAGAATTACGACGGCGCCTGAGATTTGGCGGGATACGGACGGATTGGTGGACATTATCGTCGGCGGCGTCGGCACGGGTGGCACGATCAGCGGCGCCGGCGACGCTTTGAAGGCTCTGAAAAGGGAGATCCGGGTCGTGGCGGTAGAACCGGATAAATCACCGGTGCTTTCGGGAAGCGCGCCGGGACCGCATAAGATTCAGGGGATTGGCGCGGGGTTCATCCCGGATACGTATCATGGCAAGGTGATCGATGAGATTGTGCGCGTTAAGGACGAGGACGCCTTTGCCGCCGCGAGACTGCTCGCTGTGAGCGAAGGGCTTTTGGTCGGAATTTCTTCCGGCGCGGCGGCGGCGGCAGCGGTTGCCGTGGCGGCGAGAGCGGAAAATGCCGGAAAACTTTTAGTGGTGATCTTTCCGGATACCGGGGAACGCTATTTATCGACGGCGCTTTATCAGGATCCGGACGAAACGGGTAATTGAGAGCCAGATAAAAAATCGCGGAATAGGGGATTGAATTGGAAAAAACAGCGGCAGCGGCAGATCCCGCGAAAATTGTTTTGAATCATTTAAGACAAGTGTTCTACATCAGAAATAAAGAATTGAAAAGGACCGAGGAATTTGTGGCGCTGGAGGATTTCAGCCTGTCCATACGCCAGGGAGAATTCGTCACCATCGTCGGCCCGTCCGGCTGCGGCAAATCCACGCTGTTGGATATTATCGCCGGACTGACGAAGCAAAAATCGGGGGAAATTTTTATCGATAACCGGAAGCTGGAAAAACCGGCGCCGGATCGGGGTTTTATCATGCAGGGCTACGCGCTTCTTCCTTGGCGGACGGTGCGAAAAAATATTGCCTATGGTCTGGAGGTGAAGCATATTCCCCGCAAAGAGAGAGCGGAAATTGTCCAGAAATATATCAGTCTGGTCGGGCTGGAGGGCTTCGAGGATCACTATCCCAATAAGCTGTCCGGCGGTATGCGGCAAAGAGTGGCGATCGCCCGTTCTCTGGCCTATGAGCCGGAAGTCTTGCTGATGGACGAACCGTTTGCCGCGGTAGACGCCCAAACCAGAGAGGTGTTGCAGGACGAACTGATGCGCATCTGGGAAAAGACAGGAAAAACGATCATCTTTGTGACGCATAGCATTGAAGAAGCGGTTCTCCTGGCGGATCGGGTCGTCGTGATGACGGCGAATCCCGGACGGATCAAGGACGTGGTAAAGATTGACCTGCCGCGTCCGAGAACAGCGGCGGATATGCGTATTTCCGCGGATTACAGCTGGATCAGCCGGAATATATGGGAACTTTTACACAATCCGCGTACTTGCGGGGATGCGACCGCACCGGCGGATCAGCGGAATATCGCCGAGGAGATTGCCCCTACCACCGTATTATAAAGATAGATAGGCGGCGTCAATAAGGAGGAGGATGAAGGATGCCAAGGCGGATAAAGCGGCTGAGTGTACTGTTCATATGCGTCATTTTAATCGTATTTAGTGTCGGCGGCTGCGGAAAAAACAAGGAAAGCGTCAATGGAGGAGCCGATGGATTGTTTACGATTCGTATGGTTACTCCGATAAGTACAAACGAGATTATGGTAGGAAAAGCGCTGGGATTTTTTGCTGAACAAGGGATCAAGATTGAATTTATTGGAGCTGCTGGAAAAGGGGTTACGGAGTTTCAACTCATTGAGCAAGGACTCGCGGATATTGCCAGTGGTCACCCAGCCCATGTCGCTCAAGCCATTTTAGCGGGTGTGGAGGTGAAAGCGGTAGCGCCGTGTATCGTTGATAACCAGGATTTTCCTCATGTTCGCTATCTTACGCAAGAAGACAGCTCGGTGAAAACGTTGGAGGATATTATAGGAAAAAAAGTAGCTGTTCGAACGATCAGCATTTGCCACGACGGTTATTTGCGCTACTACTTGAAGACACATGGCTTGGATCCTGAAAAAGTCGAGTTTATTTCCTTTCCTAATCCGGGAGAAATGGAACACGCTGTCCCGCAAGGATATGTTGACTTATGCACGGCCCATCCGCCCTATGCGGGAATTGTTCTGGGCGAAGGCGGTGTACGGGAGGTTGCTACCAGTTGGGATATTTTCGGTAATCCGGGGGCTGGTCTGTCCATGTATTCCTTTGGGGAAGATTTTATCGCCAAGCATCCGGCAGTGATTCAGGGTTTCGTCAACGCGGCTTATAAAAGCAGGCTCTGGATCAATGAACATCAGGAGGAGGCGCTGAATATCATCGCCAAAGAAATTGGGGTCGAACCGAGCGGTTTAACAACATTTTGGTTTGATGAAAATAAAAATATAGACCCGGACTACCTTACGCAGTGGTTTGAAATCGCGGAGGAAATAGAGCTTTGGAAGCATGGGGACGTCGTTCCTGAAGAGCTGTATACGAACGCTTTCATACCGGAGGATCCAATATATGAGCAGTAAAACGTTACCATCAGTAGCGGCGCCTGAACTGGAGCAACCGGCATTTTTTAAACGCTTTTTAAAAAAATCAGGAAATTTCGCTTTCAGTTCGTTATCTATTCTGCTATTTATTCTCGTGTGGGA
>JAITOS010000039.1 GCA_031289815.1 Peptococcaceae bacterium | reverse complement strand
GGCAATTGCGGGGAGATCCCTATATGCGGGGTACGGCCGCCGGTGAAAAAGATTATCACCTGGTGATAATCTTGCCTGGAAAGACTCGAAAACCCAAGCGCAGGGCGGACGGTTCCGCGCCAAGCGAGGCATGGACGCCGAGCGCGTCCCTTTGCGCCAGGAAGGCGCAGCGGGACGAAAAGCGGAACCGTCCGCCCTGCGCGGCTCTCCAGAAAAATGGACGGGTCGCGCCCTTGGATTCCGGAAATCGGAAAATTATCACCAGGTGATAAAACTATCCTTCCCGCCAGTATGGTATGATAGTAGCAGGGACAAAGGACAAGGATGTTGAATGTAACATATCAGGGTGTGAATCGCGGCTAGATCGCTTTGAAGCGTCCACCGGATCAAAATCATTTTTGCGGGGCGACCCATAGGATATGGAGGGGGATACGCTATGGAATATCGTTATCGGCCGATGACGATCGGGGATTATGAAGAAATCTACGCGCTTTGGCGTTCGCTTCCGGGGATCGCCCTTGGCAAGGCCGATCAGCGGCAAAACATCGAGGCGTATTTGGCGCGAAATCCGGGGCAGAGCTTTGTTGGCGAACGGGAGGGACGTATCGTTGGCGCTGTTCTGTGCGGCAATGACGGACGTAACGCCTATATCTATCACATGGCGGTGATCCCAGAACACCGCCGCCGGGGGGTCGCCGCCGAACTCGTCCGTCTGGCCTTAGACGAGCAGAAAAAGCATGGCCGGCCGAAGTGTCATCTGCGGATTTTTAAGGAAAACGCGCTGGGAAAAGCCTTTTGGGAGCGTCAGGGATTTTCTGTACGGCAGGAGCTCAGTATCATGTCGAAGCGTCTGGAGGAAGATTGTCCGGACGCTTAACGGTGCGGACGGACGGAGGGAGGAACGGTCATGGAGCGAGCCAAAACGAAAACCATCAGACTGGAGCCGCGCCTGCAACAAGTGGCGGACTATGTTCCTCCCGGAGCGAAGTTGGGGGATATTGGTACGGATCACGCCTATCTGCCTTTGTATCTGGTGGAAAGGGGGCTGATCCGGAAAGCGGTGGCGGTTGACGTCCATCCGGGTCCCTACCAATTCGCGGCGGCGATGGTGAGGGAACGCGGTTTTCAGGAGCTGATTGACGTTCGTTTGGGCGACGGTTTAAGGGTCGTTCAGCCGGGAGAAGCCGACGTCCTGAGCTTGGCCGGCATGGGCGGAAGCACGATTTTGGCTATTTTGCTGGCCGGTCCGGAGGTTCTCAAGGCGGTCTCCCGTCTAATCGTGCAGCCGCAGGGGGCGGAAGGCAAGGTGCGAGAAGCGTTAAGCCGCTTGGGCTGGAAGCTCTGGGACGAGCGTTTGGTGGAGGAAGAACAGCGGCTCTATTCCGTGATCGTCTTTCAACGGGACCAGGGCCTGGCTTATGAGGAAATCCGGCAAGAGGGGAAACAGTGGCGGCGAAGGCTGAAATTGCCGCCGGAGCTGGAAGCGGAGTCCGTGGCGGTCGCCCAAATCCTCGAAGGGATCATTTGGCGCTGCGGGCCGCTGATCCTCAAGCGGGCGGACGAGAAGCTCTTTAAAGTCATTCAGGCCAGAATCAAACAATTAAACGCCCAGGCCCAAGGAATCGCGCTGGCCCAAGATCCGCGCCTCATCCCGCGGGCGAAAGAGGTTCGTCTGGAAACAGAGCTGTGGCGAGCAATAAACAATAAGCAATGAGACATAAGGAGGGAGAGACACGATGTCCGTAGCGGTAGACCAAGTGGCTCAAATGATTGAAAAAGCCGCGCCGAAAGCCTGGGCGGAAACCTGGGACAATGTGGGCTTGCTGGTAGGGAGCGGCGCGGCCAAGGTGAACAAGATCCTATTGACCTTGGATGGCACTCCGGAAGTTGTTCGGGAGGCCGTGGAAATGGGCGCGCAGCTGATTGTGGCCCATCATCCGTTGATCTTTGAACCGCTTAAAAATCTGCGGGCGGATAACAGAGCGGCTGAAGTACCGATCCGCTTGCTCCGGCAGGATATCGCCTATTACGCGGCGCACACCAATCTGGATCAATCCGGACTGTCCTCAAGCCGGATGATCGGGCAGGGCTTGAGTCTTCAGGAGATGGAGATTCTGGCGCCAACGGGGAAGGAGGGTTTCTACAAGCTCGTCGTCTTTGTACCGCCGGAGGCGGAAGAAGAGGTGCGTAAGGCGCTCGCCAGGGAAGGCGCGGGAAAATATCCGGCTGACGGGGAGGCGGGCGGCGGCCATTATGAAGAATGCTTCTTTGCCGCTCAGGGAACCGGTATGTTCAGGGCCTTGCCCGGAGCTGATCCCTATATCGGCGCTCCCGGTGAACTGACCAAAACGCCGGAGATCCGTTTGGAGAGCATCGTAGCCGAGGCGGCGGTCGGCAGGGTGATCAGAGCTTTGCGGCGCGCGCATCCGTATGAAGAACCGGCTTATGATATCATTCCTTTGCATTCGCTAGGGCAACAGCGGGGCTATGGGGTGATCGGCCGACTGCAAACCCCGCTGCCGTTAAAAGAATTGGCCGCGGCTCTGGCCCAGCTCCCTTTCTTTCAAGGACAAGAACGGGAAGTGCGGGGAGCGATCCGGGTGGCGGGCAACGCGGAGCGGTCGGTAAAGAAAGTAGCGATTCTTAACGGCGGTGGCGGGAGTTTCGTAAGGAAAGCCCTGTTCAAAGGAGCGGAGGTATTGCTTACCGGCGACGTCGATCATCACGCCGCTTTGGAGGCGCTGGCGGCGGGGATGGCGGTGGTGGATATGGGACATTATTACAGCGAGACGCCGATGCTGCATAGTTTAGCGGCTCATCTCCGGCAAGAGCCCGCTTTGCGTCAGACCGAAATCCTGCTAAGCGAAATAAAAACATATCCGTGGAAGCATTGACCAAACCGAAATTTTTTTGTAAGATAAGTAAGCAAAGTCGGCGAGATGATCGCGGAGGCGAGAACCGAAAGGTTGCCTCTGAGGAAAGTCCGAGCTCCATCGGGCACGGTGCTGGGTAACGCCCAGTGAGGGTGACCTCAAGGAAAGTGCAACAGAGATATACCGCCTGGGATCCGCCGTCAGGCAGATCTTCGGTAAGGGTGGAAAGGCGAGGTAAGAGCTCACCGGCAGTCAGGTGACTGGCTGGCCCTGTAAACCCCACCTGGAGCAAGACCGAATAGAGGAACAATGAAGCGGCCCGCTTCGTTCCCGGGTAAGGTCGCAGGAGGCGGACGGTAACGTTCGTCCCAGATAGATGATCATCACCTCGCAAGAGGGACAGAACTCGGCTTATTGCCGACTTTGCATTTTTTTTCGTATAATTTCAGGGGAAACGCCGCAGAATACATCAAGCTGGAGAGGGCTATAAAGCGGAATGTGGCTTGGGCCGACGCTGGCGGCGATAGCGGTAAGGGTTCTTCTGACGGCTGGGACTCTCCGGTGCGAGGCGGATGGTTGGAGGCGATAAACATCAGACTGCTGAGTATGGCGATGATCTCCATCTTTTTAGGCGCTACCGGGCAGTTTTTATTTCGCTTGGGCATGATACAATACGGGCAAGTGACCGCGCTGGGAATCTGGAAACAGCTTTTGCCGGTGGTCTTGACGCCGCCGATATTCCTCGGCTTTATTTGTTTTGGCGTCAGCTCGGTCTTATGGCTGGCGGTCATTTCCCGCTGGCCGCTGAGCTACGCCTATCCGCTCGTAGCGGCGGGTTACGTGATCGCCATGATCTATGGCACGGTTTTTCTCCACGAGATCATCACCCTGCCGAAACTGATGGGGTGCGGTCTGATCCTGGCGGGGATTTTTGTGTTGGGCGCTTTCGCCTCGTAAATATGACCGTACATACACTGGAGAGAGCGCGGTTGCGCGGCGGATTCGGTTCGTTTGCGGAAGCGCTCTCTTTTTGATATAGTAAAAAGCACAGAGGTAAGTTGTAAAAAACACAGAAAAAAAGACGTATGAAAGACGTATGTATGTGGGAAACAAGGAGAAAACGATTGAACATAAAACGGTTTTGGAGTAAGTTGCTGATTGCTTGGCTGACGCTGACGTTGGGGCTGGGGTTGCTGGCCGGATGCGGTTCCCCGGTAAATTCCTCCGTAGATGAGGGCGCCTTACCGGACGGGAGGTTGTCCGTGTACGCCAGCTTCTACACCATGTATGATTTTGCCGTGAAGATCGGCGGGGATCAGGTCAGCGTCACCAACATGGTACCGGCGGGAACGGAACCGCACGACTGGGAACCGGCGGCTTCAGACATGATCGGGCTGGAAAAAGCCGCTGTTTTTATCTATAACGGCGCCGGTATGGAGCATTGGGCCGAGACGATTCTGGGATCCCTGCAAAATAAAGAGCTGTTGGTCGTGGAAGCGTCCAAGGGCTTGCCGCTGTTGCACGGGAGTCTCGGCGAGGAAGAAGAAACAGCCGCGGGGCGGGAGGACGAAACAGAAGGGGTGGACCCGCACGTGTGGCTCAGTCCCGCCGTATCCGCGCTTTGCATGATCGCCGATACGGTGGACCCGCACGTGTGGCTCAGCCCGCTGAACGCCAAGGCGGAAATGGAAAACATCAAAAACGCGTTCGTGCGGGCGGATCCGGAGCACGCGGCCGACTACGAAGCGAATTATGCGCGCTACGCCGCCGAGCTGGAGGCGCTGGATCAGGAATTCCGGGAGACGCTCGCCGCGCTGACTCATAGAGAGGTCATCGTCGCCCATCAGGCGTTTGGCTATTTGTGCGCCGCCTACGGTTTGAAGCAGATTCCTATCGACGGTCTGTCGCCTGATTCCGAGCCTGACCCGGCCAGGGTAGCCGAGATCATTGATTTCGCCAAAGAACACGAGGTTAAGGTTATTTTCTTTGAGGAGCTGGTCAGCCCGAAGGTCGCGGCGATGATCGCTAGCGCCGTCGGCGCCAGAACCGATCAGCTGAATCCGTTGGAAGGCCTCAGTGACGAAGAACGGGCGGCTGGCGCTGACTATTTCTCCGTGATGCGCCAAAATATGGAAGCGTTGAAGGCGGCGCTGGAATAAGGGGGCTGTTATGCTGGACGCGATTCGTCTGGATAAAGTGAGTTTCCGTTATGGAGACGAGCCGGTTTTGTCCGACGTCGGCTTCACCATTTATAAAGGGGATTTCGCCGCTATCATTGGTTCCAATGGCGCGGGGAAAAGCACCCTGCTGCGCCTGATCCTGGGCGAGCTTTCCTTGTCTGTGGGCAGGATTCACCTGTTTGGGCAAGAGGCGCGGCATTTTAAGGAATGGGCCAAAATTGGCTATCTGCCGCAAAACGGGCCGCAATCCGGCGCCAATTTTCCGGCGACGGCGGAGGAAATCGTAACGGCAAATCTTTTCTCGCGGATCGGTTTTCTCCGCTTCCCCAAAAAGGAACACCGGGAAAGAGCGCGCGCGGCGCTGGAACAGGTAGGGATGGCCCCCTACGCCAGGAAAATGATCGGCAGCCTTTCCGGCGGGCAGCGGCAACGGGTGATGTTAGCTAGGGTGTTGGCCGGAGAGCCGGAGCTGCTGCTGTTAGATGAGCCGACGACCGGCGTGGACGCGCCAACGGTGGCCGCGCTGTTCGAGACGCTGACGCTTTTGAACCGGGAAAAGGGACTCACGATCGTCATGGTCACCCACGATATCAGCAGGGCGGTGGCATATGTATCGCGGATAGGGTGCCTGGAACACGGATCCCTCGTCGAACTGGATAAAACCCAGATCCATGAGGAATTGACGCACAAACATAAACATCCCGCGAAAGATCAGCCGGGTTCGCGGAAAGGAGAGTCCGTTCATGGCGATGCTGGAATATGACTTTATGCGCAGGGCCTTTGCGGTCGGTCTCCTGCTGGCCGTCATCATCCCTTGCATTGGCATCATTGTGGTACTCAAACGCCTGTCCATGATAGGGGACGCGCTGTCGCATTCGTCCCTCGCGGGCGTCGCGGCTGGCCTGATCCTGGGGATCAATCCGATATTGGGCGCGGGAGCGGCTTGTATCGCCGCCGCTTTAGGGGTGGAGGTCATCCGCAAGAAAATCCCTAAATACTCCGAAATGTCCATCGCCATCATCTTATCAGCCGGCGTCGGCTTGGCGGGTGTACTGTCCGGCTTTGTGAAGAACGCGGTAAACTTCAACAGCTTTCTGTTCGGCAGCATCGTCGCCATCAGCGATTTTGAAATGTTTTTGGTCGCCGGCGTCAGCTTCGCGGTGATCCTGGCCTTTATCCTTTTGTACAAGGAACTTTTTTACATCGCCTTTGATGAAAGAGCGGCGCGCATCGCGGGGGTTCCGGTGAAAACCGTGAACTTTATTTTCACCATCCTGACCGCCGTTACGGTGGCGGTGGCGGC
>JAITOS010000152.1 GCA_031289815.1 Peptococcaceae bacterium | reverse complement strand
ACGGTATAAAAAAGCGACATTATCAGGCTTTTGATCAAAGTCGCCGATGGTTCCGGAATGGGTGTCTCACGCCTTACATCAGGGTCAGAGCAACGCGCTTCGCTGAAAAATAAAACCCTCTGCTACCTATGACCGAAACACATGTGTAATCAACAGAAACGCAACAGGCAAAAATGATCGGGGGGATCGTAGCGCAAAAAACCGAAAGTTTTAAAGAAATGTGGAAATAATCTAAATTCTATGGTACAATTAATTACCATATGGTAACGTTACTTGCCATATGATATTCAAATTGAGTTATCCAGCCATCAGGGTTTGTACGCGTCAGGCGCAGGACGTCTCCTATACCTCCTGTAAAGACGGCAACGAAAAGAGGCAATGCGGTTGTTAAGGCTTGGTATCATGGGCGGAACCTTCGATCCCATTCATTATGGGCATCTGGTGGCGGCTGAGATGGCGCGGACTGAATTCGCCCTGGACAAAGTGCTTTTTATTCCGAACGGTGTCTCCCCGCATAAAATGAGGCGGGAAATAACGGACGCGCAAACACGCTACCGCATGGTGGAGATGGCGATCCGTGATAATCCGGAATTTACGATCTCTCGAATTGAGATTGAGCGTACCGGACCTTCCTATGCGGTCGATACCTTGAAGGAACTGCGGCAGCTGTACCCCCACCATGCATTGTACTTCATCACCGGAATGGACGCGTTGCAGGAAATATTTGACTGGCATAAAGCGAAGGAAATATTAGAACTGACTGAATTTATCGCGGCGACGCGGCCCGGATACGAGTCGCGGGATTTTTTGCTGAAGATAGCGTCGGAGTATCCGCAGTTTCTGCCCAAGATTCATTTGCTGGAAGTGCCGGCTCTCGCTATTTCATCGACCGATATCCGGCAAAGAGTAGCCAGAGGACAATCCATCCGCTATCTGCTTCCGAAAGAAGCCTATACCTATATTTTGACGGCAAAACTCTATCTGCCCCAAGCCGACTGTGAGTAAAACAGGGCCGGATAAGAGGTTTCGTATACTCAGAAATAATTTGCCCATACTAATAAAGAATTCGATTCGTAAGAGGTGAAATGTAAAAATGACAAGTACACTCTATGTAGGCAATTTACCGTGGAACACAACGGCGGAAGATTTGAGTGATTTCTTCAGCCAATATGGTTCAGTCGTCAGCAGCCGCATCATCACCAACCGTGAAACCGGAAGATCCCGGGGATTTGGTTTTATCGAGGTTGAAGAAGAAGACGTCGAACGATTGACAGCGGAACTCAATGGGAAAGAATTAGACGGGCGGCCTTTAACCGTGAATGAGGCGAAACCCAAACCCATGTAGAGCGTTTAGCCGGGAAATGCCGGAGGATACCTTCCGGCATTTGTCCTGTGTAACGAAGACGGTCAAGAAAAAAGAACGGGGAACAGAGCGCGTGGAACTGGACCTAAAAAAAGCTGAACGTCTGGCCGCCGCGACCTTATCGGCAAAGCGTTTCCGCCATTCCGAAGGAGTAGCGGCGATGGCGGCGCGCCTGGCCGGGAAACACGGCTTGGACCCGCTCAAGGCGGCGTATGTCGGCTGGACGCATGACATCGCCAAAGAAGTCTCTCCAGACCGGCAAGTGGCGTTGGTTTCCCGGTGGCAATTATTGGCGGATCCTGACGAAAGTCGGATGACGGAAGTCTTGCACGGGCCGCTGGCCGCCTATTGGCTGGAAAAGTACTACCAGATCGAAGATCAGGAAGTGCTCTCTGCGGTAGCCAACCACACCTTGGGGGTACCGGGAATGTCCAGAATGGACCTGTTGCTTTATGGCGCTGACAAAGTGGAAGTCCACCGCTCTTTTCCGGAAGCGGATTATTTGCGTCGAGCCTTGTATGAGCATCTTGAGCAGGGCGCGCTTGCCTGTATGGAATATATTTTGCGTGATTTGCGGCAGGCCCGACGGCCCATTCATCCATTAACCCAAGCCGCTTATGAGGATTTGAAGGAGAGGTTGACGATTGAATCTCGATGAAAAGATACTGCAACAGGTCGTCGATATCGTTGGCGACAAAAAGGGATCGGCGATCGTCTTATTGGATTTAAAAGGGATTTCCCTGATCACGGATTATTTCCTCATTGTGACCGGAAACTCGACGATCCAAGTGAAAGCCATCACAGAGCACCTTGAAGACGCGCTGCCGGCTATAGGGATTCCCGTCTTGCGGATCGAAGGCTTGCCGGAGGCGCAATGGGTATTAATTGATTGCGGCGATCTGATATTCCATGTGATGACCCCGAATGACCGCGAATTCTATAATCTGGAGCGCTTATGGGGAGACGCGAAGGTCGTTTCTTTATGACAAGGTCATGGCCGACGGCTGAAATTTCCCTGCCCGCGCTCTTGACACTGCGCGAGCTTTTGTTAAAATAGGAATAACCTTTTAGATTGAACGATTCACTTGGAAATAAACCATCAAGCTAACCTATGAAAAATGAGCAGAAAAGCGAGGAAAGGGAGCAGTACCATGAGCGGATCTCCGCAGAGAGGCGACGGCGGGTGAAAGTTGCCGGGATTGCTGATGGGAACTCGTCCTGGAGCTGCATTCAGGTCATAATGAATGCCGGTTTGAGCCGTTATCTCATCGAGCGCTTTAGAATTTGGGTGGTACCGCGGGAGTTTCTCTCGTCCCTTTGTTGGGGCGATTTTTTATTTTTATCCGGAGCAAATAAATGAGGAGGGATCATTCTTATGGAAGAACAGTATCTGTTTTCAACCATCGAACCGAAATGGCAGAAAAAATGGCTGGAGGAAAAAGCCAACGAGACGGACGAGCACTCCGCCAAGCCTAAATATTATGCCCTGGCGATGTTTCCCTATCCGTCGGGCAATCTGCATATGGGACACGTGCGCAATTATTCCATCGTGGACGTGATCGCCCGCTATAAACGGATGAGCGGCTACAACGTCCTGCACCCGATCGGTTGGGACGCCTTTGGCCTGCCGGCGGAGAACGCCGCCATCAAAAACCAGCAGCCGCCAGGTGAATGGACTTGGAGCAATATCAAAAATATGAAGCGTCAGCTACAGGAAATGGGCATTTCCTATGATTGGAGTCGGGAGCTGGCTACCTGTCATCCGGGCTATTATCAGTTCAGCCAATGGATGTTCCTGGAGTTTTACCGGCATGGGCTGGTCTACAAGAAAAAGGCGGCGGTGAACTGGTGTCCTTCCTGCTCGACGGTGCTGGCCAACGAACAGGTCGTTGACGGCGCTTGTGAGCGCTGTGAGACGGAGGTCACGAAGAAGGATTTAGAGCAGTGGTTTTTCAAGATCACCGACTACGCGGAAGCCTTGCTGGCGGATTTGGAAAAACTGTCCGGCTGGCCGGAAAAGGTCAAAACCATGCAGCGTAACTGGATCGGCCGCTCGGAAGGGGTGGAAGCGGACTTTATCGTCGAAAACCGGGACGAGCGTTTGCGGGTCTATACGACCAGGGTGGATACCCTCTTCGGCGTCACCTATGTCGTCCTGGCCCCCGAACATCCGCTGGTGCGGGAATTGAGCGGCGGCACGGCATACGAATCGGCGGTCCTGTCTTTTATGGAAAAAATGAAGGGACTAAACGAGATCTCCCGCACCTCGGCGGAAACAGCGAAAGAAGGGCTCTTCACCGGCGCTTATTGTATCAACCCCTTGAGCGGCCAAAAAGTCCCCATCTGGATCGCCAACTATGTCCTGCTGGAATACGGCACCGGAGCGGTGATGGGAGTTCCCGCCCATGATGAACGGGATTTTGAATTTGCTAAAAAATATACCCTGCCCATCCCCACGGTGATTCTGCCGCCGGGACAAGCGGCGGCTAAGGATCAACCGCTGACCGCCGCCTATACCGCGCCCGGGATCATGGTCAACTCCGGCGCCTTTGACGGCTTGGACAGTGAAGAAGCCTGGGACAAAATGGCCGACGAAATCGAGCGGCGCGGCTTAGGCCGGCGCAAGGTGAATTTTCGCCTCCGGGATTGGCTGATCTCCCGTCAGCGCTATTGGGGCGCGCCCATTCCCATGATCTATTGCGACCGCTGCGGCGTGGTTCCGGTACCGGCGGAACAGCTACCGGTACTATTGCCGGATGATATCGTCTTTAAAGCCGGTGAAAACCCGCTGGCGACCTCCCCCTCCTTCACGGAGACCCTTTGCCCTCAGTGCGGCGGCAAAGCCCGCCGGGAAACGGATACGATGGACACCTTTATGTGCTCTTCCTGGTATTATCTGCGCTATACGGATCCGCGCAACACCGCCCTGCCCTTTGCCAAGGAGAAGGTTGATTACTGGCTGAACGTCGATCAATATGTAGGCGGTGTCGAACACGCGATTCTGCATCTGCTGTATTCCCGGTTTTTCACCAAAGCCTTGCGGGATTTCGGCTATCTTCAAGCGGACGAACCCTTTGAAAACCTGCTGACCCAGGGCATGGTCTGCATGAACGGCTCTAAAATGTCCAAATCCAAAGGCAACGTGGTCAGTCCGGAGGAGATCATCAGCCGCTTCGGCGCGGATACCGCCCGACTGTTTATCCTGTTCGCCGCCCCGCCGGAGAAGGATCTGGAATGGAGCGATCAGGGCGTGGAAGGCTGCTTCCGCTTTCTCAACCGGATCTGGCGGCTGATAAACCAAACGCACCCGCTCTTTCAGGGAGCGGCGGCGGTCCAGTCGCAGCCCTTCGCGGGCGCGGATCGGGAAATGCGCCGTCAGACGCACCTGGCTATTCAGCGGGTGAGCAACGACATCGGCGTCCGCTTTAATTTTAACACAGCGATCAGCGCCATCATGGAATTGGTCAACGCCGTCTATCTCTACAAAGAAAAGGCGGAAGCCCGTCCTGCCATCCTGCGCGAAGCGGCGGAAACCGTGCTGATCCTGCTGGCCCCCTTCGCCCCTCATATCGCCGAGGAACTATGGGAACAATTGGGTCACGCCTCCAGTATCCACGCTGTGCCTTGGCCCCAAGCGGACGAAGACGCCCTGAAGCTGGACGAAGTGACGGTGGTTCTCCAGATCAACGGCAAGGTTCGAGAGCGGCTTCAGGTACCGGCGGGCATGGACGCCGCCGCCCTGGAAGCAAAAGCGCTCGCCCTGCCCAAGATCGCGGA
>JAITOS010000127.1 GCA_031289815.1 Peptococcaceae bacterium | reverse complement strand
GTATCACAGATACAGACGAGACCCGCGCCCACATTAAAGCCGAAGTATTCGTCTTCTTTCAGGTTTGCCAGATCCTCCGCGCCGGTCAGCGCTTCCTCATACCGCACCGCCTCCGCCGCGAAAATTTTTACCCGGAGCGCGGCGTAACGCGCCTCGTCTTCGTCATCCGCCACGATCACCGCTAATTCCGTCTCATATTCGCCGGGCGGCACCGGCAGGAAGTACGGCTCGCACTCCGGAGAAAGATAGACGAAGGGATCGCGCACAATGACGCGCCCGGTCGGGAAAGACACCTTCCCGATGGCCAGTCTGTCCAATTTCTTGCCGGCCATTTCAGCCAGGGTAAAATAAGCATTCAAATCGACGGCACAGGTCAGCAGGCTTCTCTTTTCCGCCCACAGCTTCAGCCATTCGGCGCTTGGTTGTTTCATCATCCATCCCCCTCTGCCGCCGCAACAAGGCTTTACAGCGCCAACGTTCGTTTTGCTTATAGCGGACGATTGCCAACTCTGTCATTTTCTTTTCAGCTTATCATGAACCCCTCATTTTTCCAACACAAAATACCGCGCCTTTACAATCGCGCTCTTGCCCGAACCTTTCTGCCGTGTAAACCGTAATAGAGCAAAATCGCCGCGGCGACGACGACGCCGTCCACCATAAACATCGCGGCGAAGCCTTGCCGCGCCGCCAGCCAACCCATGACCAAAGGCCCCAAACCCATCCCCGCGTCCGAAAAAACGAAGTAGGTAGAAGTCGCTATGCCAATCTTATGCGGCTGCTGCGCTACCATCTTCACCGCAATCGCCTGCCCGACGTTCAGGATGTTGCCATAGCCGAAGGCCATGAATACGGCGGCCAGTACAAACAGGTAGGCGTGATGGGCAAAGCCCAGGAGCAACAGGCTTAACGCGAAAAAGGCGATGGTCGGAATCATCACGATGTTATCCCCTTTTTTATCCAGCAATCTTCCGGCTAAGGGACGGACGATCAGGATGACCGCGGCGTAAATCACAAAGAACAGCTGCGCCACGTTTGACAGCTGGAGTTCGGCGGTATAAGAAGCGATAAAGGTCGTCACGCTCGTATAGCACATACTCATAATGATGATGATCACAGCAATCGGCAGCACCTCTTTTTCAAAGACATCATGGAGCGATATCCTTTGCTTCAATTGCCCGCGCTGCGCTTCCGAAAGCGCGGGATTCTCAATATGGATCAGACAAGCCAGAACCAAAGAGAGCAGGGCGCAAAGGATACAGGCCAGGAACAGCGCCGTATAGCCGAATTGCTGGATCAGGAACAAGCCGGTCAAGGGGCCCAAGGCCGTGGCGAAGACAAAATTCAGGGAGAAATAGCCAATCCCTTCCCCACGCCGGTGCGGCGGGATAAAGCTGATCACAATCGTGGCCAGCGAGTTATGCACGATCCCGAAAGCCGTTCCATGCACGAAGCGAACGAGAAGCAGCAAGCCGATATTCAGCGGTATCAGATAGAGGAAGCTGACCAGGAAAAAAACGACGCCTCCCATCAGAACCAGCTTCCGGCGGCCGATCAGTTCAATATATCTGCCGCCGAAAATACGGCCCAGCACAGAACCGATGACAAAAACACTGGCGGTCAGACCCGCCATACCCGCGTTTACCTGAAAGGTTTTGGCGGCGTACAGCGCGAACGTCGTCGTCGTGATATAAAGAACCATCGCGGAAAAAAATCCGGCAAATGAGGAAAGAATAAAGTCTTTCGTCCAAAGTTTTTGAGCGTTGATCATGTTCGTTTCTCCTCCTACTATGCGTATGTCTATAAAAAAATACAACAAACAGAATGAATCAACTGGCCTTACGTGATTCACACCGCTCGTTGTAATCGTATCCTTCCTCCATCAATGGCGAGTACGTTTTTCTGTCAAATGCTCCTCATGCCGGCGAATGCTGTTCTTCCATCGTTTGCAGCTGTCCGACGATGAAGGGAATGACCTGCTCGCGGTCAATGTTCAGGATATAAGCCACTTCTTCATAAAGCACTCTTTCGGCGTCCTTCATAAATTGCTTATCGGTCATGCACATTTGCTTTCCCAGACTCTTCCGTGATTGATGGCGAAAGTATAAGGTCTTAATGAGTCCAATCATCTCCGAGCGGTCGCCGCCGGTCAGGATTTTCTTGTACCGCTCCCGGCGTTCAGTGTCATTATCTATCCAGATCGTGTCGGTATCCGGCATTTTCCTGATTAAATCGTATACTTCCCCAGCGGAGAGAATCGGCCATATTTTTTCCGTCAGAGATTCCTTATGAACCGGCACAAATATCGTCACTTTGTCATTGTAGACGGGTTTTAAAACATAGTATTCACAGCGATTCCCATGAATCTCCTTTTCCGCGATCTCCGTAATGACACAAATCCCCTCTTTTGAATACATCACCGTGTCATTCGCTTGGTACATCACCGCTTCACCTCTTCCCTAACGGATTCTTCCCGTCGTATTGCCATCACCCAACAGGCGGCGGCGATTCTCCGCAACCAGACTGGCGTTTCACAAAGCAAACCGCACGTTACCCTTATAAGAATTATACCAAATTTTTTCGTCCGGAGTAAGTGCATTGCGCAAATTCTTATCGTGTGAGCGGGTGGGGAATTAAACTTGCAATCTACAGGCAGGGAAAAAACCATCGCGGTTGTATTTACAAATTGAAGCGAGGTATGGTACAATAAATTTCGTTATATGTCACAGACCGTGGGGGTGTAGCTCAGCTGGGAGAGCGCTTGCTTCGCATGTAAGAGGTCAGGGGTTCGATCCCCCTCATCTCCACCACGAATCTGCCGAACACGTACTGTTTTCGCGGCGGCTTTGCTGTGG
>JAITOS010000107.1 GCA_031289815.1 Peptococcaceae bacterium | reverse complement strand
CGTCCGGCGTTCCAACCGGTTCACACGCAGAAAAGCCCAGAGGTTTTGGAACGCCAGCGGCGGGAAGACGCGAGCAGGCCCGGGCCGCCGTGAACCGGCAGCGCCCCGCCTCTCGACGGGCTCCAGAGCCAACATACCCGCCTACCCAACCCCACCGCTCCCCGACACGTCCAACCCACCTTCCAACTCCACACACCCCCGCCAATTACACAGCGTTCGTATCCTTTTGAATCAATCACACCCCGCAAAGCGCGCTACCATACGTTTTCCCGCCAGAACCGTCCCGATCTCCCTACCAGAGAGCGAATCGTCCCCATGAACTCCAGATAGTCCAGCGAATTCTGTTCCGCTTGGCTTAACAGGCTCTCGCACCCATGACAAATCAGTTTGCCGCGCAAACGAAACCCATCATGAAGACCCCTGCGGGGCGTTTTTCCACAATGACAGCACAACGGCAAAATCGCAGCTGACATGACATTTCCCCCTTTCCTCGATGTCACTTTGTATCCCCTTGATACCTATTCAATCTCTCCTCACTATTCTTGCCAGCAGAAACCCGGTTAAAACCAGCGCAATCCGCCATCGTGAGTTTGTCCCACCCGCTTTCAGCTTAATTATTTGATTATTCCAAACATCAATAATTGTTTAATTATGTACAAACTTCTTTATTAGAGCTTTTTTTTGATATAATTTGATATAATGTATACAAGATTCATTGTTAACTTGCCTTGCTACGCGTATGAAGTTTTGCAGGCAAATCAACACCCTTATCTGAAAAATCCTTTCCGGAACGAACATTCTCCGGAAAGGTTGGGCAATCCCCCAAAATTCGACCTTTAGTAAGAGGAGGAGTATTTAAATGGCTAAGACCAAAACCATGGACGGTAATGAAGCCGCGGCCTACGCATCCTATGCCTTTACCGAAGTCGCCGCGATCTATCCCATTACCCCGTCATCCACTATGGCGGAACTGGTAGACGAATGGTCAGCATTCGGCAAAAAGAATCTTTTCGGACAGAAAGTAAAAGTTGTAGAAATGCAATCAGAAGCCGGCGCCGCCGGTGCGGTTCACGGTTCCTTACAATCCGGCGCTTTGACGACGACTTATACCGCTTCCCAGGGTCTTCTGCTCATGATTCCCAATATGTATAAAATCGCCGGTGAGCTTCTGCCAAGCGTTTTCCATGTATCCGCCAGAGCCTTGGCTGCCCATGCTTTATCCATCTTCGGCGATCATCAGGACGTCATGGCCGTCCGTCAGACAGGCTTTGCCATGCTCGCTTCCTCCAACGTACAGGAAGCCATGGATTTAGGCTTTGTCTCTCATCTCAGTACCCTGAAAGGGCGCGTTCCTTTTGTCCATTTCTTTGACGGCTTCCGGACTTCCCATGAAATCCAAAAAGTAAGTCTCATCGACTATGAAGATATCCAGGGTCTGGTCGATACGCAAGCCCTTCAGGAATTTAAAGCCAGAGCGCTGAATCCTGAACATCCTGTACTCAGAGGCTCCGCCCAAAACGCGGACATCTACTTCCAGGGTAAAGAGGCCTCGAATCGCTTCTATGACGCGATTCCCGATATCGTCGAAAACTATATGCAGGAAATCAAGAAAATTACCGGCCGCGAATATCATCCCTTTACTTACTACGGCGCGCCGGACGCGGAAAATATCATCGTGGCCATGGGCTCCGCCTGCGAAACGATCAGTGAAGTGGTCGATTACCAGAATGCCCGCGGCGAAAAGGTGGGCGTTCTCATTATCCATCTTTATCGTCCGTTTTCCGCCAAATACTTCTTCAATGTCCTGCCCAAAACCGTGAAGAAAATCGCCGTACTCGACCGGACGAAAGAACCCGGTTCTTTGGGTGAGCCGCTCTATTTGGACATCACCAGTTTGTTCTATGAAAACGCGGTAAAACCCTTGGTCGTCGGCGGCCGCTACGGTCTGGGTTCCAAGGATGTTACCCCTGCGGACGCTCTGGCCGTATTCAACAATCTGAAGCTGGACGTTCCGAAAAATCATTTCACCCTGGGCATCGTCGATGACGTCACCCACACCTCTCTGCCCAAAGCGGAAGATATTCAGGTCGCTCCCGAAGGCACGATCGGCTGCAAGTTCTGGGGCTTAGGTTCTGACGGCACCGTCGGCGCGAATAAAGAAGCCATCAAAATCATCGGCGATCATACCGACCTCAACTCTCAGGCGTACTTCCACTATGACAGCAAAAAATCCGGCGGGATCACCGTCTCGCATCTGCGCTTCGGCAAAGAAGCGATTCGTTCTCCCTATCTCATCACCGAAGCCGATTACGTCGCGGTTCATCACACGGTCTATATCTATCAGTACGACGTATTAAAAGGGCTGAAGAAAAACGGCACCTTCGTTCTGAACTGTCCCTGGACCGTCGCGGAATTGGAAGAAAAACTGCCGGCTTCCGTGAAACGGTATATCGCCAAAAACCAGATTAATTTCCAAATCCTCAACGCCGTGGCCGTCGCTAAAGAAGCCGGTTTAGGCGGCAGAGTCAACATGATTATGCAAACAGTGTTCTTCAAGCTGGCCAACGTGATTCCGGTGGATGAGGCAATCGCTTACCTGAAGACTTCCGTAGAGAAAGCCTATGGTAAAAAAGGTCCGGCCATCGTGGAAAAGAATCATAAAGGAATCGACGGCGCGCTGCAAAAACTCATCAAAGTAGAGGTTCCCGCCGCCTGGGCGAACGCGAAAGACGAAGCCGCCGCCGCCGTTGACGAACCCGCGTTCATTAAAAATATCCTGCGGCCGGTCAACGGCCTGGAAGGAGACAATCTTCCCGTCAGTGCCTTTGTTGGCATGGAAGACGGCACGTTGCCGACCGGCACCGCCGCTTATGAAAAACGCGGCATCGCCGTGACGGTTCCCGAATGGCAGGCGGATCATTGCATTCAATGTAACCAATGCGCCTTTGTTTGTCCTCACGCCGCCATCCGCCCCTTCCTGGTCAATCCGGCGGAAGCCGCGAAAGCTCCGGCCTCCTTTACCGGCAAAAAAGCGACCGGCAAGGAATTCTCCGACCTGCAATATCGCATTCAGGTCAGCCCGCTCGACTGCACCGGCTGCGGCAACTGCACGGAAGTCTGCTTAGCCAAAGAAAAGGCGCTCGTCATGAAACCGGCTGACTCTCAAGTGGCCGCGCAGAAAGACAATTGGGAATTTGCCGTCACCCTCAGCAATAAAGGTTCGCTCGTTTCTCCCAGCAATGTCAAGAACAGTCAGTTCGCTCAACCCTTATTTGAATTCAACGGCGCTTGCGCCGGTTGCGGTGAATCCGCTTATGTCAAACTGCTCACCCAGCTGTTCGGCGACCGCATGATGGTAGCGAACGCTACGGGCTGTTCCTCTATCTACAGCGGCAGTTATCCTTCCGTACCGTATACCGTCAATGCCGAAGGGAAAGGACCCTCCTGGGCGAACTCCCTGTTTGAAGACAACGCTGAATTCGGTCTGGGCATGTATCTCGGCGTCAAGCAACAGCGGGAAAAACTCACCGATCTGATCCAGGAAGCTGTGACAACCTCCGTTAGCGCTCCTCTGAAAGAAGCCTTCACGGAATGGCTGAGCGGCAAGGAAGACGTTAAAGCCTCCGAAGCCGCCACCGCTAAGATCCTGCCGGTTCTGAAAAGCGCGGCGAAAGGCAACGCCCTTCTTACGCAAATCGAAGCCAGCAAGGATCAGCTGATCAAAAAATCGCAATGGATCATCGGCGGCGACGGCTGGGCGTATGATATCGGCTACGGTGGTTTGGATCATGTCTTGGCTTCCGGTGAAAATATCAATATCCTGGTCATGGATACCGAAGTATATTCCAATACCGGCGGCCAATCCTCCAAATCCACGCCCTTAGGCGCAGTCGCCAAATTCCAGACCGCCGGCAAACGCGTCCGCAAGAAAGACCTCGGCATGATGGCCATGAGCTATGGGTACGTCTACGTCGCCCAAGTCTGCATGGGTTCCAACATGGCGCAGGTATTAAAAGCGTTTCAGGAAGCGGAGGCCTATGACGGTCCCTCTCTGGTCATCGCTTATGCGCCTTGCATCAACCACGGCATTTCCGTCGGCATGAACAAGAGCATTCTCGAAGCCAAAAAGGCCGTAGAAGCCGGCTACTGGCATCTCTTCCGCTACAACCCCGCTCTGATTGAGCAGGGCGCGAACCCCTTCACTCTGGATTCCAAGGAAGCGACTTCTTCCTTCCAGGATTTCATCTTGGGTGAAGTCCGTTACGCCTCCCTGAAGAAGCTCTTCCCCGACGCGGCGGATGAGTTGTTCAAAGGAGCGGAAGAAAACGCCAATATCCGTTATCAGTCTTACAAGAGACTGGCGGATCAGAAATAAACTTCCCTCTTTACTTCAGAGGCTGTTGCCGACGGATGCGAATCCTTGGGCGACGGCCTTTTTTTTACCGTAATCGCGCAATCCGGGCAAACGACCTGACATCTGCCGCAAGCGATACAG
>JAITOS010000090.1 GCA_031289815.1 Peptococcaceae bacterium | reverse complement strand
GTTCCGCGAAAAGCGAGGCATGGACGCCGAGCGCGTCCCTTTGCGCCAGGAAGGCGCAGCGGGACGAAAAGCGGAACCGTCCGCCCTTCGCGGTCTCAGCAAAGAAGAAGTCGAACCCGTCCACCCTTCGCGCCCCTCAGCAAACGAAGTCAAACCCAGCCCCCTGCACCGTAACGATTTTTGTTATAACCCGCGCTAACCGACCGTTATCATGGTCAGACCGGCTTCCAATCAAGCCGGTCTTAATGCCGCATTCTATGTCTGTCTGCGCCCCGCCGTCATGCTCCCCGTCAAAAGAACGGATTCCCCTTCTTTTCCCGCCCAATGGTGCTGGGCTGCATATGTCCGGGATAAATAGGCGTTTCCTCCGGTAAGCATAAGAGCTTAGTGGTAATACTATGGATCAGTTGCGGAAACGAGCCGCCGGGAAAATCCGTTCGCCCAATGGAACCGGCAAACAACGTGTCGCCGCAAATCAGACCCACCGAGGTCAGGAAGCAGACGCCGCCCGGCGTATGCCCCGGCGTAGCGATCACCGTGATCTTTTCCTTTCCCACCTGGATCACCTGGCCGTCCGTTAAATATTCATCCGGTTCCCCCTGGGAGGGCGCGCCGCCAAAATAAGAGAGGATCTCTCTGTCAGTCAGCATTTTGGCGTCCGCCTGATGAATCGCCACTTTCGCCCCCCAGACATTCTTCAATGCCCCTACGGCGCCGATATGATCGAAGTGACCGTGGGTTAAGAGGATATATTCAACCGTTATGCCCGCCTCGGCCACCCAACGCTCGATTTGCTTCGCTTCCTCCCCCGGATCGATCACGACCCCTTTCTTGGTTTCATCACAAGCCAGCAGATAACAATTCGCGCCCATAGACCCCATAGATCTTCCGTCAAACATACCTGTCCCTCCATTTATCCTAAAATTTTTTGACGGTCCGGCCATACCGCTGCCGAACCGTCATTGACCAGCGCTTTAACCGCCGCCGCTCTGTAGGCGCTCGACGGACGTAACGTCCTTCACCCGGCGGATTTTTTGCAGAACCCCCTGTAGATGCCCCAGGTTCCGGATATCGATACGAATCTGAATATTGACCACCTTGTCTTTTCCCACCCGGGCGTTGATTCCGGAAATCACGGTTCGCGTTTCCATGATGGCCGTCATGATGTCCGTGACCAGTTGGGTACGGTCATTGCCAAAAATTTGAATGTCAACCGCATAGGTGGATTCCGTTTGTTCTTCATCCCAGGCGACCTCAATCATCCGGTTCTGGGCGTCGCCCGCGCTCGTTTGGATATTTTTACAGTCCTGGCGGTGGACGGAGACGCCCCTGCCGCGGGTAATATAGCCGACAATCGGGTCACCGGGCAAAGGATTACAGCAATGGGCAAAACGAATCAGTACGTTGTCTACCCCTTTGACCCGAACCCCCTGGGACGACTTATAGGTACGCGTACTCTTGATCTCCCCTTGCTCCAGCACCGCCTTCTGCGCCTTTTCCCGCTCTTCCTTGGTCAGTTCATCGCGCAGCGGGGTTAATACCTTATTCACCGACAAGGCCTTATCGCCGATCGCCGCCAGCATATCCTCCATGCCCAGATAGTTGGCGGCCTCCACCCAATCTTGCAGCCAGGCCGATTTCAAGGTCTCGCTCGGATCAAATCCCAGTTTAGCGACTTCTCTTTCCAGTATTTCCCTTCCGCGAACGATGTTTTCCTCGCGCTGCTCTTTCTTAAACCACTGCCGGATTCTGTTTTTGGCTTGCGACGTCTTGACGAAGGACAGCCAATCCCGGCTGGGGCCCCGGCTGTGCTTGCTGGTAATGATCTCGATGATGTCGCCGGTGTTCATGGTAGAATTCAGGGGAACAATGCGCCCGTTGACCTTCGCGCCGACACAGCGGTGTCCCACGTCGGTATGAACGCGATAGGCAAAATCGACCGGCGAGGATTGCGCCGGCAGTTCTACGACGTCGCCCTTGGGCGTAAAGATAAAGACCATATCGGCAAAAAGGTCGATCTTCAGGGTGTCCATGAATTCGTCGGCGTCGCGGGCCGCGTCGTGTTGAAATTCCAGTAATTGACGCAGCCAGTTCAGCCGCTGTTCAAAGTCGCCGTTCTTGCCGCCTTCTTTATATTTCCAATGGGCGGCAATGCCAAATTCCGCCGTGCGGTGCATCTCCCACGTCCGGATCTGAACTTCAAACGGCTCGCCGTAAGCCCCTGCCAGGGTGGTGTGCAACGATTGATACATATTGGGTTTGGGCATGGCGATGTAGTCCTTGAAGCGTCCGGGAATCGGCTTCCACAGGGTATGGATGATGCCCAGCACGCCATAACAGTCGTTCACCGAAGCGACCACTACCCGCACCGCCGTCAGATCGTAAATCTCATTGAGTTCCTTATTCTGAGCCGTCATCTTCTCGTAGATACTGTAAAAGTGTTTCGAGCGGCCGGCGATATCCGCCTTGATTCCGGCCTTGTCCAGCCGCTGCCGCAGCTGGCTGATTACTTCGTTAATCAGGGCTTCCCGTTCCCGCCGTTTAATGGCGATCGCGTCCGCTAAATCATGATATTCCCGCGGTTTCAAATAGCAAAACGCTAAATCCTCTAATTCCCATTTAATCCGGTAGATCCCCAGCCGGTTGGCCAGCGGCGCAAAAATCTCCAGCGTTTCCTGAGCGATCTCCCGTTGTTTTTCCGGCGAATGGTATTTCAAGGTGCGCATATTGTGCAAACGGTCCGCCAGCTTGATCATGATCACCCGGATATCCTTCGCCATCGCCAGAAACATCTTGCGCAGGTTTTCCACTTGCTGTTCCATTTTGGTTTGATAAGGAATCCGGCCCAGCTTCGTCACGCCGTCCACCAGCAGAGCGACCTCCGCGCCAAATTCCTTTTCAATATCTTCCAGCGAATGCTTCGTATCTTCCACGACGTCATGCAGCAGAGCCGCCGCAATCGCCGCCTCGTCAAGCTCCAGCTCCGCCAGAATTAAGGCGACCATCATCGGATGCTCGATGTACTCTTCTCCGGAATTGCGCCGCTGGCCCCGATGCGCCTCCTCGGCAAACGTATAGGCCTTTTCGACCACCGCCAATCGTCCTTGGGAAGATAATTTATGCAGTTTTTCTCTCAGTTCCGCCCAAGACATTTGCCGTCTACCCCTCTTCCGCGCCTGACCGGCTCCCGGACTCTATCTTCCGGACTCTACTTCACGTAGCTTCAGCCAAATATCCTTTGCCAAAACCTCTATGGCCGTTTGTCGAAAATAGTCCGCTAACACCAACGCTTCCTCATATTGCTTTTTAGCGCCGCGATAGCGCAAGGAGGATTCCAGCGATAATTTTTTGTTCTGAGCGGCCAAATGCAGCCATACCCGCGCCGATCCTCCTACATATTGAACGATTCCCAGCTCTTCAAATATCTTGATCGCCGTGCTTTTTCGGCTCGTTTCCTCTGTCTCCCCTGTCATACTGAATAACAAGGGGTTTTGCCGTCCCGCTAACGCTTTTAATTCCCGATAAATTTCCACCAATTGTTCTCTGGACACGTAGGCGCACAGCTCCGGCAAACGGCTCGCCGACACTTCATTGAATTCAGCCAGAGCGATCTGGAGGCACCCCAGTTCCTTTAATCTATGATATTGCCGCTGAAAACGGTTCCAGGAAAGCGCCGGCCCTATCACCACGCCTAGACCGTCCGCCTCCCCTGCCGCCGCTTCCCCTTCCTGTTCTTCTTGCCCCAGAAAGGCGGCTAAGGTCTGTACCCGGAATCCCGCCGCCCGCTCCTCGGTGCAGATCAGAACGCGCCGCCCTGATTCGTTTGCTTTCGCCAGCCATTGCGCTCTCGTCAGCCCCCGCCAGTCGATGATCGCCGCCTCGCCGTCGTCACCGCCGCCGTCATCGGCAGCTTGAGCCGCGGCGATTTCCTCCCGACTGCCGGTCTGGACCGCCGCCATTCGGCCCTCAGCTTCTTCCGTCCGCCATTGCGCTTCGTTTTCCAGATCGCGCAGTACCAGCTGTAATCGTTCCTGATTTTGATAGCGGTTCAGCTCTATACTGAAAACCGCGTCGATCGAAGAGCTTTGGCTGAAATCCTCTACCCTGTGGCCTTGCCGGAAAGCCAGCGCTTCCCATTCCCCGCTCTTGCCGAGTCCAAATTTCAGGTGTTCCCCTTCTTTGCCGATTTGCCGCATATGATAGACCGGCAGCGCTCTGGCCGCCAGGCAGGGGGCGCGATTGCCGAAACCGAACGGCGCCATCATTTCCAATTCCTGATATAATTGCTGATCCAGCATATCCAGCCGCACTTCCAAATCCGCTGAAACCGTTTCCCGGAACAGTTCTTCCGGCAAAGCCGCCGCCGCTTCATTCAGCCGCTCTCTTAAAGTTCCGATGTTCTCCGTCAGCAAAGAAAAACCGGCGGCCTGACGATGTCCGCCATACTTCGTGAATAATTCCTGACAGGCGTCTATATTTTCTAAAACATGATATCCCGCAATGCCGCGTGCTGATCCTTTCGCCTCCAGACCTTCCTCGGCCATCAGAAACACCGGCCGGTAGTACCTCTCCGCAATGCGGGAAGCTACAATCCCAATCACGCCAACGTGCCAGTGCGGCGCGGAGAGCACAATCACCCGCGCCTTGCTGCCTTCCAGCTGCGCTTCTATTTCCGCCAGGATCGCTTTTTCGATCTCCTGCCGCCGCTGGTTTTCTCCGGTCAGATATTTAGCCAATTCCCGCGCTCTTTCCGGATTTCCCGTCAACATCAGTTCCAAGCCGGCTCTGGCGCTGTCCATCCGTCCGGCCGCGTTGATCCGCGGCGCTGCCGTAAAGGCGATCTGTCCCGCTTTTAAGCGTTTACCGGCCAGACCGCATTCAGCAAGCAACGCTTCCAAGCCTATATGCTCGGTTTGCTCCATCTGGGCCAATCCGGCGCGGACAAAGATGCGGTTTTCCCCTACCAGCGGCACCACGTCGGCAATCGTCCCCAAGGCGACCAGATCCAGCAAAGATAAGGCGCTGTGCATAAGCTGCCAGGTCTCATTAAAAACTTCGATCAGGGCTTGCGCCAGCTTATAGGCCACCCCCACGCCGGCGAACTCGCGAAACGGCAACTCCGGTTCCAGTTTTGGATTCAAGATCGCCAGCGCCGGCGGCAGCTCTCCCAGCGACTCATGATGATCCGTGATAATGACGTCGATCCCGGATTCATTGGCGAAGATCACTTCCTGAACCGCGGTTACGCCGCAATCTACGGTAATCAACACCCGAACCCCGGAATCCAGGGCTTTTTGCACCACATCCTTATGTAAGCCATACCCCTCCTCTTGCCGGTTCGGAATATACGCGGACGCCTGAAATCCCAAGTCAATCAAGACCTTATAGAGCAGCGCGGTACTCGTCACCCCATCGACGTCATAGTCGCCGTAAATCAAGATTTTGTCGTTCTGGCGCTTGGCAGCCAATAAACGCTGAACCGCTTTCTCCATGTCACGGAAACAAAAGGGCGAGCTTAACGATAACAGGGTGGGCCGTAAAAACTCCACGGCGGCCAACGGTTCTTGGATTCCCCGCTGGCTCAAAAGCTCCGCCACCACCGGTGAGACGCCGGTCACGGCGTTAAGCTCGTCTGCCGCCTGTTTGTCTGACGCTAAAATAGACCATAGCCGTTGTTGTTCGTTTTCTTTCCTCATACCCGTGATTATATATGAGAGAACCGTGGAAGGCAACCGGATCACCGGATATCCGGCGTATTAAAGCTCCGTCGGCGACGGCGGTTTCTCCTGATCGGGCGTCTGATCAGCCGTCTGCTCAGCCACCGGATGGCAGCCGCAGGTCTCCGCCGCCGCGGTGAGCGCTTTCCGCTTTTTTTTCATTTGGAATTCTCTCCAGATCGCTAATAAAAGCACAATCAGCGCTCCGGCTAAAACAGCGACCAAAATCACGATGACTAAAGGAATTTGCGCGGTCAACCACCCTAAGTGAATCGGTACCGGCGCGGCGTTTTGCAAGGAAAAAACCGCAATGAGCAACGCGCAAATCAAGGCTAACACTAATATAAACATCCTCTGTTCCTCCTTTTTTTGAATATAAACAGCAAAAAGCGCCGTCATTGTTTAAGAAAGTCTGCTGCTCGCTAAAAAATTTGATTTTCTTATCATTGTACACTGAAGTTCGCCATTGCTCAATACTTTCTGGCGGTATTATCAGGGCGGGTGGGTGCACCTGCTCTTGCTGAGGAGCCGCGAAGGGCGGCGCTGTGTCATTTCCTCTGTCTCTGGGGTCAGCGCAGGGCGGACGAGTAGAGCCTACTCTTGCTGGAAGACCGCGAAGGGCAGACGGTTCCGCTTTTCGTCCCGCTGCGCCTTCCTGGCGCAAAGGGACGCGCTCGGCTTCCATGCCTCGCTTTTCGCGGAACCGTCCGCCCTTCGCTTGGGTTGGCGCTTGGGTGCAGAAAATAACGCCGCTTTATCAGGCGGCGCTATGATATGGCTATGCTATTCCCACTCATCCTCATCTTCGTCATCTTCTGGGTCAGATAATTTTACGGCTAAAATAAGTTCTCGCTCACTTTCGTCAAACAGGAGACCAAGTCGGTCATACATCGATAAAAAATCTCCCGCCAGTTTTTCGCTGTCTATCAACTCATCCGGCTGATTGGTAATCATATAGTCAAACTGCGCGATCCCTTTGTACTCTACCGCGCCGCGCAGCAACGCCACAGTCTGCGGCGAAAGTTTGTCAAAATAATGATTGCAGATAAAAGTCAGATCGTACAGATCACGGATTTTATCCCGACCCGCATAGGCGTTGATTTTCATTACGCAAAGCGGCTCTATATTGTATACGATAACACCGTTTACTACCCCTGTTTCCTCGCGGAGGATTTCACGGCGCCGAAACGACGCCTCAATTTTGAGTGGTTTTCCCACGCTTCCGTAATCCACCAGGCACCGCTCTACGGTACCCGTATCTTTAGCTACTCTGTACGCGTACCCGTTTTCCTGGCAGAAGTCATCCACGAAGGCGGTCAGCCCTTTTTCCCGCCCGTCAAGGTCGATATCCTCGGAAAACCTGTCCAACTGATAGCACAGATACAGCGCCGTACCGCCTTTGAGTATGAAATTGCTTGTTTTTTCGTTCAAGTATTCCATAAAAGAGGTGATCACCGTACCGTGCTGTTCTCTCCAGTCCCTCATAATCCTGTCCGCCTTTTGTATTCCAGCCATTTGCCATAGTATTCGCCGCCCATGAAGCGGTCAATTTCATGCCAATGCGGTAAAGCACTCATCAGGACGACTTTCGCGAAAACCTCCGCGTTGTAATCGTCGTTGCCGATGAAATCGCGATTCATGCCCTGCGCCGCGCTGAAGTTGCCAAGCTCCAGCAAATCTAAAAGCGCCCGGATATGATTGGCGACAGCGTACTCTCCCGCGTGTTCGGGCACAGCCCCGCAACGTTCAATCCCGTAATCCCCGAAAAGGCTGTTTGCGCTGTCGCGAAACGCGGGACGTTCCCATTGCAGCGCCGAACAATGCCAGTCGCCGCAGGTCATAAGCGAACACGGCAGATTCAGCGCGTGAACTCCTGTGATGTATTGCACGCTGCCGCCTCCTTTCCCACATAGATCTGTAGAGATATTATATACCTTATTTTTCTTGGAAATCAAGTTGTTTGTCTAATAATTAAACTTTTAGCAAAATATCTAAATATATTCTCACGAGTTTGTTGTGCTGGAATCCTGAACGGCGTGGCGAAATACGTCAAAAGCCTGATAGTGAAAAGATTTTTTTCGGGCTGTACGATCGGATGGGTGCTTTTGCTGGAGGGCCGTGGAGGGCGGGTGAGTGCGCCTGCTCTTG
>JAITOS010000079.1 GCA_031289815.1 Peptococcaceae bacterium | reverse complement strand
ATTGAACGGGCGGCTAACCGGGTAAAGGTATCTGTTCACGCCGCTAAGCCCGGACTCGTGATTGGCCGGGGCGGCGCGGAAGTGGAAAATCTGCGCAAAGCCTTGGAATCAATGACGGGAAAACAAGTGGCGGTCAATATTGTCGAAATCAAAAAACCGGAAATGGACGCGCAATTGGTCGCGGAGAACGTTGCCCAGCAGCTGGAAAAACGCACCTCTTTTCGTCGGGCGATGAAACAAACGGTGGGACGGACGATGCGCATAGGGGCTCAGGGAATTAAAATATCCTGTAGCGGTCGGCTGGCCGGAGCGGAAATCGCCCGGACGGAATGGTACAATGAAGGAAAAGTGCCGTTGCATACCCTGAGAGCGGATATTGATTACGGCTTCGCGGAAGCCAACACGACCTATGGCAAGATCGGCGTCAAAGTTTGGATTTATAAAGGAGAAATTCTTCCCGCCAAGAAGCAAGTGCAGGTGGAAGGAGGAAAATAGATGCTAGTTCCTAGCAGAGTAAAACATCGTAAACAACATCGTGGGAAAATGCGCGGCGTTGCCAGCCGCGGGAATAAAGTGACCTATGGGGAATATGGCTTAGTCGCTCTGGAACCCGGCTGGATCACGAACCGGCAGATCGAAGCGGCGCGTGTCGCCATGACGCGTTATATCCGGCGTGGCGGTCAGGTCTGGATTAAAATATTTCCGGACAAACCGGTTACCGCTAAACCGGCGGAAACTCGTATGGGAAGCGGCAAAGGCGCGCCGGAATATTGGGTTGCGGTGGTTAAACCCGGCCGGGTAATGTTTGAATTGGCCGGTGTTACGGAAGAGATTGCCCGGGAGGCGTTACGTTTAGCTGGGCATAAACTTTCAATTAAATGTAAATTTGCGACGCGCGCAGAACTTGAAGGAGGTGACGCAAATGAAAACGAATGAACTCCGTGATATGACTGATGAAGAAGTGTTGAAGCAGATCGACACCTTAAAAACGGAATTGTTTAATTTGCGTTTCCAATTGGCGACAGGTCAGCTTGAAAATGTTATGCGCATCAACGAAGTTAGAAAAGGAATTGCCAGAGGCAAGACCGTTCTGCGTGAACGCGAACTGAATATTGAACGCGCATAATTTGAGAAGGGAGGCTTTCGGAAATGGAGAGAGCGCAACGCAAAATCAGGACGGGCAGAGTCGTCAGTGATAAGATGGAAAAAACCGTCGTGGTGGCGGTGGAAATAAAATCGCGGCATCCAATGTATAAGCGCACGATCACCAGGACGAAGAAATATAAAGCGCATGATGAAAACAATGAAGCCCGCACGGGCGATACGGTTGTGATCATGGAAACACGTCCTCTGAGCAAGGACAAGCGATGGCGCGTCACGGAGATCACGAAAAAAGCCGTAGTTCTCTAAAAAACAAGTCAATGTGGAAGGGAGTCTGCTGAGATGATCCAGGTACAGACAAGACTTAAAGTGGGGGATAACTCAGGAGCGAAGAGATTGATGTGTATTCGCGTTTTGGGTGGATCATTACGCCGTTATGCTTCAATCGGAGATGTGATTGTGGCCTCAGTCAAAGAGGCAACGCCCGGTGGCGTTGTCAAAAAGGGAGAGGTCGTGAAAGCGGTTGTAGTCCGCACGAAAAAAGAAATCAAACGCGCGGATGGCTCGTACATCCGTTTCAGCGAAAATGCCGCCGTCATCATCAGAGATGATAAAAGCCCGCGGGGAACCCGTATCTTTGGGCCGGTAGCACGGGAATTGCGCGAAAAAGACTTCATGAAGATTGTTTCACTCGCTCCGGAAGTTATTTAATACCACGATGAGGTGGAGGTGAAGAAAGTGGCGGTTACCAAGCCTGTCAGAAATAAGATCCATGTTAGAAAAGGCGATGTGGTCATGGTGATCACGGGGAAGGACGCTGGGAAGAGAGGCAAGATCCTGGAGGTCAATCTCAAAAAAAGCCGTGTCGTCGTCGAAAAAGTCAATGTCATCAAGAAACATACCAAACCTTCGCAGGCCATGCCGCAAGGCGGTATTGTCGAGAAGGAAGCGCCGATTGCCAGTTCCAATGTGATGCTCTATTGCCCCGAGTGCAAATCTGTGACTCGAAAAAGCGTGAAAGTGACGGACGCCGGCAAAGTGCGCGTATGTAAAAAATGCGGAGTGAATCTGCCGGATATCAAGTAAGCAAGAAGGGAGGAATCATTTTTGTCTGTACAGCTTAAAGAAAGATTTGCTAAAGACGTTGCTCCTGCGCTTCAGCAGAAGTTTAACTATACAAATGTGATGCAAATACCCCGGCTGGAAAAAGTTGTTCTCAATGTCGGCGTGGGCGAAGGAATCACGAATTCGAAGGCGATTGACGCGACGGTGGATGATTTAATGAAGATCACCGGGCAGCGGCCGGTCGTTACCAGAGCGAAGAAATCCATCGCGGCTTTCAAACTCCGGGCCGGTATGCCGATTGGCGCCAAGGTCACTTTACGCGGGAAACGCATGTATGAGTTTGTGGATCGCCTTTTGAACATTGCGCTGCCTCGCGTCCGTGATTTTCGCGGGGTTTCCGCTCAGGCCTTTGACGGGCGCGGTAATTATACGCTGGGACTGAAAGAACAGTTGATCTTTCCGGAAATCGAATACGACAAGATTGATAAGCTTCGCGGCATGAACGTCGTTTTTGTCACCTCGGCCAAAAGTGATGAAGAAGCGCGCGAACTTCTCGACTTGCTCGGAATGCCGTTCCGCGATTAAAAAAGGAGGTTCCAATCCGTGGCAAAAAAATCAATGGTCGTTAAACAATCGCGTCCGCAAAAATATGCTGTGCGTTCGCATAATCGTTGTAAATTGTGTGGCCGCCCCCACGCCTATATGCGGAAATTCGGCCTGTGCCGGATTTGTTTCCGGGAACTTGCCTATAAAGGTGAATTGCCCGGCGTCACAAAGGCTAGTTGGTAAATCAGATAAGGAAAGGGGGAAAACCCAAGTGTCAATGTCTGATCCGATCGCAGACTTCTTAACTCGCATACGAAACGCCGGCATGGTATATCATGATAAAGTTGAGGCGCCGGCTTCCAGAGTGAAAAAAGATCTTGCAGAATTATTAAAAAATGAAGGGTATATCAAAGATGTAGAATATGTGACGGACAATAAACAAGGGATTATCCGCATGTATTTGAAATATGGTCCGAACCGTGAACGGGTCATCACCGGGCTGAAAAGAATCAGCCGTCCCGGTTTACGCGTTTACGCCAAGCGCGACGAAATTCCCAAGGTATTGGGAGGGTTAGGCGTGGCGGTCATATCTACGTCAAAGGGGATTATGTCCGATAAACAAGCCCGTCAATTGGGTTTGGGCGGAGAAGTAATCTGCTATATTTGGTAAGACAAGGAGGTGCTTTGAATGTCCAGAATTGGCAAGATGCCGGTGGCTATACCCAGTGGCGTAGAAATCCAGATAGAGAATAACTTCGTTCAGGTCAAGGGTCCGAAAGGAACCCTGAGCAGACAGCTGCATCAGGAAGTGAACATAGAGGTTAAGGATCAGGAAATTCTGGTGACGCGTCCCAGCGATGCGCCGTTGCACCGGTCGTTGCATGGCTTAACCAGAGTGTTGCTGTCCAATATGGTGGAAGGCGTAACCAAAGGCTTTGATAAAGGCTTGGAATTGGTGGGCGTCGGCTATCGGGCGGCAAAACAAGGAAATAAATTAGTCCTCACGGTAGGGAAATCCCATCCGGTGGAGCTGACGCCCTATGCCGGACTGGAATTTGATGTTCCGGCGCCGAACCGGATTGTGGTAAGCGGGCTGGACAAGGAACTGGTTGGAGCCTGGGCGGCGATCATCCGTTCTCAGCGTAAACCTGAACCGTATAAGGGCAAGGGTATACGATACGCGGGTGAAGTAATTCGCCGTAAGGCCGGTAAAGCCGGCGCTAAAGGCAAAAAATAAAGCATAGGAGGCCAGTCTTGGCCTGAAGGAAAGGAGTGAATACCGCATTGTACACGCAAATTGATCGCAAAGCCATTCGTTGGAAGAAACATAAACGTGTGCGGAAAACTGTGGTTGGTTCGCCTGAACGTCCGCGTTTGGCGGTCTTTCGTAGTTTGAATCATATATATGCCCAAATCATCAATGATGAGCTTGGCGCGACTCTGGCAGCGGCGTCTTCTCTCGATTCCGACTTTAAAGCGGCGGAGTTTTCCGGCGGCAATAAGGAAGGAGCCAAAAAAGTAGGCGAGCTCATCGCTCAGCGCGCGTTGGCCAAAGGAATCGATAAAGTGGTTTTTGATCGGGGCGGTAACATCTATCATGGGCGTATTGCGGCTTTGGCTGAAGCTGCCCGCGAAGTGGGTCTCCAATTCTAACACAGAGTAAAGGAGGGAAAATGATTGTCGAAGATAGACGCCAGTAAAATGGAATTGACGGAGAAAGTTGTTCATATCGCCCGGGTGGCTAAAGTCGTCAAAGGCGGTCGGCGTTTCAGCTTTAGCGCTTTGGTGGTGGTCGGCGACGGGGAAGGCCATGTGGGCGCCGGTCTGGGTAAAGCGGGAGAAGTACCGGAAGCGATCCGCAAAGGCACGGAAGACGCTAAAAAGAATATGATTCAGGTTCCCATGAAAGGGACGACCATCCCGCACCCGATCATCGGCGAATATGGCGCGGGCGAGGTTCTCCTGAAGCCGGCGGCGCCGGGTACGGGAGTTATAGCCGGCGGTGCGGTGCGCGCGGTATTGGAAGTAGCGGGATTCCGCGATATTCTGACTAAATCGCTGGGCTCCTCAAACGCCCATAATATGGTAAACGCGACCATGACGGGCTTAAAAGCCTTGAAACGTCCGAATGATGTCGCCCGGCTCCGCGGGAAAACTTTAGAAGAAATCTTAGGTTAGGAGGGTTGGCCGTGAAACTGAAAATAACGTTGACCAAAAGCTCGATCGGTTCTACCCCAAAACATCGCCAAACTCTGCAAGCCCTCGGTTTGCGTAGAATTGGCTCCAATACCGTTAAGCAAGATATTCCGGCCGTACAGGGAATGATCCGTAAGTGTGCTCATCTGCTGACCGTAGAGAAGATCACGGAATAGAGAAGGAGGTGTTGGAAAATGAAAATGCATGAATTAAAGCCTGCTCCTGGTTCGACTCATGCACCGAAACGCCTCGGACGCGGAACCGGATCCGGGCATGGAAAGACGGCTGGCAAAGGGCATAAAGGGCAGAAAGCGCGCTCAGGCGGCGGCGTCCGCGTTGGCTTTGAAGGCGGACAGATGCCGATCGCCAGAAGGTTGCCCAAACGCGGCTTTACGAACATCTTTAAGAAGGAATTTATCGTCTTAAATGTGCGTGATTTAGAGCGTTTTAATGAGGGCGATACGGTAAACTATCAGAGTTTATTTGAAACCGGGCTGATTAAAACGGTGAAGGATGGCGTAAAAATACTGGGGATGGGAGAGTTGACCAAATCGCTGACCGTTCAGGTAGACAAAGTGAGCCGCTCCGCGGTGGATAAGATTGTCGCTGCTGGTGGAAAGGTCGAGGTGGAATAGTATGTCCCTAAATGTTGATTCTCTTAAAAACGCGGTAAGAGTATCAAATCTGCGAAACAAAATCCTGTTTACCCTGCTGATGTTTCTGGTGTTTCGGATTGGAGCGCATGTTCCGATCCCCCTGATCAATCACGAGGTTCTGAATGAACTGGTCGGCGCGGGGAGCATCATGGATTTCTTTGATACGTTTAGCGGCGGCTCTTTCCGCAGATTTACGATCTTTGCCATGAGCATTACCCCGTACATTACAGCTTCTATTATCATCCAATTACTGCAAGTCGTGATTCCTTCTCTGGAACGCTTGGCCAAAGAAGGAGATTATGGCCGTAAGAAAATCGTTCAGTATATCCGTTATTTCACCGTGGTCTTGGGCTTTGTCCAAGGGTTTGGCATGACCTTTGGCCTGCGGGGAGCGATCATCGTTCCGCCGGGCGTGTGGAGCTGGTTAGTCTATCTGTTTATCACCTTGATCCTAACGGCTGGCACGACCTTCCTCATGTGGTTGGGGGAAGCGATTACGGAAAAAGGAATTGGCAATGGGATTTCCCTGATTATCTTTGCCGGGATTGCCTCACGGATTCCGGACGCCTTGAAAAATCTCTGGCAGGGATGGCAAGTCGGTGAAATCAGCTTGATTTCCATTATCGTTCTGGCGGTCATCGTCGTGGCGGTCGTCGCTGGCATCGTGTATATCAATGAGGGACAGCGCCGTATCCAGGTACAGTATGCGAAGCGGGTAGTGGGACGCCGGGTTTATGGCGGTCAGAGCTCGCATATTCCTTTGAAGGTAAATCAGGCGGGCGTGATCCCCATCATCTTTGCGATTTCCCTGGTGGGTTTGCCGTCGCAGATCGCCTCCTGGTCTGGCGGATCCGGGTTTGCGGCGTTTGTCAACAAGTGGATGACGATGAACGGGTCGGTGAATTCTATTCCTTACCTCATTGTCTATGCCTTGATGATCATAGGATTCACGTATTTTTATACGACGATTACCTTTAAGCCGATGGATGTGGCGGAAAATCTCAAGAAATACGGCGGTTTCATTCCGGGTCTCCGTCCCGGTCGGCCGACTTCGGAATATATCACCAAGGTTTTATACCGGGTGACATTTGTCGGCGCTATGTTTTTGGCGCTGATCTCGATCTTACCGACGATCGTATCCAACGTGACAGGATTCACGAACATATATTTCGGCGGTACTTCTCTGCTCATCGTGGTTGGGGTAGCCCTGGACACTATGAAACAATTGGAATCCCAGCTGGTGATGAGGCATTACCAAGGCTTTATCAAATAATGGGGGAATAGCAGGGTGAATATTATCTTTATGGGACCGCCGGGAGCCGGTAAGGGTACGCAGGCGGAAAAGATTGTAGAAAAATTTGGGATAGCGCACATCTCGACCGGAGATATGTTCCGAGCGGCGATGGATTCAGGAACGCCGTTAGGCCTGAAAGCCAAAGGATTTATGGAGGCCGGGGCGCTGGTACCGGATGAAGTGACGATTGGCATTGTGGCGGAGCGTTTGGGCCAGCCTGATTGCAAGCAGGGATTTCTTTTGGACGGCTTTCCCCGCACGGTGGCGCAGGCGGACGCCTTAACGAGTTTATTAGCCAACAATTTGGGTGTGCGGCTGGACGCTGTGCTCAATATTGAAATGGACCGGGAGAAGTTATTGAAACGCTTAACCGGACGCCGTCTTTGTAAAACCTGCGGCACCAGCTATCATACGGAATTTATCCCGCCGGCCCGGGCTGATGTATGTGACAAATGCAGCGGTGAACTCTATCAACGTCAGGATGATTCCCTGGAAACGGCGCGAAAACGCCTACAGGTACACGATGAACAGACGAAACCGCTGATAGAGTACTATCGTCAACAGGGAGTATGGCAAAAGATCGAAGGCGATCAGCCGATCCAGCAGGTACTGAAAGCTATCTTGACGGCGCTGGGGCAAAAGATATGATTGTGCTCAAGAGCGCCAGTCAATTGGAAAAAATGCGGAAGGCCGGTAAACTGGTAGCCGAAACGCTTCAACTGCTCAGAGAGACGCTTGAACCGGGAATGACGACCGGGTACCTGGACCAGCTGGCAGAAGATTACATCCGACAGCAAGGCGCGCTTCCCGCGTTTAAGGGATATAACGGTTTTCCGGCGACGTTGTGTACTTCGGTGAATGAACAGGTCGTTCATGGCATCCCAGGTTTAAGGAAATTGCGATCAGGAGATATTATCAGTATTGATTGCGGGGCTATCCTGGAGGAATATTATGGCGACGCGGCAATTACGTTACCGGTCGGTGAAATTTCAGACGTTCACCGGCAATTGCTGAAGATAACGGAAGAATCTCTGGCCTTTGGCTTAGCGCAGGCGAAGGTGGGGAATCGGCTCTACGACGTTTCTCACGCGGTTCAGATGCATGTTGAAAGTCATGGCTTCAGCGTAGTGCGAGATTATGTCGGGCATGGCATAGGCAAAGCAATGCATGAAGACCCGCAAATTCCTAATTATGGCAAACCCGGCCGAGGGCCGCGACTTGAGTTAGGGATGGTCTTGGCCATTGAACCCATGGTGAATTTGGGTACGTATCAGGTAAAAATGCTGGAGGATCAATGGACAGTGGTGACGACAGACGGGTTGCCGTCCGCTCATTTTGAGCATACGGTCGCTGTTACGGAAAATGGCCCGGAAATATTAACTCGATGGTAGCGATTTTGCCAAAGGAGGGGTGGATGATGCATGTCTAAGGAAGATGTTATTGAAGTTGAAGGTAAGGTTTTGGAACCGTTGCCGAACGCGATGTTCCTCGTTGAATTGAGTAATGGCCATAAGGTCCTGGCGCATGTTTCGGGTAAAATCCGCATGAATTTTATCCGGATTTTGCCGGGAGACCGGGTCAACGTAGAGCTTTCGCCTTATGATTTAACCCGGGGACGGATTATCTACCGGTTTAAGTAATACCAAAGGAGGGGATGACGGTGAAAGTTAAGCCTTCTGTGAAGACGATGTGCGAAAAATGCAAAATCATCAAACGTCATGGTAAGGTCATGGTGATCTGTGAAAATCCAAAGCACAAACAAAGACAAGGCTAAAACCAAGATATCCTGCGCGGCTGATTGGAAGCCTATAGGCGTTCAAGTACGGATATTTTGTTCCAGCATACCGATGTGAACTTGAAAGTAAAAGAGTGACTTGGGAAATACATGATGAAATAATGGGGGTGTAATGATTACATGGCACGTATCAGTGGAGTTGATTTGCCGCGGGATAAACGTGTTGAAGCAGCTTTGACGTATATTTACGGCATTGGCTTTCCGTCATCACAAAAGATTCTGGCAAAAACAGGCGTAAGCCCCGATACCCGCGTCCGTGATTTATCGGAAGAAGAAGTAGGGCGTCTCCGGGAAGTGATCGACAAAGAATTCAGAGTTGAAGGGGATCTGCGTCGTGAAGTATCGCTGAATATTAAACGTCTGATGGAGATTGGCTGCTATCGCGGCTATCGTCACCGCCGCGGCTTGCCCGTGCGCGGCCAACGGACGAAAACCAATGCCCGCACCCGTAAAGGGCCGAGTAAGACCGTCGGCGCACGCCGTAAGAAATAGGGGGGAATAAGCGATGCCACGTAAAGTAGCACGGACGAAGCGCCGTGAGCGTAAAAACATTGAAACCGGAGTAGCGCATATTAAATCGACGTTTAATAATACAATTGTGACGTTAGCGGATACGACGGGGAATGCGATATCCTGGTCGAGTGCGGGGTCGCTGGGTTTTAAAGGCTCTCGTAAAAGTACGCCTTTTGCCGCCCAAATGGCCGCGGAAACAGCGGCGAAAGTGGCGATGGAGCATGGGCTGAAGGAAGTCGAATGTTTTGTCAAAGGCCCCGGCGCTGGCCGTGAAGCGGCGATTCGGGCTTTACAAGCCGCCGGTTTGGAAGTAAATCTGATTAAAGACGTAACGCCGATACCGCATAATGGCTGCCGGCCGCCGAAACGAAGAAGAGTTTAAGGAGGTGTAAAGATTGGCTAGATATATAGGTCCTGTGTGCCGCTTATGTCGCCGTGAAGGAATGAAATTGTTTCTCAAAGCGGATCGTTGTTATGGCGCGAAATGCGCGATTGACCGCCGCCCTTACGCTCCCGGACAGCATGGGAAGAGCCGCGGCAAGAAACCGACGGAATATGGACTTCAGTTGCGGGAAAAACAAAAAGCGCGCCGAATTTACGGCGTCTTGGAAGGGCAATTCCGCCGTTACTTTGTGGAGGCCGCCCGCCAAAAAGGAATGACGGGGGAAAACTTGCTGCGGCTGTTGGAACGCCGTTTGGATAATGTGATTTTCCGTCTGGGGTTTGCCTCATCCCGTCCGGAAGCTCGTCAGTTGGTGAGGCACGGCCATTTTACAGTCAATGGCAAACGGGTCAATATTCCTTCGTATATCGTTCGCATTGGGGAAACGATTGCGGTGAAAGAAACCAGTAAAAGCTCACCCAAGCTAAAAGAAATTATCGACGCCGCCGCCAACCGCGCTATTCCCGTCTGGTTAAGTCTGGACGTCAATGCCGCTGCCGGAACCGTGATTGCACTACCGACTCGTGAAGATATTCAACTGCCTATCCAAGAGCATTTTATCGTGGAGAGATACTCCCGTTAATCAAGAGGATTGTTATTTCCGCCAGGGGTGGATACATGAATCTCAGGTCACGAGAAAGAAGGTGCATTCTTTTTGTTCGATAAATTTAAGATTGACTGTATGGAAGAATCTGATAAACACGCGAAATTTGTGATTGAGCCATTGGAAAGAGGATATGGGATTACCTTAGGGAACTCTCTCCGGAGGGTCTTGCTCTCTTCCCTTCTCGGCTCGGCGGTTACCGCCGTCCAGATCGAAGGCGTATTGCATGAGTTTTCGACGATACCGGGAGTTTTGGAAGATGTGACGGAAATTATCCTCAATATCAAATCGCTGGCTTTAAAGGGATATACGGATGAGCTCAAAGTGATGCGGCTGGAAGTAGAGGGCGAAGGAGAAGTGTACGCCCGTGACATCATCACAGGGCCGGATCTTGAGATCCTAAACCCGGATCTCAAGATTGCGACCTTGGACAAGGATGGCCGCCTTTTCATGGAAATGACCGTGGAAAGAGATCGCGGCTATGTTTCGGCGGATAAGAATAAAAAACCGGATCACGCGATCGGCGTGATTCCGATTGATTCCATCTTTACGCCGATCTATAAAGTCAATTACACCGTAGAAGATACCCGGGTCGGACAGATGACGGACTATGACAAGCTGATATTGGAAATATATTCAAATGGAAGCATGTCGCCGCAAGAGGCGGTAAGTTTTGCCGCCAAGGTTTTGATGGAGCATTTACGGCCCTTTGAAGAACTGACCCATACGCTCGTCGATGGCGAGGGCGAAACTTTTGTTGACAAAGGCAAAGATGAAAAAGACAAAATCATGGAGATGACGATCGAAGAGCTCGACTTGTCCGTGCGCTCCTATAATTGCCTGAAACGGGCGGGAATCAACACTGTGGAAGAATTGACTCAGAAAACCGAAGAAGACATGATCAAGGTGCGGAATCTTGGTCGCAAGTCATTGGAAGAAGTAGAACAAAAGCTACATGATCTGAGCTTGGGTTTTCGTGAGGCGGACGACTAATTTGCTGCGAAGGAGGGGAATACGTTGCCTTATCGTAAATTGGGAAGAAATACAGGCCATCGCGGCGCTATGCTGAGAAATATCGTGACATCTCTTTTGCAATACGAACGGATCGAAACGACGGAAGCCAGAGCTAAAGAGCTGAAAGCGATCGCCGAGAAGATGATTACTTTGGGAAAACGAGGTGATCTGGCGGCTCGTCGGCAGGTGCTGGCGTATCTGCTGGATGAAAGCGTCGTTAAAAAACTTTTTGATACGATCGCGCCGAAGTACGCGGAGCGTCAGGGAGGCTATACCAGGACGATGAAGCTTGGCTATCGCCGGGGCGATGCGGCGGAAATGGTGCTGATCGAACTGATTTAAAAGGTTTGAAGCAAGGGCAGGTTACCGGTCTTTTAGGAGGTAGCCTGTTTCTGTTTAGGTAAATCTTTTTAGCCATCCATCCGCTTCCGGATCATGGGTCGGTGAGGGAGGCCAAAAGATGCCGATCAAGCAATTAAACGTTGATAGTATCAGCTATGGCCGGGTTTTTCGAGAGATCAGCTTTAGGGTCGCTCAAAATGAGACCATAGCCATCATGGGTCGCAATGGTTCGGGAAAATCCACCTTGGCCAGAGTACTGGCCGGTTTACGGCGGCCTTCCGCAGGAGAGATACGCTTGCTGGAAGACGGGCCGCAAGACGATGGGGCGGAACAGGAGCGTTGGCGCAGGGTGGCCCTGATCGGGCAGCATCCGCGAAGGCAGACGATCGGGGCGACCGTGACGGAGGAGTTGGGTTTTGGTCTGCTCAATTTGGGGGCGACGCCGGTTGAAATACGGGAGAAAGTGCGAGAAATCCTGGCGGAATTAGATATGCGAGGGCTGGCCGGACAATCGCCGATCACGCTTTCCGGCGGGGAACGGCAGCGTCTGGTTGTCGCCGCTTTTTTGCTCATGGAGCCGGCCTTTATCATTCTCGACGAAGCGCTGTCGATGCTGGATCGACGGGCGGAGGAGAAGATTCTGGCGTTGCTGAAGCGCAGGGCGGCAAGGCTGGGGCAGATTTGGCTGACCCATGACGCTGATTTGGCGGCGAAAGCGGACCGGATATTCAGGCTGGAAGATGGGTTATTGCGGGAAATATCAAAGCGGCAAGTCCTGGCGGACCGGGAAACGGAAGCCTGGAGAAAAAACGGCGTTTCGCGGCTAGAACCGGCGGCTGCTTCACGATCAGAGACGCCGCTGATTGAATGGCTGGACGCTGAGTTTTTTGCTAAAATGAAAGTGCGGCAAAGCGTCTATGCGGGAGATTTTATCGGGATTCTGGGAGCTTCCGGTTCGGGAAAATCAACGATTCTGGAAAGCGTTGCCGGACTGGCGCAGCCAGAAAAGGGGCGGATCTTACATAGCGGGAGAGCGGCCAAAAAAGCGGAAGCCTGCGGCTTTGTTTTACAGGAAGCGGGGGAATACGTCCTCGAAAGCTCCGTATTTCGGGAAATTTACTATGGGGAAAAGAAAAAGCGCTTACAAAGCTACAGGGAAAACGCCGGTGAGCTGGAAGAAGTATTCAGGCGCTTCGGCTTAGAGCCATCCTGGGCGGACCGGTCGCTGGAGGCCCTCAGCGGCGGTGAAAGACAGAAAGTAGCCCTGGCGGCGGCGCTGAGGAACGAGCCGTCGTTGATTCTATTGGATGAGCCGTTATTAGGGTTAGACGCCGACAGCAAAGGCGAAATCCTGCGTATCATCGATGGCTGGAAGCGTTCGACCGTCCTTTACGCGGCGCACGATTTGCAGGAAGTGGCGGCGCGGGCCAACCGTCTGTGGCTTGTGGATCACGGGCGTGTGATCTTTGAATGTCCGGCGCAACGATGGCGGGAGCATAGCGCCCTGTTTGAAGCCGCGGGCGTAAGGTATACTCCCTGAACCACTTAACTTACTTGCGGGAGAAGAAGGTTGGAGAAGAAGGACGATGTATCAAGAGGTCTATGTGGAGAGCGAAACCCGTCTGCATCGCCTGGATCCGCGTTTAAAGGTCGTGGCGTTGATCGGGATTTCTTTGCTGATCAGTCTGGCTGGGATTTCAGGATTGCTCATTTTAAGCCTTGGCGTCGCCTTGCTCGGTAAAATCAGCCGCCTGTCCTATCGCTCTTTGCTGTCTATCGTAGGGGCGGCTTTCTTGCTGGGGTTGTTTTACCTGTGGGGGATGGGGTGGGAATCAACACAAGGATGGCGGCTATGGCAGGGTCATTGGTCGGTATCCGGACTGAGCGCGGCAGGCATGATGATCTGGAAGATCTTTTTGATCTTTAGCCTGACCAGAGTTTTTTTGGCGGTGACCAAGCCGTTGGAGATGGGATTAAGTATTGCCTGCCTGTTAAATCCCTTGGCGAAGCGTAGCCGGAGGGCAGCCGATTTTATTCTTTTGCTGACGCTCACTTTGCGCTTCATCCCCTTGCTGGCCGAAGAAACGGGTCAGCTTTGGAAGGCCAGGGCGGCGAAAGGAAAGACGCCGGCATCGTTCGCCGGCAGGTGCGGCGAGCTGCTTCGTCTCGTACCGCCGGTCTTTCTGATCAGTTTGCGCCGCGCGGAAGAATTGGCGGAAAATCTCATCGCCCGCGGCTATCAGCCGGGACGGTATCGGGTGGTGCGCCTGAATTCCTGGCAGCGGACGGATAGCGTGGCGCTGATCATATGGCTGATCTGGAGCGGCGTCGTCATGGGGATCACTTTATGGTAAACAGGTAAAAGACGCTTTTATCGTTGAATATACGGGGAGGAGACGAATGGAGGACAGAACGCGTAATATCCGTTTAACGCTGGCTTACGACGGGACGGCGTATCATGGATTTCAGCGGCAAGCGCCGCAACACGGAGCGACCGTTCAGGGAACGCTGGAGGATACGTGGCGGCGGATGTTCGGGGAAGAGATCAGGATGAATATGGCTGGGCGCACTGACGCGGGAGTTCACGCCGCCGGTCAGGTGATCAATTTTTGGTCTTCGGCGCCAATCCCGCTCGAAAAGATCCCGAAAGCGTTCAATAGCTATCTGCCGCGCGATATCCGGATTCTCCGGTCACGGGAAGAGGGGGAAAAATTTAACGCGCGCCGCTCGGCTCGCTGGAAACGCTATGATTATCGCATTGATCATCATGAGATTGCGGATGTTTTCCAGCGCTTATACGCTTGGCACGAGCCGGTGCGTCTGGATCGGGAGCGAATGCGGCGGGCGGCTGGCTTTTTGGAAGGAAAACATGATTTTTACACCTTCGCGGCGGCTGGGGGAGTCAGCCGAACCTTTACCAGGACCCTGTACCGCTGCCGGGTGGGGTTGGAAGAAGAGCTCATCCGGATCACCTGCGTGGGCGATGGCTTCCTGTATAACATGGTAAGAATTATTGCCGGCACTTTGCTGGCAGTGGGCAAAGGGAAACTGAAGCCAGAGGATATGCCGGAGATTCTGTCCTCAAGGGATCGGAGCCGAGCCGGACAGACCGCGCCGCCGCAGGGGCTGACCTTAACCTATGTACACTATGGGGAGGAAGAGCCGGAGACGGTTTTTCCGGAACTGTTCAGAGAATCCTCGCCGCTTTAGAAGAACGGACGAAAGAATTGCGTTTGAATCTGGCTTGAGCGGATTCGCCTTCGTTTGCTGGGAGGTCGGCGAAGGGGGGACGGTTCCGCTTTTCGTCCCGCTGCGCCTTCCTGGCGCAAAGGGACGCGCTCGGCGTCCATGCCTCGCTTTTCGCGGAACCGTCCGCCCTGCGCGGCCTTCATCAAAAGAAAGCGAATCCATAGCAAGTCTTTACCGATTCAATCAAAATGATAACGCTCAAAAGAGAACGCGGCTGTCAGTCACATCCTGACGCCGCGTTCTTGCTTTTTGTCAGACGGGGCAGGGGAACGCCCGCTTCCACGATCAGGAGTCGCTTCTGATCAACTCAATCGAGCTGCCGCCATAATACAGGGTGAAAGTAGGCGTTGTCTTGAATAGCGTTACGGGGAACGAAGTCCGCACGAGGTATGGCGCGTTGCCGTCGTCGGACGCGATCTGTTTTGATTCGTATTCCTGGCCATTGCTGTCCATGAGCTTTATTTTCTTCATAATGGTGTGCGGTTCGCTTAATTCAAATTCCACATCAAAACTTACATGGGTCAGGTTCGCGTAGCTTACGGCCACGATTTCCGAACCGCTTACCAAGCCGCCGCGATAAGATAACGCCGTTCTGTCAACGAATTTATCAGCCATGTCGATCTCAAACGACCAATGGCCGTTAAACTCCTCCGCGATTGTCGGGGCTTTCTCAAAGAATTTGATGTTGGTGATTTCAACATAAAGTTTCTGGCTGGCAGGATAGGTATGCTGAACGTTTTCCGCAATGTGCGACATTTTGAACGTCAGCCCGTCAGCCGTGATTGGCACGTGTATACTGCCGCCCGTTGACAACATACCCTTGCCCTCGCCGTAAAGCACGATGCCGCTCTCGTCGGTGATCGTTATATCGCTATTGATCCAGTCGGATAGGGGAATAGCCTCTGGCACTTGGTAAGCAACGACGAAATTTAAGGTTGAATTATCGAGCATAACGCTCTCAAATCTCACGCCCACGCCGTTGGAAACAACATAGTCCATAGCGACATTTTGAACGTAATCGTATTCAACCGCTGTGTTTATGCCCTCGTCCGCGGTGCCAAAAATGCCTTGCCAAATGACGCCGGTCGCGGCGAGCGCGGTTGTGGTTACTGCGGCAAGAATGAGCATCGCCGCGAGTATGGGCGCGAACGCTCGGCGGGGGGCGCGGGTCTGGCGCAGTCCCGCTTGCGGTTCGTAGCTGTTTGCCGTGTTAATTTTACGCATCGTTAGCTCCTTTACCTTTTCCGTGGCTATGGGGTCGATTTGACGAAGGCGCCGAGGGTAGTGTTCAATACGGTCCAATAGGTCCGAGATTTTTGTTTTCACAGTTGATTCCCTCCTTGCTCCAGAATGGTTTTCAGCTTCTCGCGCCCGCGAATCAGCCGTTTTTTGACGGCGGACTCGCTCATTGCCAGCGCGGCGGCGATGGCGGCGACGTGCTGCAAATCGTAGTAATGCCGCAGAAAAATTTCGCGGTCGGGTTCTTTGAGCGCCAGTATCGCCGTTATAACCTTTTGCCGTTCGTCTTCCTGAAGGACGCCGTCCTCAACGCCGCTGTCCGCGGTGACGATATAATCTTCTTCAAGCGGCAGCGCGTCAAGCCGTTCGCGCAGTTTGTTTTTCGCTTTGTTCCGGGCTATGCCGCCGAGGTACGACTTGAGTTTCAACGCGCTGGGGCGGTTAGCGTTATGCCACAAGGCGGCGAACACGTCCGCCACGACTTCCTCGACGTCTTCTTCCGGATTTCGCAGGATGTTGCGCACGATCGTACCGACATAAGCGGCGTATTTTTCGATTAGCCGCGCCAGAGCGTCCTCGTCTCGGTTTTGAATCGCTTTTAGCGCGAACACATCAAGCATCGTTTTATCCCCCCTCTGGTTGCAGTTTAACAGCTGTCACCTATAAAGACACATAAAATGCGCCTGTGGGGACATGATGTTGGAAAATATTTTAGTTCAATTATGTTAATTTATGATTGCAAATTGAGAAAGGGTATGATAGATTATAAACAACCAAACTAAACAAAAATAAATAAAACATAATAAAAATAAACAAAAGAGCAAAAATAGGACGATCAGAACCAGCGGATTCCTGCTCTCCAAGGGCAGTGAAACTAAAGAGAACCGTCCATTCTTTAAGGAGGTGAGGACGAATCAGGAATCAACGCAAGCAAGACGATTTCAGGTGTTTTGGAGGTGAGGCAAACAAAAAATCAAAGGAATGATCCGGCGGCAATGGAGACGGAAACAGAAATAGAAGCGGAAGCGGAAACCAAACACAACAAAACACAGCGGAATATAAACAAATGTGAATATGGATGATCGTATCATCATTAGGAAGCGGAGGAAAGAACCATGAGAAAATTAGCGTTTTACGGCAAAGGCGGGATTGGCAAATCCACGACCCAGCAGAACACAGCGGCGGCGATGGCGTACTTCTATGACAAAAACATCTTCATTCACGGCTGCGACCCCAAGGCGGATTCCACTCGGTTGATTCTCGGCGGCAAGCCGCAGGAGACCCTGATGGACGTGCTCAGAGAAGAAGGGGCCGAGAAGGTCACGAACGACAAGGTCATCAAAACGGGCTACAAGGATATCCGCTGCGTGGAATCCGGAGGGCCGGAACCCGGTGTTGGCTGTGCCGGTCGGGGCGTCATCACCGCCATTGACTTGATGGAAACGAACGGCGCTTATACGGACGATCTGGATTTTGTTTTCTTCGACGTACTGGGAGACGTGGTGTGCGGCGGTTTCGCCATGCCGATTCGTGAAGGCAAGGCGCAGGAAGTCTATATTGTCGCCTCCGGTGAGATGATGGCGATTTACGCGGCCAATAACATCTGTAAGGGACTGTTGAAATACGCGGAACAAAGCGGCGTCCGGCTGGGCGGCCTCATCTGTAATAGCCGTAATGTAGACCGGGAAAGGGAATTCCTGGAGGAATACACCTCGGCCATCGGCACCCAGATGATTCATTTTGTTCCCCGTGACAACATCGTGCAAAAGGCCGAATTCAATAAAAAAACGGTGGTCGAGTACGATCCGGAAGAGAATCAGGCGCATGAATACGCGGAATTAGCCCGTAAAATCATGGAAAATCAACACTTCGTGATCCCGCAGCCGCTGACGATGGATCAGCTGGAGGCGATGGTAGTGAAATACGGTATTGGTGATTAAGAGAAGGGGAGTGTGTACCTATGAAAATGATCAGAGCGATCCTGCGCCCGGAAAACGCGGATTTGGTGGCGGATGAGCTCTCCGAAGCCGGTTTTGGCTCTATGACCAAAATAAACGCTTTTGGGCGGGGCAAGCAGATGGGGATCACGTTGGGAGATATTCGTTATGACGAGCTTCCCAAAACCATGCTGATGGTCGTCGTAGAAGATGAAGCCGTGGACGAGGTTGTTAAAATTATCACGTATAAAGCCTATACCGGCAATTTTGGGGACGGCAAGATCTTCGTTTTTCCGGTCGAACAAGCGTTTACGGTCAGGACCGGCGAATCCGGACTATAGGAGGTGTTCTTTGTGAAGGAAATTATCGCCATCATTCGTCCCAAAAAAATAGGCGCTACCAAGGATTTTCTGGAAACGCTCGGATTTCCCAGCGTTACGGCGTTCCGGGTGCTGGGACGGGGGAAACAAAAAGGACTGGTGGGCGAAGTGGATCTGATACCCCGCCCTGGTGTTTTGGAGCAAAGCAAATCTCCCGGCATGAAATACGTTCCGAAACGCCAGCTGTCGATCGTGGCGCCGGACGACAAGGTCGATGAGATCGTGCAGGGCATCATAAAAATCAATCAGACCGATCAGATCGGCGACGGAAAAATATTCATCTGTCCGCTGGAAAACGCGGTTCGGGTGCGAACCAAAGAGGAAGGCGAAAAGGCGATTCTTTAGAACCGCGGACGGATCACAGAAGGAGGGAATGTACGTATGCCTTATCATCTGTTTAAATGTAGTGAATGTATTCCCGAAAGAGGAAAGCACGCCGTGATTAAGGGGCCGGGAGAAACGCTGGCGGACGCGCTGCCCCTCGGCTATCTGAACACGATTCCCGGCTCCATTTCCGAGCGCGGCTGCGCTTATTGCGGCGCCAAGCACGTGATCGGTACGCCGATGAAGGACGTGATCCATATGAGTCACGGGCCGGTGGGCTGTACCTATGACACCTGGCAGACCAAACGCTATTTGAGCGATAATGATAATTTCCAGCTCAAATATACCTACGCCACCGACATGAAGGAAAAGCATATCATCTTCGGGGCGGAAAAAATGCTCAAGCAGAACATCATCGAAGCCTTTGAAGCCTTTCCCGCGATCAAGAGAATGACGATTTACCAGACGTGCGCCTCGGCTCTGATCGGCGATGATATCAACGCCGTCGCCAATAAGGTCATGAAGGAAATGCCGGACGTGGACATCTTCGTCTGCAACTCCCCGGGCTTTGGCGGGCCAAGCCAATCGGGCGGTCATCACAAGATCAACATCGCCTGGATCAATCAGAAGGTCGGCACGGTCGAACCGGAGACCACCAGTGAGTATATGATTAACTACGTGGGTGAATACAACATTCAGGGCGACCAGGAGGTCATGCAGGATTATTTCAAACGCATGGGCATTCAGGTACTCTCCACCTTCACCGGCAACGGCTCCTACGATGATCTGCGGGCCATGCACCGCGCCCATCTGAACGTGCTGGAGTGCGCGCGTTCCGCGGAATATATCTGCAACGAGCTGCGGGTACGGTATGGCATTCCCCGTCTGGATATCGACGGTTTCGGCTTTGAGCCGCTGTCGTCGTCGTTGAAAAAAGTAGCGATGTTCTTCGGCATTGAGGAGCGGGCGCAGGCGATCATCGACGAGGAAACAGCTCGCTGGAAACCCGAACTCGAATGGTACAAAGCGCGGCTCGCGGGCAAAAAAGTCTGTCTGTGGCCGGGCGGCTCGAAGCTCTGGCACTGGGCGAACTGTATTCATGAGGAAATGGGCGTGGACGTCGTTTCGGTGTACACGAAATTCGGCCATCAGGGCGACATGGAAAAGGGAATTTCCCGCTGTGAGGAAGGCGCGCTGGCCATCGACGACCCCAACGAGCTGGAGGGGATGGAGGCGATGGAAATGCTGGAACCCGATATCATCTTCACGGGCAAACGCCCCGGTGAAGTGGCGAAGAAAGTACGGGTACCCTATCTGAACGCGCACGCTTATCATAATGGCCCCTGGAAGGGCTTTGAGGGTTGGGTGCGGTTCGCGCGGGACGTCTACAACGGGATCTATTCGCCGATTCACAAGCTGTCTCTTTTGGATATCAGCAAGGACGAAATCCCGGTGGATCGGGGTTTTGAAACGCAGCGTATGCTTTCGGACGTCCATTTGAGCGAAGAAATTAAGAATTCCACGGAACTGCGGGAATACACCGGCGGCTACGATCTGCTCAAGGGGCTGAAGGAGCGGGTTTATCCCGAATTTCCGCCTAAAGCCAATGTCGCATTGCCGGCGGTATAAGGGAGGCGGAGGCTATGAAAGAGACGTCAAAGGAGAGAGTGGAACAACTGGTGGACGTGATTATGAAAAAATGTCTGTGGCAATTCCACTCCCGTACTTGGGATCGGGAAAAACAGAATGAAAACATCATCCTGAAAACTACGCAAATCTTATGCGACGAGCCGGTAGTCAAGGAAACGCCGGAGGAAAAGTGCTACTGGGTGGACGCCGTCTGGCTGGCGAACGCTTATAAGGAGAAATTTCCCTGGGTCACAGAAATCGATAAAGAGGATCTCAAGCAGATCATGCGGGAGTTAAAAGAACGGTTGGATTTCCTGCTGATTACCGGCTCGCTTAACGCCGAACTCACCGATCCGCTTTATTAAAGGAGGCAGAAGCTATGTACTGCGAATTGACAGAAAGAGAACGCGCCGGGATCATCAACCCGATTTTCACCTGCCAGCCTGCCGGCGCGCAGTATGCCAGTATCGGCATTAAGGAATGTATCGGGATCGTGCATGGCGGCCAAGGGTGCGTTATGTTTGTCCGACTGCTGTTTTCACAGCATTTTAAGGAAAGTTTTGAGCTGGCTTCTTCCTCTCTGCACGAAGATGGCGCTGTTTTCGGAGCGCTGAACCGGGTGGAGGAGGCGGTGGACGTCCTCTTAATGCGCTATCCGGATGTGAAGGTCATTCCTATCATCTCCACCTGCGCCACCGAAGTCATCGGCGACGATATCGACGGCGTCGTCCGTAAATTAAACGCGGGATTGCTGAAAGAAAAGTACAAGGACCGCGAGGTGCATTTGATCCCGGTTCACACCCCCAGCTTTGTCGGCAGCATGGTAACGGGCTACGATGTCGCGGTACGGGATTTTGTGAAATATTTTGCCAAAAAGACGGAGCCGAGCGCCAAAATCAACCTCATCACCGGTTGGGCCAATCCGGGCGACGTCAGGGCGCTGAAACATCTGCTGGCGGAAATGCAGGTGGAAGCGAATGTGTTATTTGAGATTGAAACCTTCGATTCACCGCTGATGCCCAGCGGCAACCACGTGTCCCACGGCGAAACCACCATACAGGAGCTGAGCGACACGGCCAACGCTGCGGCTACCTTCGCCCTGAACCGCTATGAGGGTGGCAAGGCGGCGGAATACCTGCGAGATAAATTTGACGTTCCCGCGATCATTGGGCCGTCGCCGATCGGTATCCGCAATACCGATACCTTCCTGAAAAAACTGAGCGAAGCGACGGGGAAACCGATTCCGCAATCGCTGGTGCGTGAGCGCGGCATTGCCTTGGACGCGATCACGGACGTTACCCATATGTTTTTGGCGGATAAAAAGGTGGCCCTTTACGGCAACCCGGATTTGGTGATCTCTCTCACGCAGTTCTGTCTGGATATGGAAATGAAGCCGGTGCTGCTGCTGTTGGGCGATGATAACGCCGCTTACAAGAACGATCCGCGGCTCAAAGAATTGGAAGAAAATCTGGACTATAAGCTGGAAATCGTCATGAACGCGGATCTGTGGGAATTGGAAAACCGGATCAAGAACGAGGGCTTGGAGGTGGACCTGATCATGGGTCATTCCAAGGGCCGCTTTATCTCCATCGACTACAATATACCGATGGTGCGGATTGGCTTCCCTGTCTATGACCGCGCCGGGATGTACCGTCATCCGGTCGTCGGCTATGAGGGCGCCATGCTGCTGGCGGAGAATATCGCCAACACCTGGTTTGCCGATATGGAACACAAACATAACAGGGAACCGGTGCTGAACGTCTGGTGACAACAAATGACAACAGATGACAACAAGTGACGGCTGGTGACAGCTGAGGATAGAGGAAGCGCTAACGCAGCCGGAGCGGGAAGCGATTGCTGACCGCGTTCGGCGGCGACTAAGCGGGAACGCCGGTTTCCTTCCGGCAAATCATAGTATACGAGGTGGGATGATGAATGGAACAGATTCGCTATACCCAGAGGATTTGCGCTGACCGGGGAAAAATCGAGGATTTTCTCGCGCGTATGCGGATAGGCGTTCTGGGAATGAGCAGCGGTGCGTATCCGTACTGTGTTCCGGTGAATTATGTGTGGCGCGGCGGTGCGGTGTATTTTCACGGCCTGGGTTCGGGGAAAAAGACCGAGATCCTCTTAAAGGAGCCGCCGGTGTCCTTCACGGTGTTTGAGGAATACGGCACGGTGAAGGACGAGGTACCTTGTCACGCGGACACGGCTTATCTGAGCGTGATGATTTTCGGGAAAGCCGAGCGGGTCGCGGATGTCAACGAGGGAGCGGCCGCCCTGCAAGCGATTGTTGAAAAGTATATGCCGGCCCATTATAAGAGTAAGCTGTCCGGCGCGCTGATCGAAAAATATCGTTCTTCCCACGACCAGCGGGCAGTTTCGATTTTCCGGATCGTTCCTTTGGCAATGACGGCGAAGGAAAACAGCGCGGCGGCGGAGGATTTGTTCAGCGGCGAAGCGTCCGGATCGCCTGGGTGACATCATACAGCGGGGAGGGTGAAGACAATGCTAGTCAGCCAACAACAGGCGCTCGTGGGCGTGACCAGCCATACCGCCTATGAGGATGGCGGGATGAGGGAATGCAAGTTGGACGGGTACAATGAGATTGCGACCAAATACGGCAAACTGATTCCCCGCTACCAAGGGCTGGGGAAGCGCGAGAAGGATATGCGGGCGCTGTCCTTTCATCCCGGCGGGGCGCTGAAAAGTATTTACCTGGAGGATCAGACCGAGGTGGAAACGTCGGTCGGCGTTTTCCCCGCGGAATTGATCACCTTTTTTGCGAGCGGGGAGATCGACAGTCTGTTCCCGCTCAACGGGCAGATTGGCTTCGGCTGGAGCGAGGAGGATGAAAAACAGCTCACCCGTGTATTCTCCTTTGACCTGCCCTGCGGGCAATTCGCGGCCAGAATCATCGCTTTGCGGTTTTTTGAAAGCGGTGGGTTGCGGAGCCTGATTTTGTGGCCGGGAGAGGTCATTGAACTCGATACGCCGCTGGGAAGGCTCCCGGTGCGAATCGGCTTCCGGCTGTATGAGCATGGCGGGCTGGAATCCCTGGAACCGGCCCTGCCGATCGTTTTGAAAACCCCAGTCGGGGAGGTCACTGCCTTTGACCAACACGCCGTGGGGATAGACGCGGACTTTAATTCCGTGCGCTTTGACGAGAACGGAAAACTGAGCTTTTTATGCACGAACAGCGATATTGTGGTGAACAACCGGATAAGCGGTAAAAGAGAAATTGTTTACCAGCATATGCGTCTGGACCGGCTTGCCAATAAACTGACCAAGGTGCCGGTGACACTGTCCTTTCGGGACGGCGGCGTTACCATCGACAATGGGGTCGAGGCCTTGGCCCGCAACACGGAGGAGTGCGGTTTTCTCTGCTTATATGACGGCAATTTTACAGAGAAAAAATGCAGCCCCGGCAGTGATTGTTCCGATTGCGGTTCCGCCTGCATCTAAGCGGGCGCAAGGGAGTTGGGAGCCGGCCGCATCCGGCGGCGCGAGCGAAAGGGAGTAATGTGTATGGAAATCGCTGTGCTTGTGGATACACAGGGAAAAACGTCCGGCTTTGAGCGGGACGGCGTGGTTAAGGTTTATGCCCGGAAAAACGGGGAATGGACGGTTCAACGCTCCGCGCCCTACAGGATTGAGGACAAAAGCAGTGCGCGCGAGCTGAGAAAATGTTTACAGGAATTGTGCGAATGGCTGGCGGACTGCAAAATTGTGGTCGTCAACAGGATCCGGGGGGTCCAGTATATCGCCTTGGAGGAATGTCAGATATCCATGCTGCAAATTGAGGGCCGTCCCGAAGAATTTCTGAATGATATTCAGGAATGCGAACAGCACCGGCGGCTGGAGCGCAAGATTCCGCTGGAATATGTCGCCATCTCGGAACAGCGGCCCGGTTGTTTTTATACGGATCTGAGAGATGTGATGAATGGGAAAACCTCCTATAGCTCCAAACAGATCCTGCTTCCTTTTTTCAAAGAAAATTCCTTTGAAGTATTAGAGATGCTTTGCGACCATGTCCCTAAATGGTTTGACGACGAGCTGCCGCCCTTGGGTTTATCCTCCCGCGCGGAACAGTTCAAGGACTGCGTCAAGGTTAAGATTTACGCGGAGCGGTCTTAGGTCTTAACACTTGACGATTTCACTTTTCAGGGAGCGGATATATTCTTTGACGGGAGCGACGCTGTCCCTTCCGTATTGGGCGACCAGCTTCACGATGGCGCTGCCCACGATGACGCCGTCGGCTAAGGCGGCCATTTGCCCCGCCTGTTCCGGGGTGGAAATACCGAAGCCGATGGCGCAGGGACTGGAGGCGGCGCTTTTGGCTTGCCGGACCATGCGTCCGATATCCGTGTGGATCTCAGAGCGGACGCCCGTAACGCCGAGCGAAGAGACGCAATACAGGAAGCCTTTGGCTTCTTTGGCGATCATGGCGATGCGTTCTTCTGAAGTGGGGGCGATCATCGAAATCAGGTCGATACCATAGGTATCGCATAAGTCCGCCAGTTCCCCTTTTTCCTCAAAGGGCAT
>JAITOS010000060.1 GCA_031289815.1 Peptococcaceae bacterium | reverse complement strand
ATCGTCCGTGTTCTCAAGACACGCGCCCTCCATAGTTTCTACCCGCTCAAAGCACAGTGCGCCTGTTTGCACAATGCGTCCGTACATATTTTCACCTGCCCGTTTTGTATCAATCTCTGCCCGAAAAATATCGGCTTGCCGCAAAGCGGTTGCATGGGACTAACTTATATGCTATCGTTATGTTCGAGTAGCCAAACATAATGGTAGCATACGTAGGTGTAAAATTCAAGATGTTTGGAGAAAAACCTCAACAGAAAACGGGAGGAGATTTTTCAATGGGTTCATTGCCATATCAAAAGCAATATCAAAAAAAGTCGTGACAAGTTTGGTTATCCTTGAGGCGACCTGCTGGTCAGCAGAACCTGAACTAATGGGGTATTAAGAAAGGAGTCATAAAGTTATGCTTATGCTACGTACAAATTTTAATCGTTTGCTGGCGCTGTGCCTTGCGCTTCTCCTGATAGCGTCTTGTGTGGGAACGCCGGTGTTCGCCGACCTGAACAACCCATTTCTCGGTCTGTGGAAAGCTACTGCTGGGGATGGGAGCGGTAATTGGGTGTCGGTGGAGTTTAACTCTGACGGTACCAGTATCACTACGCTGGTGCAAGACGGAAATGATCCGCTGGTGTTACCCGGTTCGTATACCTATGATGGCGGAGATACTCTCGTTATGAATGGCGAAGATACCATTACTCTGAGAGCAGACCGAACATCATTCGATGCGCTTTTGGGCGGTGTTGTCCCGACGATATTTTATAAAGTAGACACGAGCGATACCTTTAATCTCGCTGATTTGAGCAACCCCTTCATCGGCCAATGGCAGTCGGACATTCCCAGCGCGGGTATGACCCTGGTATTCGACTACAAGACAGACGGCACCTTCGATTACGTGATACCGGAGCTCCCCGCTGCATACGGCCCCAATAGCGGCAGCGGTGGTTATGTCGTGTTCGGCAACATGATGATCAGTTATCTGGATTTTGAAGGCGCGTCGGCCTATACCTTTGAAGTGATGGATAACAACACCATCAACGTAACCGAACTGGAGCCGGACGAAAACGGCAATCTCGTCGCGGGGAATACCGCGCCGTTCATGCGGGTCGAGGGTTCCGTTGTAAACACAGCAGACCTGCCGCTGCAACTGGACAACCCTTTCCTGGGCCAATGGCAGTCGGATATTCCCAGCGCGGGCATGACACTGATCTTCGACTACAAAACGAACGGCACCTTTGATTATGAGCTGGTGGGTGTACCCGCCGAATACGGCGGCGTGGGCAGCGGCTGCTATATCGTCTACGGCGGCATCATGGTCAGCTACCTGGATTTTGAAGGCATCGCTTCCTACACGTTTGCGCTGGTAGACGAAGACACCATCAATGTCACCGAACTGGAACCGGACGAGGACGGAAATCTGGTCGCGGGGAATACCGCACCGTTCACGCGGGTCGGAAGCGCGGATGACAACCCCAGCAAGGACGAGGGCAAATCCACCAACTCCGGCAATAACAGCGACGGCAACGACTCCTTCACCACCACCAGCGGCGGCTCAAGCACAAGCACCACCCCCGCGACGGTATCCGTCGCTGACGACGCAGTATCGCTAGACTCCACCCAGTCGGGCGGCGATACCGCTGAAACCGGCGATGTTACAATCATCGAAGCAGACGGCATCGTTCCCGGCGGCGCGATGGAACCCGTCGGCGACCGTGATGGTTCCGCCAGTTCCACCGGTTCCGCCTACGGCGACGGCAGCGACGCTGATCTGACGATCACGGAGGGCGGCGTTCCCTTGGGTGAGCTGCCCAATACCGGCGGCCCCTCCTCCCCCATTTGGCTCTGGCTGGGAAGCGGCGCGTTGCTCTTATTGGCGGCTGGCAAAAAGATAACGGCCCGGTCAAGCATAGAACAGTGAAAACGGCAGAGCATTGGCTAAAAGCTAAAAAACGGTGCAATCACATTGAGAAAGGCGCGTTATGCGCCTTTCTCACAAGCGGTAATCGAAAACCCCGGCGAAAACTCATGAAAATTATTTCCTTGACAAAAGCGTTTGGCTGCCATATACTAAAAGTGGTTGGTTGCCAAACACTTTTACAGGAGGTGCAGGATGAAAGAAAATGAAACGTTAAAACGCGCCATCGGGCAGCAATTTTTAGATTTGTATACTGTGTTTGAAGCGTTGGATAAGCAAGTCCGCAAGTTTGGTACGGACGTTGATATTTTCCACTCGGAAATCCGTATGCTGTCGCATATTGCCAAAAACGCGGGGATTCATGTAGGCGGTTTGGCGGAGTTGCTGCGGATCACCAAAGGCTCCGTGTCCGAAATCGTCAAAAAGCTGGAAAAAAAGGGCTTGGTCGAAAAACGGGTCAGCGACGACAACCTCTCCAAGCTGTCGCTTTGGCTGACCGAGAAAGGGCGGGTCGCCTACACGGATCATATGCGCTACCACGCCATGCTGGATGAGGCGCTGGGCGCGGGCCTGGTCTCCGCGTCGGAAGAAAACCTTTGGTTTTTACTCGGCTTTCTCAAGTCAGCGAACGAAACGACGGTAAAATTATTCACGGAAGTCTGATTTTTTAACTAAAGTGTATGGCAACCGAACGCAAGAAAGGGGATTACTATGACCGCAACGCAACTTGTCAAGCAAATCAAAGCCAGGAACCGCGCTTCCAACCTGAATATGTTCATCAGCGTGGCGGCGGGGCTGGGCACAACCCTGCTGGCCGTCCTGCTGCTCTATCTCTACCGCGAGGGAGGTTTAACCAGGTTGCGTATCTGGCAAATCGGCGGCGGGATGGCCGCGCTGCAAATCGCGAAAGCGGTATTTTACGCCGTCGGACTGTGGAAAGCCCATGAGGCCGCCTACCAATCCCTGGCCGAGCTGCGGCTAGCCATTGTAAACCATATGAGGAAGCTGCCGATCGGCTTTTTCCAAAAGCGCAGGGCAGGCGATCTCGCCAATATCGTCAACCATGACGTGGAGCAAATCGAGGTCTATCTCGCCCACACGCAGCCGGAAGTGATCGCGACCACCCTGGCGGCGGTGCTGATGGCCGGGATTATATTCATTGCGGACTGGCGGCTGGCGCTGTGCGTATTGGGCGCGTTGGCGGGTATGCTACTGTTGCTGGCGCTGCTGTTTATGCTGTGGGACGGTCGAATCAAACGCTACAACCAGTCCACCAAGGAAATGGCGGAGGGCTTGATGGAATACATCGCTGTTATGCCCGCCGTGAAAGCCTTTGCCAAAAGCGAAACTAAAACCGACGCGCTCACCGCTTTTATCAAAAATTATGTCAAGACCACGCGCCGCATGATTACGGGCGTATCCATTCCCCAGGGGCTGTTGACGGCGGTTTTGCAGGGCGGCGTTTTGTTGGTCGTCACGGTGGGGCTGCATTTGCTGACGGAGGGCGGCCTTACGCTGACGCGCTTTATCCTGGCGCTCGTTTTGTCCAACGCCTTTGCCGCCGCCATGATAAAATATACGACCTATGAACACGCGGGAATTATACTCAAACGCTCCGCTGAAAACATCGTAAGCATTCTGGGAGAAGAACCTGTCCCCGCGTCCGATAGGTTGCTGACCGACGGCGACATTGAACTGCGCCAGGTCACGTTTAGCTATGACGAGCGGGAAACGGCGTTAAAAGATGTCACTATCGCCTTCAAAAAAGGCGCGACCAGCGCTATTGTCGGCTCGTCCGGTTCGGGGAAATCCACCATAGCCAACCTGATTATGGGCTTTTGGCGGGCGGAGATCGGGCAAGTGACCATCGGCGGCACGGATATCGCGGCAGTCGGGGAGGACACGCTGACCAGCCTCATTTCCATCGTGCAGCAGGAGAGCTTTCTGTTTAACACCTCCATTGCCGAGAATATCGCCATCGGGCGGCGGGGGGCGAGCCGCGAGGAGATTATCGCAGCCGCGCAAACGGCGTGTATTCACGAGATGATTGAAGCATTGCCGCAGGGCTATGATACCCTTGCTGGGGAAGCCGGGGCGAAGCTCTCCGGCGGGGAGAAACAGCGCATCGCCATTGCCCGCGTGATTCTGAAAAACGCGCCGGTGATCATCCTCGACGAAGCCACCGCCGCCATTGACCCCTATAACGAACACCTGATCCAACAGGCGATCGTCAATATGAGCCGGGGCAAAACCCTGATCGTCATCGCCCACCACTTGCGGACGATTCGCGGCGCGGACAACATCATTGTGATGGACAGCGGGTGCGTGGCGGCGACCGGGACGCACGAAGAACTTATGCAAAACTGCGCGCTGTACCGGGAAATGACGGCGGCGCAGGAACAGGTGGACGCTTGGGAACTCGCAGTAGCTTCTAACGGTTCGAGCTATGCTCTCACCGAGAAGCCTTGCATGGGTGCTGTTGGCCAAATCGAAGATTTGGACAGCACCTCAAAGGAGGGTGCGTAAATGTTTAGAAAAATGCTTTCATACACGTCGAAAGGCGGCAAGGCGCTCATCGCCACCGCGACACTTAGCTTCATCGCCGCCGAGCTGCTCTGGGCGTACTTCCTCTACCTCGCCGTCAGCACCATGAGCGCTATGTTGGGCGGGGCTGCGGGCGGGATTGATCAAATTCTGCTGTGGGGCGTTATCCTCTTAGCGGCGAAAACCGCGTTCGCCATACTAGCGGATTTAACCAAGCATTGCGCGGGGTTTGACGTGACGCAGACCGTCCGGCTGAAACTGATTCACAAGCTCAAATCGTTATCGCTGGGCTTTTTCACCAATGAGCGGTTGGGTGAGGTCAGCACCGTTATTCACAAGGATGTGGACGCTTTAGAAGGCTACATCAGCCATTTCCTCTCGGCCATGTGGAGTGACATTGCCGTGGCGGTGATCATTGGCGTTTGGCTGTTCACGAAAAGCTGGCTCTTGGGGCTGTGCATGGTATCGCTTCTGCCTGTTGCGGCGCTTGCCCTTTTCCTGGGGCTGAAAAACGCGCAGCAAGCGCAAAAAGCCAACGGCGACAATCTGGCGGACATGGCGAGCCTGTTTGTGGAATATACCAAAGGAATGCCGCTGCTGAAAGCCTTTCCGGTAGCTTCTAACTGCGAGAGCGCCGCGTCAGAAAACGGCGCTTTTCGGCAAAAGTTGGACGCCAGCGTTACCGCCTTTGGCGATAGCAGCCGTTATCTGTCCAAGGTTTTCGCCGCTTATACCGGGCGGTTCGCGGTTTTCTTCGAGCTTTGCAGCGCGGTTTTGTTTATTGTCGGCGCCTTCCTTTTGCAAAGCGGGAATATCACCATGAGCGTGTTTCTGTATTTCATCATCTTCTCGGCGATTTTCTACAAGCCCTTTGCCAAGATGGAGTTGTACTTTTTGGAATACGTCAAGGCGGGCGACAGCTACCGCCGGGTGGCGAGCATTACCGAGGCGCCGTCGGTACGCGCACCGCAAGACCCGAAACGCCCGGCGGGTTTCGACATTGCCTTTGAGCGCGTAGGCTTTTCCTATGACGAAACAGCTGCTTCTAACGGTTCAAGCGCTGCTATCACCGCGAGGTCTGGTCTGGGTGAAGGCGGATTTGCCCTGAAAGATGTGGATTTCACCGTCCGCGAGGGCAGTTTGACGGCGCTGGTGGGCGCGTCCGGCTCCGGCAAGACGACAGTGACCAACCTCCTGCTGCGTTTTTGGGACGTCGGGAGCGGCGTCATAAAAATCGGCGGTACCGACATCCGCGCAATGGACTATGATACGCTGCTGGACAGTATCAGTATCGTGATGCAGAATGTCTATCTGACCTCCGGCAGTCTATTGGAGAACATCGCCATCGGCAAGAAAGCGGCGGCGCGGGAGGAAATCATCGCGGCGGCCAAAAAAGCGCAGATTCACGACTTCATCGCGGGGCTGCCGGACGGCTATGATACGCTGGTGGGCGAAAACGGCGTCGGTCTTTCCGGCGGGCAAAAACAGCGCCTGTCCATTGCGCGGGCCTTGCTCAAGGACGCGCCGATCGTCGTGCTGGACGAAATCACCGCCAACGTCGATCCGCTGAACGAAACCAAGATACAGCGGGCGGTCAGCGCACTGGCGCAAAACCGCACCGTGCTGGTCATCGCCCACCATTTGCGCACGATACGCGCTGCCGACCAGATTCTGGTCTTTGACCAAGGCGTGGTGACGGAGCGCGGCGGGCATCAGGACTTGCTGGCCAGGGGCGGCTTGTACGCCGCGCTGTGGGAGGCGCAGGAAAAAGCGGTTGGCTGGAAGATCGCATGAAGCGGCATGCCTTCATCGTTTGTCACACGCCCTTGCGCCATTCCCAGCGGATAGCGAGCGAAAGCTGAATTTTCCGCCGGGATAAAACCTCGCCCCTGGCTTCTAAACCGCGCCATCCCGGCATAGGGTGTAAGGAGAACACGGGTAAGGAGGAGGGACTATGTCAGAGCGGGCGGCAAACGCAAGCCAAAGACATCGGCTGGTGCTTGACGAGCGGGAAAGAATGGCGCTGACAGGGGTGCGCAAAGTGCAGTCTTTTGAGCCGAAAGAGATCGTCCTGGAAACGGAGCTGGGTATGCTCAGCGTCAAAGGGGAGAAACTGGGGGTCAAGCATTTGGATTTGAAACAGGGAGAAGTGCATATCGATGGAGTCATTGAGAGCATGACTTACGCCCGTCATAGCGGTAACAGCGACCGGGAAGGCTTCCTGACCAGGATTTTTCGCTAGAAGAAACCATTCCCTGAAGGGGGGAAAAGAAGATTGCTGATGTACAGACATTATTTTGGGTCGTGATCGCGGGCGCGGCAGTGGGCCTGACCTTTGACGCTTACCGGGCGGTGCGCCGTTGGTGGGGATGGGGGCCCATTTTGACTTTTCTGGCGGATATCATTTTTTCAGTGTGTGCGTTAGGGTGGTTGTTATACTTCTTTAACAAGGCCAACGCCCTTTCTTTTCGTTTCTATATGCTTTGGGGAAGTCTGTTGGGCTTATCCCTCTATTTATGGATCGTTAGTTCCTGGGTTATGAGAGGGTTATTCTTTGGCTTCAGAGGGTTGAGCTATCTGCGCCGTCTTTTAATCAAGCTGTTGAAAATACCGTTTTGGGGATTGCGCGTCGTCATGGAGCCGCCGTATCAGCTGTTGCGCTGGTTTAGTTTATGGATATTCCGTTTGAGCGAGGCGCTGATCCTTTGGCCCGTAAAAAAAATGGCCGGAAAAGTTGTTTTAGGGCTAAAAGGCCTATTTTTTCCTGGGACGAATGGGTAAGAATTATTTTTAACGCTTGCTTTAAACGGGGCGGGAGTCTATAATCTAATGTATAGAGATTTTGTACTATATTTGTCATTGATTTATCATGAATTTGTAATAAAGTTATCCACAAGTTACCCACACTTGTGGATAAACGGGGATGAACGTTTGTGCAATGGGAAATCAGGGGTTTGGAGAAGCTGAGTTTTCGTGAACGCCAGGTGGTGGTATTAAAGGAAACGGGGCGGTCACTGGATGAAATCGCCAAACGCTTAAAGCTAAGCCCACATTCGGTGGCGACTTTGGTGGCGCGGGCAAAGAGCAAGGGCTATGGAATTGTATGTATTGTTCCGGAAGCGGAGCTGGGACTGGGAGGGGAGGAAGAAAGTGAAGAAGACGCCGGTAGCTAACGGGGATACAGCTGAAAGAAAGAAGCCGGGGAGAAGAATTTTCCGGAGGAGAATTTTTCACTGGCTCATTCTGCTGGTTGGCCTGAGTTTTGTAGGGAATACCGGTTGGCAGCTGTGGCGGCAGCAGCTGGAAATGGACGGGCAAATCGCCGAATTGAATGAAAAAAAGACGCAGTTGGTGGAACAACAAAAAAATTTACAGCTGGAGATCGTTCGCTTAAACACGCCGAGCTATATTGAACAGTTGGCCAGAGAACAGTTAGGCTTGGTCCGGCGGGGAGAAATCATGATCGCGCCGAAAAAATAAGCGTAAGAGATTGGTTTAATGAAGAAGTAACCTTGACAGCTTTTTGATTTAGTGGATATAATAGAACAAAGTGTATTAGCTTTAAGGAGGAATTTACTTCGTATGGCCATTGCGGTTGGCAGTATTGTAGAAGGGGTTGTCACCGGGATTACCAACTTCGGGGCTTTTGTTGAGCTTCCCGATAAAGTGACGGGGTTGGTGCATATTTCAGAGGTTGCGGATACCTATGTGAAAGACGTTAGAGAATTCTTGAAAGAGCAAGATAAAGTCAAAGTGAAAGTGATTCATATAGATGAAAAAGGAAAAATTGGCTTATCGATCAAACAAGCAAATCTGAAAACGCAAAATACCAGGGAACGCCGCCAACCAACGGTATCATTTGAAGATAAACTGGCAAAATTCATCAAGGATAGTGATGAGAGGCAGCTGGAATACCGTCGGGCTACAGATTCAAAACGTGGCGGCAGAGGATCGAGCCGCTATTGAGAAAACAAGGGACCGGCCAATGAACTCCTATTGTTTCATGGCAAGCGTCCTTTTTTGTTGGCACAATGATCCGCTTCATAACCGATAGCCGAAAAATAAAATAACATAACCTGGCGGATATCGGCGCTTTGCCGCTTCTGAGCGGCAAACGGGAGGAAACAGATCGTTTTTGTATGAATCCAGAGAGGATTTGTTGAGTGAATCTGACGCGCCGGGACAGGGTTTGCCGCTGAAATAAGGTATAATGTTACCATAAAATGGTAAGAGGTGACATTATGGCTGAATGGACAACCCTTGGGACGAATCAAGGTTTACTCAAAGCGAAGCTGGGAGCGCAAAACACATGGATACCGGTCGTTCTTGGCGCTTTGCTGGCGCGGGGAGATTTGCTCGGTACGCATCCTTTTGGGATTGCCTATGGCGCGGCGTTGTTATTTCTCGGAGATCGGGGGGCGTTATTTGCTCTGGCGGGAGTTATCCTGGGTTCTCTGACGCTCGGGCAGCCGCTTTTAGGGATTCAAACCGCCCTGCTGCTGGCGGTAGCGGCTCTCATTTTGCCCCGTTTGCGCCGAAAAAAAGGGGAAACGCTCTTATTGGCCGTGACGACCGGATTGTTGGCCAGTGGCATGGCCGCGCTTTTCTCCGGGGTGATGGGGTTGGGCGCCATCCCGCTCCTCTGGACGCTGTGGCAGTTTTTCTTTGTCGGCGGGGCCGTCATCGTTTGCTGGTTTGCCCTGTCGAATCAGGAGTCGGTGTTGCGGGGGCATTTTACTCAGGAACAGGGAATTGCCTGGGTATTGCTGTTGATTGGGATCCTAAGCGGGCTACAGGGAATACCGACTGGTCAGGTCAATATCATCGTGGTGCTGATCAATTTCTTTGTGTTATACGCGGCGGAAAGGCATGGCGGCGGGACAGCAGCCGGGATAGGATGTCTTTTGGGATTCCTGTCCGGGCTGAATTTTGATATGCAGCATTTGTTTTCCGCGGGAATGTACGGTGTAGTTGGCTTTTGTACCGGCGCTTTTCAAAGATTTGGCCGACTGGGTATGGGGTCGGCTTTCGTCTCGCTTACCCTGTTATTCACGGTTTTTTTCCAGCAAGAAGTGTTGGTTTCGCAGCTGGTTTCCACGCTTCTCGGCTTGCTGTGCTTTTTGGTCTGGCCGCGTCCGGCAGCGAATAAAGACTATTTGAAACCTAAGAAGATACCCGAAGTGGAAACGACGATAACGAAGGTAAAAACAGTGGCTGAAATATTTCAACAGATTGCCTTCAGCTGCCAGGCGGCGGAAACGGAGATCTCTGAGGGGACAGCGGACGCTGCCGGGTTATTCAATGTACTGGTCGAGCGGGTATGTACAAGCTGCGTGACCAGGGAGACTTGCTGGGAACGGGAATTTTACAAAACCTATCGCTTTTTAAACGATCTGTCGGCGATCATTGAAGAAAATCCGGCCATTCAGGTGAACGGCTTGCCGCCGGAATTGAAGAGGTATTGCGGCAAGCCCAAGGAAATGCTGTTAGGGATCAAGTTTCTCTTGGATCAGGAAGGGCATCAGCAGGCTTGGCGGCGGCAACTGGCGCAAAATCAGGAAGCGCTGTCCGGTCAGTTTCAAAATGTTTCCCAGATCATGGGGCATCTGGCGAAAGAGCTACATATGCGGCATAATCTGGATCAGATACAACCGTCGAATCTGGCGCGCCGGAGAAGGAGTTTGCTCAATGTTGGGACGGCCAGCTTCTGCAAGTCGGGAAATTTTGTTTGCGGCGATCATTATATTTCGCTGGCGTTTGCGCCAAGCCAACACGCCTTTATCCTGAGTGACGGGATGGGCGTCGGGGAAAACGCGGGAAAGTTGAGCGCGCTGGCGCTGAAGCTGTTGGAGCAATTAATGAATACCGGCTTTGAACCGGAGGGAGCGGTACAAGCCCTGAATTCCATTCTGGTGCTGCGATCGCCGGAGGAGAGTTTTGTCACGGTCGATATGGCGATTCTTGATTTGGAATCCGATGAGCTGAAGATGATGAAAGTGGGCGCGTCGCCGAGTTATTTGATCGCTGCGGAGCGGGTAGAGGAGTTAGCTGCCGCCGGGTTGCCCGTGGGCATTCTTAACCGGATCGAAGTGCCGGTGATGACGCGGGAGTTCAAAGCGGAAGATACGTTGGTGCTGATCACCGATGGGGTTCAAGACGTTCGGCAAGATGGTACGGATTGGCTCGCGGACTTTTTGCCGCAGGTAAAATTCAATAGCTCGCAGGAATTGGCGGAGAAGATCGTCAAAGAAGCCCGCAGGCTTAGCGCGGAGCAGATGCTGGATGATGGAGTGGTGCTGGTTGTCAGAAAAAATTTCTGGAAGGATTGAGGGAGTGCGGTTCAGCGGCAAACAGACGGCGGATTTGGAGCGGAGGGAAGAAGGCGCGATCTATGAGAAGCTGCGCGACCGGATTCTCCCGCAGCTCATCCCCCCAAACGCTAAAATTCTGATAGCAGTTTCCGGCGGGCCGGACTCAGTGGCGCTGGCCCATATTCTTTGGCGGTACAGGCAGGACGCCGGGAAAAAAGTCTCGCTGCTTCTTTCGCATGTGCATCATGGCGTCCGAACCGAAGCGGAGGCGGAAAAAACTTTAGTAGAGCGGCTCGCGGCGCAATGGGGAATTCCTTGCCTTATTCACCGCTTTGACGCGAAAAAACAGGCGGAAATCAGCGGCGAATCCTTTCAAACCGCGGCCAGGGCATGGCGCTATGAGCGCTGGCGGGAGGATATGAAAAAAGAGGGCTGTACCTTGCTGGCGACGGCGCATCACCTGGGAGATCAGGCGGAGACGGTGCTGTATCGCCTGTTGAGAGGCAGCGGCGCCGCCGGTTTGGCGGGGATATATCCGGATAAACAGGGGGTGATCCGCCCCCTGCTGGAGTTTGACAAAGCGGAGCTTCTGGCCTATTGTCGCCGGGAAGGCTTATCTTACGCGATGGATGTTTCCAATACAGAACCGGTTTATATGCGAAATAAAATCAGGCTGGAATTACTGGCGGAACTGGAGCGGGACTATAACCCGCAGATCCGGCGGGCGTTAGGGCGGACGGCGGTTTTAATGCGTTGGGATGAAGACTATTTTCAAGAGATCGTGGCGGCAGTCTGGAAGAACTATCAGCAACGGGAAGAGGACGGGAGCGTGTCTCTGAAAAGAGCCGCCTGGCAGGAAAGTCCGGCCTTATTATCGCGCTTGATTCGGAAGGCGGCGGCAGCCGTTACCCAGGAACCACGGGGGTTGGAGTTTCTGGTGGTAGAGAAAATAATGGAGCGGGGCGCGGTCTGGGACTGGAAACAGGATTTTCGTGGCTTTTGTGTGATGGGAAGAGAAGACCGGATCGTGTTTAAACGGTCAGGTCAAGGGCAGAATAGAGAAGATGAGGTTTTTTCCGTTGGCGAAACGCCTCTGAAACGAAATACCTGGGCGGCGCTGCCGGACGGAAGAGCCGAAGCCGGCCTGTTTGACGCGGATCACTGTCCGGTTGGTGGGCAGGAAGGCTGGAAAGCGGTCTTAAAAGCGGAAACGGCGCTGATAGACGCCTTGGTATGCCGGTATCGGCGGCCGGGAGATCGGATGTTTTTTAAAGGGTTGGGGCATAAAGAATTAAAAAAGGTCTTTCAAGAAGCCGGTGTCAGCGCCGCGCGGCGAGGGAAGATCCCCCTGATTGCGGTGGCCGACGAAGTCGTTTGGATTCCGGGGCTCAAGCGCGGCGATTTCCTTTATCCAGAAGCGGGGGAAGAAAGCGTGGTTTGTCTGTTCCGGGATATTGCCAAACAATAAAGCGGCGCGCGAATGCTTTTCAGCAGATCAATCCGTTTCGTTGTAAATGAATTTTGGCTATGATATAATATGCAATATTGTGGAATTATTTTAGTTGCCAGTTGAGAGGAGGCTCCTTGTTGAAGTTTTTTAAGAATGCCGCGGTGTATGTGTTAATCATACTCTTGGCAATCATGTTGATAAGAATGTTGAATCCTCCGGCGGCCACGACGCAGACGATTGACTATAACAGTTTTAAGCAGGCGGTTGTCGAGGATCGGGTGAAAGAGCTTAACGCCACGCTTGAAGAAACCGTGAATAAGTACGTCGTAACCATGAAAGACGAGACGACATACGAACTCTTCGGACCGTTGAACGACGAACAGCTGTTGACGGATATGCGGGAGCATAATGTAAAACCCTATTACGCGGCCCCGGAGAAGCCTCCCTGGTGGGCGGGGTTGTTGTCCGCGTTAGTGCCGACGCTCTTGATTGTGGCGTTGTTTTTCTTCATGATGCAGCAAACGCAAGGCGGCGGCAACCGGGTCATGCAGTTTGGTAAGAGTCGGGCCCGTTTGGCGAACGAGGATAAAAAGAAGATCACCTTTGCCGATGTGGCTGGGGTGGATGAAGTCAAAGAAGAGCTGCAAGAGGTCGTGGAATTTCTTGCTTTTCCGAAAAAATTTAATGAAATAGGAGCGAAAATACCAAAGGGCGTACTGCTTTTTGGGCCGCCGGGAACAGGGAAGACGCTGCTGGCCAGAGCGGTAGCGGGAGAAGCGGGCGTGCCGTTTTTCAGCATCAGCGGCTCGGATTTTGTCGAAATGTTTGTCGGCGTGGGCGCCTCTCGGGTAAGAGATTTATTTGAACAGGCGAAAAAGAACGCGCCGTGTATTGTTTTCATCGACGAGATTGACGCTGTGGGGCGGCAGCGCGGCGCCGGGGTGGGCGGCGGTCATGATGAACGGGAACAGACGCTCAATCAGCTTCTCGTGGAGATGGACGGCTTTAATGGCAATGAGGGGATCATTATTATCGCGGCGACCAACCGTCCGGATATTCTGGATCCAGCGTTGCTGCGTCCCGGTCGTTTTGACCGGCAGGTGACGGTCTCGGTTCCGGATGTTCGCGGACGGGTGGATATCCTCAAAGTCCATGTGCGGGGGAAGCCCGTGGCGGCGGATGTGGATCTGGATGTTTTGGGGCGGCGCACGCCCGGATTTACCGGCGCGGATTTGGCTAACCTGGTGAACGAAGCGGCCTTATTGTCCGCGCGCCGCAATGAGAAAGAAATTGGAATGCGCTCCATGGAAGACTCGATTGAACGCGTGATCGCCGGTCCGGAGAAGAAGAGCCGGGTGATCAGCCCCTATGAAAAGAAGCTGGTTTCCTATCACGAAGCGGGACACGCTTTGGTGGGGGAACTGCTGCCGCATACGGATCCGTTGCATAAGGTTTCGATCATTCCGCGCGGGCGGGCGGGCGGCTATACCTTGCTGCTGCCGAAAGAAGACCGCAATTACATGACTAAATCCCAATTGCTGGATCAAGTGACGCTGCTTTTGGGCGGACGGGTGTCTGAAGCCGTGATATTGAAGGAAATCAGCACAGGCGCGTCGAATGACTTGGAAAGAGCTACCGGGCTCGTGCGCAAAATGATTACCGAGCTGGGCATGTCGGAAGAACTGGGGCCGCTGACTTTTGGTCATAAGGAAGAACAGGTGTTTTTAGGGAGAGATATCGCCCGTGACCGCAATTACAGCGAGGCGATCGCCTATTCCATCGATAAAGAAACGAGACGGATTATTGAAGAATGCTATCATAAAGCAATGGATCTGATTGAAACGAACATCGAGATGCTGCACGCGATTGCGGGAGCTTTGATGGAGAAAGAGACGCTTGAAGCGAAAGAATTCGCTGAGATTGTTGCTCCGTTTAAGTCGGCTGATCAGCAGACTGACGATTTGACCGCGCCCCCCATAAGCGCGGAGGCGGAGAACCAGGAGACGCCGGAGCCGCTTGAAGTATCGGAGGATGAATCATCTTCGTAAGGCGGCGGGAAAAGGGAAACATGATTTAAAACAGGCGGAGAATGGCTTTCTGAGTAGTTCTGGGAGGTACATCGGACGCCTTTTTTCTTTAAGGGGGAAGACGGAATGAAATGGTTCAAAAATTCCCATTATCTGACGACCTTGGGAGCGATCTTTATTGGTTTTTTGCTGATTATGCTATTGAAGTCGCCGGCGTCCGGAGGGCAAACCGAGGCCGCGTCTGCAGTGATGCTTGTCCAGCTGGAACTGGAAAACCAGCAATTAGCCAACGATAATGAACGAATGCAGCAGGAATTGACGAAATACTACGAGGGGCAAAGCGCGTATGCCCTGGCGCAGGAACAATTGTTTAAGGCCCAGTTAAGCGCCGGGGTGCTGAGTGTCAGAGCGCCGGGACTCAGGATCACCTTGAATGACTCTAAAGACCCGGTGACAGAGCCGAATGATGTGGCTAAATATGTGATTCACGAAGCCTATTTAAGGGAGATCATCAATTGTCTGTGGAGCAGCGGGGCGGAGGCCGTCGCGGTGAATCGTCTGCGAGTGACAAGCAATACGGAAATATTTTGCAGCGGCGCGTTCATCCAGATTAACGGCTCCCGCCAAATGCCGCCCTACGTTATAGAAGCGGTGGGAAATACGGACGAAATGCAGACAGCCCTTAATTTTTTGTATTATTGGACGGAGTTGGGGAGTTATTCGCAAAGATACGGGATCACGCGGGAAGTGGAGTTTAAGGATGAGATCACGATCCCAGCGGCTAGCCTACGCCAATATCGCTATATAGAACCCGGTAAGGAGTGAACGTGGGAATGAAATTTTGGCGCAAAGAACTGATTTTTCCGGTGACGATGGTGGCCATTGTTTTGGGGTTCCTGATTTCTTTGCAGATGCAGACGCATAAGAAGAGTGTAACCGAGGCCAATAAAATCAATCAGGAACGCACGGCGAACATGAAAACAGTGATGGCCAATACGCAAGAAGAAAATGAACGCTTAAAAAAAGAACATCAGGATTTAATCGTGAGTATGGATACCCTGCAAGAACGAGGTTCGGATCCTTTGGATATAGAGCTGTTGAACAACCTGATGATTATGGATGGAACGCGGGCGGTGCAAGGGTTGGGAATTCAGATTGTGGTGGATGACCGAATACAGGAGCACAAGACCGTGTTTCCCTTGACCGCCAATGAACTGCTGGAGATGATCAATGTTCTCCGGTTTGCCGGCGCCGAAGCGATCAGTATTAATGGCCAGCGGATTGTCGGCGCGACGGCGATCGTGAACAGTGGAACGGCCATTTTAGTGAATCAGGTTCCGATCCGGCGTGCGGAAGGCATTCCCTATGAGTTCAATGTGATTGGGGATCAGGAAACGCTGGTGGATTATTTCACGAACCTCGAAGCGGTCACCCTGAAGGAAAAAGGGGGGATGGCTGTGAGCATTTCTAAAAAAACAGTTCAGATCCCTTCCTATAAGGGAAGTTATACGTTTAAATACGCGAAGCCGCCGGCCAGCCTTGAATAGCGGTCGCCGACCGGCAAGCGATAAAACGATGGAAGGAGCGACGTCCTATGCCGTGGGATCCAACGCAATTGAAAGATTGGCAGATCGCTGAAGAAGCGGAGAAAGATCTGCCCACCTATGAAGAATTAATAGAGCGCTTTCAGCTGAAGAAAGAGGAGATCGTTCCCTACGGAAAAACGCCGAAGCTCGATTTTCTCAAGATCATGAATCGCCTTCAGGATAAGCCCAATGGCAAATTCATTGAAATTACGGCGGTGAATCCGACGCCGCTGGGGGAAGGCAAGAGCACCACGACCTTGGGTTTGATCGAAGGCTTAGCCAAACGCGGCTTCAATGCGGGCGGAGCGATCCGCCAACCGTCCGGCGGGCCGACCATGAACGTCAAAGGGACGGCGGCCGGCGGCGGCAATGCCTTGCTGATCCCCATGACGGAATTCTCCTTAGGCTTGACAGGGGATATCAACGATATTACCAACGCGCATAATCTGGCGATGGTCGCCTTAAACGCGCGGATGCAGCATGAAGCGAATTATAGCGACGCGGAGCTGGCAAAACGCGGCTTACGCCGTTTGGATATCGACCCCAAGCGGGTGGCATTTGGCTGGGTGATGGATTTTTCCGCGCAGGGGTTGCGCAACATCATCATGGGCGTGGGCGGCAAGAGCGACGGCTTTATGATGCAGTCTACATTTGGGATTGCGGTGGGCTCGGAGCTGATGGCGATCTTGTCGATTGCGCGGGATCTGGCCGATCTGAGGGAACGTATCGGCAACATCATCCTGGCCTACGATAAGACCGGCAAACCGGTCACTACCCGTGATTTGGAAGTCGATGGCGCGATGACCGCCTGGATGCGTAATACGATCAACCCGACGGTTTGTTATACGGTAGAACGCCAGCCGGTTCTGGTTCACGCCGGACCGTTCGCCAATATCGCCATCGGTCAGTCTTCGATTATCGCTGACCGTCTGGGGTTAAAACTATTCGATTATCATGTGACGGAGAGCGGCTTTGGCGCGGATATCGGCTTTGAAAAATTCTGGAATGTAAAAGCGCGTTTGAGCGGTTTGACGCCGGATGTTTCGGTGATCGTTACCTCCATTCGAGCCCTCAAGATGCACGGCGGAGGTCCGGCAGTGGCGGCTGCTCGCCCGCTGGCCGCTGAATATACGGAGCAAAACACGGAGCTGGTGGAGCAAGGGTGCTGTAATCTATTGCATCATATCCAAACGGTGAAGAAATCGGGGATTGTCCCGGTGGTTTGTATCAATCGTTTTTCGACGGATACGGAAGAGGAACATGAAGTCGTCCGTCGGGCGGCGGCAGCGGCTGGGGTTCGCTGCGCGGTTTCCAGTCACTGGCTGCAAGGCGGCGAAGGCGCGCTGGAATTGGCGGACGCTGTGATTGACGCCGCCGGGGAAACCGTAGATCTCCAATACCTGTACCCGCTGGAAACGCCGCTGCGCGAGCGGGTGGAGCTGATTGCCAGGGAAGTGTACGGAGCGGAGGGCGTGGATTGGCTGCCGGAGGCGGAAAGCAAGGCCAAAGCCTTTGAAGCGGATCCGGCGTATGCTGATTTTTGCACGATGATGGTAAAAACACAATACAGCCTTTCTCATGATCCGGCCTTGAAAGGGGTTCCCAAGGGCTGGCGTTTGCCGATCCGGGATGTGCTGGTCTATGGGGGAGCCAGATTCCTCTGCCCGGTGGCCGGAACCATCGCCCTCATGCCGGGTACCGCCTCGGATCCGGCCTATCGCCGTATCGACGTGGATGTGCATACCGGGAAAGTGTCCGGTCTGTTTTAAAGCCGTTCCCAGATGAACAGAAGCGTTTAATTTAAACCCGGAGAGGCGGTTGGATCGTGAAAGAGTATGGGATGCGCTTGATCGACGCGCAGAATATGGAAGAGGCCGGAAGATCCCTGGCGATGATCGGCGCGGATGAGCGGGGAATCGCCAAGATGGCGGCGAAAGGATTGGCCAGAGCCATCAAATTAGAACGCGTTCCCTTACGCGTGGCGCACATCCTCAAACAGGAAATGCTTTCGCTGGGAGGAGACGCCGCCGTACACCGGGAGGTTATCACGAATGGCGTCGATACGACCGATGTAATGCTGCTGGGGACGGTAGCTCAGTTGCGGAAGCTGGCAAAAAAACTAGACGTTCAGCCTTTTGGCTTGAAGGAATTGGGACGTGGCGTCAGCCGCTTGCTTCAATACACGGAACCGCCGGTCAGACGAGGTTTAGATTGTCGGGGGCGCGCCTTGATCTTCGGAGAGAGAACGCTCATCATGGGGATTCTCAATGTGACGCCGGATTCCTTTTCCGACGGCGGGAAATTTTCACACCCGGACGCGGCACTGGAGCGAGCCTTGAACATGGTGGCTGAGGGCGCTGATATACTGGATATCGGCGCGGAATCTACGCGTCACGGATACGTTGAGGTGTCGGCGCAAGAAGAATGGCGGCGCTTAGAGCCGGTGCTGCCGGCCTTGATCGAGGGAACCTCCGTACCGATTTCCGTGGATACCTCAAAAGCGGAAGTGGCGGAAAAAGCCCTGGCGCTGGGCGTACATATGATCAATGACGTATGGGGATTGCGCCGTGATCCGGAGATGGCGGCGGTGGCCGCCCGCTATCAGTCGCCGGTGATCGTGATGCATAACCGGGAAGATACGGCGTATCAGCGCCTGATGGGAGAGATTGTATCCCTTCTGCGGGAGAGCATTGCTCTGGCGGAGGCTCAGGGCCTGCAAGGAGATCAGATCATTGTGGATCCGGGATTTGGCTTCGGAAAAACCCCGCGGCAAAATCTGGAGGTGTTAGCGCGCTTGTCTGAATTGAAAAGTCTGGGGCGTCCGATCCTATTGGGAACTTCACGTAAATCGACGATCGGTAAAGCGCTGGACGCGCCGGTGGAAGAACGCCTGGAGGGAACGATCGCGACCAATGTTTTAGGGGTGGCCGCCGGCGCCGATATCATCCGCGTTCACGACGTGGCCGCCCATCGGCGGGCGATACAGATGACGGACGCGATTGTCCGGGGGCAAAGGGGAAGATGCTATGAAGGCGCGTGACCTGATTCGCCTGTCCGGGATGGAGTTTTACGCCTATCATGGGGTTGCGGCGGAGGAGCAAAGGTTAGGGCAGAGATTTGTCCTGGATTTGGAACTCTACGGGGATTGGCGCGGGGCTGGAATCTCGGATGAGGTGACGGATACGGTCAACTACGCGGCGGTTTATCAGACCGTGCGTCAATGTGTGCTGGGGGAAAAATATCGGCTGCTGGAACGGCTGGCGGCGGTCATCGTCAGGGCGCTGTTCGACCAATTTCCCTGTACGGCGATCCGGCTGGCGGTGCATAAACCACAAGCGCCGGTACCCGGCGTTTGGCGGGACATTTCCGTAGAAATCTTTCGGGAACGAGCGGACATGGATATAGATATGGACGAGGGTGCGGCAAGATGAGAGTATATCTGGGATTGGGCAGCAATCTGGGGGATCGGGGCGAATATCTGCGACAAGCGCGGGTCTTGCTCTGCGATTCCGGCAAAATAGAATTGATTCAGGTATCGGGCATCTATGAGACCGAACCTTGGGGTGTGACGGAACAACCGGAGTTTTGGAATCAGGTAATCGAGATTGAAACCCAATTGCCGGGTCTGGACTTGCTGGCTCTTTGCCAGCAAGTGGAAAATAAACTGGGAAGAGAGCGGCAACAACGCTGGGGGCCGAGAACGATGGACGTCGATATCCTTTTCAGTGAGCAAATGTCTTGCCAGAGTCCGGAACTCACCGTGCCGCACCCGCAAATAGAGAACAGGGAGTTTGTGCTGGCGCCGCTGCGGGAGATCGCGCCGGAACTCATTCTGCCTTCGGGTAAACCCGTCCGGGAAATACGGGGATCCGGCAAGGCGGTACGGGTGGCGGATACCCTGCGGCGGAAGATTTTAGACCTCTTAGCGGCGCAGCCGGGCGCTTATGTTTCCGGCGAAGCGGTCAGTAAGAAATTAGGAATGACGCGAGCCGCTGTCTGGAAACAGATTCAACAGTTACGCGCCGCCGGCTTTGTGATTGCTTCCAAGACCAAGCAAGGCTATCGCTTAGACAGCGTTCCTCTGGATTTGGATGAATGGGTATTTGCCGGAGAACTGAAAACCAGAGAATTAGGGCGCGCCTTTTATATATTTGAGCAATTGGACTCAACGACTCTTTGGGCAAAAGAGTCGATCCGTCAGGGAGTCAGGCATGGACTGACGGTGATGGCCAGACAGCAGACGGCTGGGAGAGGGAGATTACAGCGTTTCTGGCATTCTCCGCGCGGCGGTCTTTGGCTGACCGTCGTCATTTGTCCGCAGTTGACCTTGGCGGACGCGGCTAAATTAACGCTTTGCGCCGGTGTAGCGGCGGTGATCGCGGTGGAAAGGCATTGCGGGCTGCGCTTGGGGATCAAATGGCCCAATGATCTGATGTGGGAAGGCAAAAAAGTCGCCGGAATTTTAGCCGAGGTAGCCGGAGAGTGGACAAGTCTGCATACCCTGATCATGAGCATCGGGATCAACGCCAATATCCCGGCGGACGTCTTCAGGGGAGAACTGGCCGACGCCGTATCCTTGCAGATGATCTTGGGCCAACCGCAGAATTTGAACGCGCTGGCGGCCGCCTTTCTGGAATGCCTGGAAAATGAACTGGCGCTGCTGGAGCAAGCCGGTTTTGAACCCATCCGCCAGAAATGGCTGGAGAGATCGGTTGGCCTGGGCCGAGAGGTGTCGGTTTGGCGTGGGAATCAGGAATTCAGAGGCCGGATGACCGGCTTGGCGGCGGACGGCAGTTTATTGTTACAGGTCGGGCAGGAGGAAGTCGCCTTTGTCGCCGGAGAGGTGAAGATGCGTATGGAAACGGACAAAAAGCCATAGCGGCTGGATATGGCAAGAGATTCCGTTGAGAGATTCCTTGATAAAAAGGCTTGCGTCCGGCGGGGACTTATTGTAAACTATCGAGAGAAAATAAAGTTTACAATAAGGAGCGATTGAAGATGAAAATGAAGGAAAAAGATGAGCTTGACCCCTATGAACGGACGCGAAAGCTGGCCAGCACGGCGGCGATCGCCGCTTTGACCTGTCTGGCGGGGATGGTACTGCGCTGGGTTTCTCCCGCCTTGGTTCCCTTTAGCGTCTTGCCCGCGCTGTTTCTGCTGGCCGGGATTATCCTGGGCGCGAGGTTCGGCGCTTTAGCGATGGTGGTCTATGTCTTGCTCGGTCTGTTGGGACTGCCGGTATTCGCGGCCGCGCCTTTTGGCGGCTTGGGCTATGTCATGAAACCGACCTTTGGCTTTCTGCTGGGGTACATCGCGGGCGCTTATTGCACGGGGCTGGCGTATCGGGGAGGCGGCTTGGGAAGGGCGGTAGTCGCAGTGCTGGCGGGTCTGATCGCGCTGTATATCGTGGGGCTTACCTGGCTGTATTTCTTTTTCCAATGGGTCATGGACAAGCCGCAGGATATCGCCGCCGTATTGACGATCGGTTTTTTTCCGTTTATCATTTCCGATTTGATTAAGGCCGGGATTGCGGCGGTGTTAGGCAATTTAATCGTTAAACGCCGGATGAAAGCGTCTGAATGATCCGGGAATAAGGAGTGAAGTCAATGATCCTCGTATTTGACGTGGGAAATTCCAACATTGTCTTGGGGGTGTTCAATCAGCAAAAAGTATTGAGCCATTATTGGCGCATTTCCACGGAAAAATCCCACTCGGTCGATGAGTACGCGGTCTTGATGAAGGGCTTGTTTGACTTTGCCGGCTTGGAATTTCAGGATATCCACGCGGTCGTGATCTCTTCGGTCGTGCCGCCGGTCATGCCGATACTGGAGCAGCTTTCCCATAAATATTTCCGGGTGGCTCCCTTGCTGGTCGGTCCCGGCGTGAAAACCGGGATGCCGATCATCTACGATAACCCGCGGGAAGTCGGCGCCGACCGGATCGTCAACGCGGTCGCCGCCTATGCGAAATATAAGGGGCCGCTGATCATCGTGGATTTTGGTACAGCGACGACGTTTTGCGCGATATCGGCGAAAGGCGAATATTTGGGGGGGGCGATCGCTCCGGGGATCGGGATTTCCAGCGAGGCGCTGTTTCAGCGGGCTTCAAAGCTGCCCAGGGTCGAGATCGTTAAACCCAAAGCGATTATTGCTAAAAATACGGTGGGAGGAATGCAATCCGGAATTTATTACGGCTTTGTCGGTCAGGTGGACGGGATCGTCCGGCGCATGAAGGAAGAGCTGGGAAAAGAAACGAAAGTTTTGGCTACCGGGGGTTTAGCGGATTTGATTGCGGAGGAGACGCAAACCATCGATATCGTGGATCCGTTTCTGACGCTGGAAGGCTTGCTGCTCATCTATGAACGTAATGGCGCAGGCCATTCGGGATAGGCGGGGGCAGGTGTATGAAAATCGGATGGGATGACTGGGATCGACCTGTTTTTTTAGCGCCGATGGCAGGAGTGACCGATAAGGCTTTTCGGGAAACGGTTTGTGCGCTGGGCGGACGCTATGTGTGGACGGAAATGATCAGCGCGAAAGCGCTCACCTATCGCAATCCTCACACCTTGCAGATGTTGGATCTCCGGGGGGAAACGCCGCCGCCCATCGTCCAACTCTTCGGCGCGGAAGCGGAAAGCATGGCGCAGGCCGCTGTTTTGGCAGTGGAGCGGGGAGCCGGGATGATCGATATTAATATGGGATGTCCGACCCTGAAGATCGTAGCGAATCAGGAGGGAGCCGCGCTGCTGCGGGATCTGCCCCGCGCTGAGAAAATAGCGGCGGCGGTGGTGCAAGCGACGTCGGCGCCGGTGTCGGTGAAAATCCGCTTGGGCTGGAGTCAGCGGGAAATCGTCGCCGTCGAGCTCGCCCGACGCTTGGAGGACTGCGGGGTGAGCCTGCTTTCCGTCCACGCCCGGACGCGGGAACAGCAGTATGGGGGGCGGGCGGCTTGGGAGTGGATCGGACGGGTCAAGGAGGCGGTGAAAATTCCGGTGGTGGGTAACGGGGATGTGACGACCCCGGAGGAGGCCTGGGAGATGATGGAACAAACCGGCTGCGACAGTGTGATGATCGGCCGGGGCGCGTTGGGAAATCCGTGGTTGATCGCGCAGGCGCAGCAATTTGTTTTAAGCCGCCAACGGTTGCCGGGGCCGACGCCAGAAGAGCGGATTGAGGTGGCCTTGGCGCATTTTGAGCGGCTGCTGCAATACAAAGGCGAGCGGATCGGCTTGAATGAGATGCGTAAGCACGCCGCCTGGTATGTGAAAGGGATGAGGTACGCCGCGGTTTTCAGAGACAGAATCATGCAAGCGCCGGAGCCGGAGGAGCTGAGAAAAATTTTAAAGGAAATTTTGGTTTCACAGTCAGCGGTTGAGGAATATATGAAAGAATAGAAAAGCATTTATTGTAAAAACTAGAGGAATGATCCTTGACAATATTTTGAAGGGTTCGTATAATAACGATTAATGCCAATACAGAGCGTTGACAACGCGGGACTTAGCGCGGTATACGAAAATAAGACGTAGCAGGCCGCGCAGGATAAGAAAAGGGAGCGAGAAAATATGGTTGATAAGGAAGTAATCCTGACGGTAGAAGGGTTAAAAAAACTTGAGGATGAGCTGGAACTCTATAAGACGCAGAAACGCCGGGAGGTGGCGGAGAGAATCAAACAGGCCATAGAATTTGGCGATATCAGTGAAAACTCCGAGTATGAAGACGCCAAAAATGAACAGGCCTTTATTGAAGGCCGGATCATTACCCTGGAAAAAATGCTGAGGAACGCCAGAGTGATCGATGATCATGAAGAAACGGATTCGGTGCTTTTAGGTTCCACGATTCTGCTGAAAGACGTCGATTTTGATGAAGAGGAAGAATATACGATCGTCGGTTCGGCGGAAGCGGATCCGGCCACTAATAAGATTTCCAACGAATCGCCGGTGGGGAAAGCGGTGCTGGGAAAAGAAAAAGGGGATACGGTGGAGGTCAATGTTCCAGCCGGGTTGTTGCGGTATACGATTATAGACATTCGCGCCGTGGCCGGAAAATCGGCGGTGAATGCCTAGCGTTAGCGCGGTCGCCGGATAAAATCAAAGAGAAAAAACGGCCAAAGAGAAATAAACCGTTAGTTTTAATGCTTAACGGTTTTTGTTTTACGGTTCATTTGATTGGCGAATGCTTACGGCGACGGCACGGACCGGAGGAATGGATTGTATGGTATAATCATAGAAACGAGTTTTTGACGGGCAGATTGAGGCTCAGAGCCCTGATAGCTCAGAGAATGATACGAGGGGGGAAGGATAGATATGGAGGATTTGCGCCAAATCCGGCTGGAAAAGATTGAAAACCTGCGTAAGTTTGGGATAGAGCCCTATGCGGATCAGTATGCCCGGACCCATATGGCTCAGGAAATCATTGAAGGATTCGATCCGTTGGAAGGACAGCCAGTCCGGGTGGCTGGGCGGATTATGTCCAAACGGGATCAGGGGAAAGTAATTTTTATGCATATTCAGGATTTTAGTGGACAAATTCAGATTTATGTCAAGAATGACGATATCGGCGGCGAATGGTTCAGCTATGTCTCCGCCTTTGATATTGGCGATATCATTGGCGTAGAGGGGACGGTTTTTCGCACGCGCCGGGGTGAAATCTCCGTGCATTCGCAGGCAATAAACATGCTATCGAAATCATTGCGGCCTTTGCCGGAAAAATTTCATGGTCTGACGAATGTGGATCTTCGTTACCGCCGCCGTTATCTCGACCTGATTGTTAACCCGGAAGTAAAAGAGGTATTTGTTACTCGGAGCAAAATCATTAAGGCGATGCGTGAATTTTTGGAAGAACGCGGTTTTTTGGAAGTGGAAACGCCGACTTTGCACGCCATTGCCGGCGGCGCGGCGGCGCGTCCTTTTATCACGCATCACAATACGCTGGATCTGGAACTCTATTTGCGGATCGCCTTGGAGCTGCCGCTTAAACGGCTTATCGTCGGCGGCTTCGATAAGGTTTTTGAGATTGGAAGAAACTTCCGCAACGAAGGAATCTCCATCAAGCATAATCCGGAGTTTACGATGATGGAGCTCTATCAGGCCTATGCTAACTATGAAGATATTATGCGGCTGACGGAAGAGATGATCGCCGCTATTGTGCAAAAAGTTCACGGTACACTGGAATTGAAATATCAGGGGCAAGCTCTCTGTTTTGCCGCGCCTTGGAAACGGGTGCACATGTTGGATGCGATAGCGGAACGGACTGGGGTGGATTTCCGGCGAATATTGACGGATGAAGAAGCGATACAGGCGGCGAAGGATAAGGGGGTGCGATTTAAGGAAGGAGCGACCAGAGGCCAGCTGATCAATGAATTCTTTGAGATTTTTGTGGAGCCCCAATTGATCCAACCGACTTTTGTGATCGGCTATCCGGTGGAAATCTCGCCGCTGGCGAAAAGAAGCGCCGGTCAGCCGGAATTTACGGACCGGTTTGAAGCGTATATCTATGGACGGGAGTTGGCGAACGCTTTTTCAGAATTAAATGATCCGATCGATCAGCGCCAGCGTTTCGAGAAACAAATGGCGGAGCGGGCCAAGGGAGACGAAGAGGCGCATATGCTGGACGAGGACTTTGTGACGGCCTTGGAGTATGGCTTGCCGCCTACCGGGGGATTAGGCGTGGGCGTAGACCGGCTGGTCATGTTGCTGACCGACGCGCCGTCGATTCGGGACGTGATTCTCTTTCCGACCATGCGGCCGCGGGAAGAGGACGAGGAGGAGTAACGGCGGCATAAAAGGGGCGGCTGCTTGATGATAGGTTAATCTTTGGCGGATAGCCCCTTTTTCTTTGCTGTATTTCGATAAAAAATCAACCCCCTAAAAAGCAATGATTCAAGGAAATAGCGTCATGCCATTCCTAATTTATTTTAAAATGACAAAGACGCTGATGACGCTGTGTGCGATAGTAATAGGAAGTAAAGCAAAAGCACGGCGGAATGGCGCAAGACCTTGCCGTCTCAGCTTCCCAATGCCGGATCCCCGCGTTTTAATCTTCGCCGGATGTTCGTCTAGACTGCTCCCAATTCCCTTTTGACACCTGACTCGGTCGTTCCGGCTGGCGTTTTGCGAAAATCCCCGCGAAAATTTAAGAAAATTTTAGGGATTTCTTATAGTAAAATAACTCAACTTTCGCACCCCAAAAAGGCGCCCGCACCAAGGCTGTAAGCGGGTTTGAGGCAAAGTAATAGGTAAATAACCTACAGCTTGACAAGAAAACACCTTTCAAATTTGGTACAATGGAAGTGTCAAAGCGACCAAAAATACCAAACCGAAAGGTGTGTACTTCCATGATACAACACAATCCGCTCTCTGAAAAGTATCAACATCAACTTCTTGCCGCTTTTTCTTCGTTAAAACTCAGTCAGCATTTGCGAAAAACCGGTATTCGCAAGGCTTTCGGTCTGTCCAGCCTGAGGATTTTTCAAATCATCTTTCAATTGGTCTTTCAGGGACGAAATCTGTTCCGGCTGCTCGAAGGACCCGCCGCTGAATCTCTGCCGG
>JAITOS010000116.1 GCA_031289815.1 Peptococcaceae bacterium | reverse complement strand
GGCGCTATGGGTAATGTAAACCAAATTGCTTTTTTATTGTTTACAATTATGGCCGAGATAGCTTGCATGGGTGACAAGCTACAGACGAAAACCAGAGATAACTCTTCATTGCGAGAGACTGTCTCTGGTTTTATTTAAGGGAATCCTGTGGGCGATAGAACACAAGATAATTTCCACAAACCAGAAAGCGATCATCCGTATCTATTTCATCGACGGAGGGGACGGCATATTGCCTTCGTTTGCGGCTTTTGGGCAGTTTTGGCCTTTCCAAAGGGCTGATCACCCGCAAAGGGATGGCCGGACGGCTCGGCAGTCTGATTACATCTTTTTCTGCTTCATTCGATTCGCGAAGCTATGCGGAGCTTTACGCCTATTGCGTCAGGTGCGGGCAGTGCGCCAGCCTTCCTTCCTATGGCGCCTTTAGGGCAAAGACGTTTCCCCCGCTATCAGCCACCGCTCTTCTAATTTAACCAGGTTCACCCGAATATTCACCCGCTGTTCATGTTTTTCGCCCGTCACTTCCCCAGCCGCTAAGAGATAATCCTGGCCGGTATAACGATATTCCGCTTGCAGGGTTGCCGTCATCGCATCCGCTTTTTCTACGGTGATCTGAATAAAATGAATCTGGGAAACCTCCATTCCCACTCCAGCCGTAATATATTCTTTCGCCTGTTGACTGTGCCGCTCGATGAGGGGCCCGGTATAGGCTTTGGCGATTTTATTCCGGAACCCCTCCATGTCCAACGTTTTCCAGGCCTCAAAAAAAATACCTACATCCTGTTTGTAATCGGCCATCACCGCCTGCGCTAATTCCGGTGAAACCGCGGCATTGTTATCCGCGCCGCCAACTGGCGCGCCCGTTGTACTTCCCGCATTCACCAATGCCGGACTGCCCTTCATTCCCAATTTTGACAAAACGCTGTTTCGCGCCGCCGGACTGGCGACGGTCAAACCGGATACGCCGATGAGAATGCCGCCGCACAGCGCCAGCAAGGTCATGAGCCTTGTGTATTTACGCATACGTCAAAATCTCCTTTCATCATTTCTATCGCTATTCTTCCCGTGTTGGTGAAATTTTAGACAAAAAGGATGTTTCAATTGCGGCTCCCCGCCACTTTTGAAACATCCTTCGCTATCGTTTTTTCCTATTCTGTTGTTGTTTCCCGCTTGGCGGTCAGCGCGGAAGCCGGGGATTCAGGCGATCTCTCCCGGACGAGGAAGCGCCTCAGCGTTTCGTAGCAAAAGGCGTCGCTCCATAGATCTTTGAACTCGGATCATTGCGGAAAAGATGGGTATCCATATCATGGATCTCCTGATGAAACAATTCTATCCTTGATTTATCCTTAGCATCAAAGGCGTCCACCCCTCTATTTAAAAATGTCCCAAAATAGTCCGTGAAAACTGCCGCTTTTGCAGCGCCCGGCTCATTCTTCAGTTGCTTTTCCCATAAGGATTTGTGGAAGACAATATATTTCCGAATATCCTCCTCGTTCATTTGCGGTCCGGCTGTCGGGCCAAATAAATAGCCGTCAGCATATTCATGAATATTCCAGACCGTTTGAAAGGCCAGTGTTTTGGCGGAATCACTCAGCCCATTGTTGGCGTCCGCGCTGAAATAGCCGCTGATGGATGGCGCCAGATCCAATAGTTTTAGATCCGGTTCCTGATATTTTTTGATTCCTGACACCTCGGTCGGCGGGGGTTCCGCCGTCGTGGTTCCCGCGGAAGAATTGGCGGAAAGCGTCTCCGCCGAAGGTATCTGTCCCGTATCCACGCTATCACCGTTCTGCCCGCTCTGTTCAGTCTCTGCTCCCAGCGGCAGGGAAGCCCCTTGATCTACCGGCGGATTCTGGATAACCACTTGATCCAAATGAGCGTTTTTGTCCCAGAAGACTTTCCAGGCGCTCGGCCCATAGATCCCTGCCATCACGATCACGCCCGCTAATACGAAGGTCCCTGCCAATGTGATGATCCGTCTCTGATCAAACCTCACTTATTTCCCCTCCCTTTCTTGGTTTTCTCTAGTATTTTACCAATAATTGGAGGAGAAGCTTGTCGGTTTGGCTGGTGAATCTCTATATTTTTCCGCCTCAAGGACTCATAAGACCTCATAAGACTGGAAATACGCCGTCCATTCGCCATGAAATTACGGCATATTTAAAAACTTCGTCTTTTCTTTTAAATACTGAATGAGCTCCGGCGCAATATCTTCACGCTGCAAGGCAAATTCTATCGTCGCCGTAACGAAACCCAGCTTATCGCCGACGTCATACCTCAAGCCGTCAAATTCGTAGGCCATGATCTCCTGTGATTCCGCCAGCTTGCGGATGCCGTCGGTCAATTGAATCTCCCCGCCTTTACCGGGTATGACCTTATTCAAAAGCTCAAAAATCTCAGGATTCAAAATATAGCGCCCCATAATGGCTAAACGCGAGGCCGGCGCTTCTTCCGGTTGTGGTTTTTCCACCAAATCCAAAACTCTGTACAACTGCGGCGAAAACAACTCGCCATCCACAATGCCATATTTATTCACATCTTCCAGCGCCACTTGCTGCACGCCGACGATACTGGCGCCATGTCGTTCGTAGATATCCATCATTTGTCTCAGGCAAGGCTTTTCCGCGTCGATAATATCATCCCCCAGAAGCACCGCGAAAGGTTCATCGCCGATGAATTTACGCGCGCTGTAGATCGCGTGCCCCAAGCCCAGCGCTTCCTTTTGGCGCACGTAATAGATATCCACCAGGGAGGCAATATCCTGCACCATATCCAATAATTCATCCTTGCAGCCTTTTTCCAAAAAAACCTCAAGCTCCACCGACCGGTCGAAATGATCTTCAATCGCTCTTTTATTGCGCCCGGTTACGATAATAATATCTTCAATGCCCGACCGGACGGCCTCTTCGACGATGTATTGAATGGTCGGTTTATCCACAATGGGCAGCATTTCCTTCGGTTGAGCTTTCGTCGCCGGCAGAAATCTCGTCCCCAGCCCTGCGGCTGGAATTATCGCTTTACGAATCTTACGCATTTCAACCCATTCCTTCCTCAGGCTCTTTTCACCATGACCTCGTCTACAATCCCATACGCCTGGGCTTCCTCCGCCGTCATATAATAGTCGCGCTCGGTATCGGCTTCAATCTTTGCCAAAGACTGTCCGGTTCTTTCCGCTAAAATTTTATTCATCTTTTGTTTGGTGCGAATGAGCTGTTTCGCGTGAATCTCAATTTCCGTCGCCTGTCCGGACAGCCCGCCGCCGCCGATTAAAGGCTGATGAATCAAGACTTCCGCATTCGGCAAAGCCTGCCGTTTACCCTTCTCCCCGGCTGCTAACAAAAAAGCGCCCATGCTTGCCGCCATACCGACGCAAATCGTGTGAATATCACTGCGGACATGCTGCATCGTATCATAAATGGCCATCCCGGCTGTAATCGAACCGCCCGGACTGTTAATATAAAGGAAAATATCCTTTTCCGGATCTTCCGCTTCTAAAAACAAAATCTGCGCCACCACCAAATTCGCTACCTCATCGTTAATCCCGCCGCCCAGAAAAATAATCCGGTCTTTCAACAAGCGCGAATAGATGTCATACGAACGTTCTCCCCTATTGGTTTGCTCTACAACCATTGGAATCAAGTAACTCATACTCATATCCTCCTTATCGCTCATGATCTTTTATCTATCATTTTAGTACAAAGGTCAATAAAGATCAAATACCGTCGCTGTTCCTGCGTCTTCCGGCGCTCAGCCAGCCGTGACAGCTCTCAATCCTGCTCGGCATTCATCCCCGAAAGCTGCAACGTCGTTTTAAAATGCAGTTTAGCGACCTTTGCCAACCCTTCTTTTCCCTGCTGACGCATCAAGGTTTCCGCCGCTTCGATCACCCGGGCGGACGCGCCTTTCGGTAAATGAACGCCACATTCGTCAGAAAGCTGTTTTAGCTTCAAAAGAAACCGTTCTCTCGCCAAAATAGAGGCGGCGGCCACCGCGATATTTTCTTCCGCTCTCGGCCGTTGGATGAGTTGAATCTTTTTTCCCTTCTCCTGTAGTTTACCTAAAATATATTTTTCATCCGCGAATTTATCGGCAATAGCCAGCTGGCAATCCGTCTGCCGGAGAATCTCTTCAATCGCCTTGGCGTGTCCCCAGGCGAGCAAAGAATTCAAATTCTTCCCTTCCTTTTTCAACTGCCGGTATAAGCCATTATATTTAAGCGGGGAAATTTCAATGACCGCATATTTTCCATCGCAGGTCTTCCTGATTTTTGCCGCTAATTCCAAGGCTTTGGCGTCCGTGATCTTTTTGCTGTCTTTAACCCCTAACGCCTCCATCCAGGCGGCGCTTTCTTCATCCACATAGACCGCGGCGCTGACCAACGGCCCGAAATAATCTCCTTTGCCTGATTCGTCGCTGCCAATGATCGGATATCCCAGATCGAAGCTGCCATCTGCCGGTTCTGTCTTCTTCCCCAATGACAACGGCGCCGCTTTTCCTCTGCCGCTATCCTCGCTTTTTAGGGCGGAAGCGCTCATGAGGATCGCTTCCACCGCCGGAATATTCCCTTTTAACTGAGAGCAATCCACTTTCAACCGCTTTTTTTTATTGCTATAGATTCTGAGCATCCCGCTGGCTTCTCCTTTAATCAGGAACTGTAAGCCGTAAGGAATTTCTTTCGCTTCGTCAACATCGTAATTATGACCGCTTAGTCCGTTCTTTATGCCCTGATACAGCGCATACAATGGCTCCTCAATGATTCGCCCCTCCTCCCTTCCGCCAAGCCGCCAAGCCCACTACGCGGGCAACAGCCGACCAGCGTCGGCGCCCTTTTCTCAGCGAGCGTCCGCCGATTGCGCGCGTTCGCTAAGGACTGTTGCTCTAATTTTAAAAGACCCGGAAAATGAATCAGTTCTTTTCCGGGTCACATTTTTAGCCGTTTCTGCATTCTCCCGCACTGTACGCTTCCGCGCATGGTTCACTGCGGAGCGAACGGTTTATCCATCTATTCCGCCTTCAGAATGTTGATCAACGCCTGAATAGCGGGCACATCTTCAAGTTTACTCAGCAAGGTGATCGCCGCCGCCGCTTTTTCCGCGGATAACAGGTTCGACGTGGCGTCCTTAAACTTATCGGTCATTAATTGCTGGTTCATCGGATTAGTCGGACTGCCCAGCGGATCCTCCACGGTTTTTGCCAAAATCGTTCCATCCTGGAGGGTAATTTTAATCGACGTCGGCGCTTCACTGATGGGCCGGTCGGCAAATTCAGGCGTCGGCTCAAACGTCGTCAAATTCATCAGCTTTTTAATCAGCGGATTCGCAATCTTTTCATCCGTAAAGGTATTCAGCCCTACTTTACCATCCACCAAAGCCGCCGCAATGAGGTATTTCATGCAGAACTTGCCTTCAAAGCCTCTGCTCGGCTGATCATAGATGAGCATAATCGGACCCACCGGGCCGCAGCCCGCTTCGATTTTTTGAATTTTCTCCGGATCGATCCCCGCTTGACGAAGCTCCAGTACCGCGTCAATTCCCGTGTGGGTCGCCGCGCAGGATGGATAGGGTTTTACGAAAAATCCCGGATCGTCGATATCAAAGGGCTGTCCTGGGTTGGGAAATCCTCCGGCCGCTTTCTTTTGTGTATAATTTTCAAAGAAACCATATTTCCCTTCCAAGGCTTCTTCATTGGCGTCAAATCCCCGCTTGGCTAATAAAGCGGCAATCACGCCATTCTGGCAGGCAGCCCCGGCATGGAATGGCTTCGTGAAGGTTCCAAAATTTCTTCTCAAGCCACCCGCTAAAGAAGCGGCAATGCCGATGGCATTGACCAATTGTTCCGTACTCAGGTTCAGCAGTTTTCCCGCCGCCGCCGCCGCCCCTAAAACCCCAACGACGCCTGTCGCATGCCAACCGGCTTCATAGAGATAAGGCTCGCCGGAGGTTCCAATCTTACAAGCAACCTCGACGCCGATCACATACGCCGTGATCAAATCCTTTCCGGAGCAATTGACGCTCTCGCCCACCGCGATGGCCGCCGGTAAAACAGCCGCACTGGGGTGTCCAATCAACGTCCAGGAAGAATCATCATAGTCAAGACCGTGCGTCAGCAAGCCATTGAGCAGAGCCGCGTCCGATATCGACGCTTTCGCGCCTAACCCAAAAACCGTACACTTAGAGCCGCTGCCGATGTCTTCTAAAAAGGATTTCGCTATGTTCGCCAATGTCGGATCCCCTGCGGAAGCAATGCATACGCCTAACGTATCCATAATATGGTTTTTCGCCTTATGGACTACCGCCGGCGATAAACTCGCAAAGGTCGTCTTCTGAATAAATTCACTGACTTGACGCGCTAAACTCATGATGTTATATCCTCCTTTACCTCTAAAAAAGCTTCACGCTATTTTCGCTTGTCTATGTTCTATTCGCGGACTCACTCAGCTCGTCAATTTTGCGAGCCAAATTGTCAACAGCCTGGATGATCTCCGCCGTTCGCTGGTTAAGGCGTTTATAGCTGGCGGAAACGATGAAGTAAATGGCTACCAAGATACACAGCGGCAAGAACATCAATATATATTCCATACGTTCCACCAACCTCCCGGCATGAATAGAAGAAGTAAGGGTCTTTGCAGACCCCTACGACAATGGCATTGAAGCCTTTACTTTATTCCTTTGTACCGGCAATTCTCAGTCGTCCAGATACATCAGTTTGGCAGGATTGTCTTTCAGCTGAACGTTCAGTTCCGCCGGCGTGATGCCGAAGGCCAGTAACGCCCGCACGAAAATGCGAATCCCTTCAACCGTGTACACATGGAGAACCTGACCAAAATCCGAACCGGAGCAACATCTTTCAGCGCCGCATTCACGGATCGCCGCCACCGTTTCAAATGGATCCTGGATACATTGATACAAGCTCGGAATCATCGGCTGGCAGTAGGTGCCGACATAAACGCCCAGATCCGCGAGATGCTTCATTTCATCGACTTTTAATTTATTCAGCTCCAGGAGCGGATGATCCAATACCGTGCGCGCGCCTAATTCCTTCGCCTTTTTAGCCAGCGGAACCAGCTCGATATAGTCGGTATGGCCTAAGCCAATCCCTACTTTTTTCTCAACGCACATTTCCATGATTTCCACGACACCCGGCAATACTTCGTTATTCGCGTCGCAGAGAGGTACGCCGTTTTCGTAGCCTTTACCGGCAAAACGTTTGTAACCGGCTGATTCAAAGGTCGGGAACCAAACCATCTTCATGTTGGGATATTTCAGCGCTTCCTGAACGACTTTCGGATTCGCGCCGAAGCACAGACCCATACCGCCGTATACTTCAACGCGATGATCCAATTCACCGTTTTTGTACATGCTGTCGATGTAGCGTTGCGTCAAATAAGCGGCGTTTGCGGTGATGTTCCAGTGATCTTTGAAAGCGACCGCGCGCATTTTGGCTTTACTGGCGTCAATCGCCACTTCGATCATATCCTGGCCGCGGTTCACGAAATCAGGGAACGCATGGATATGATGATCAATCGCGCCTTCCATGATATCATTTTCTACGCCCGGATAGATTTCCGCCATCTTGGGATTGTCCTTGAGAATTTGATAGAAATAATCTTTGGAATTCAGTTCTCTCGCTCTTCTGACGGACATTGTCTCACCAATCATGATATCGAGTTCATTCGTTGCCATCTGATGTCCAACTCCTTTACAAATCCTTTTTTAATCCTTATTTACCAATGTTTTTAACGAAACAAGACATCGCCAGACGGCAGACGCCTTCTTCCGTTCTTTCCAGATCCTTATTGCCGGCAAAAGTCGCCAGCTCGGTCGTAAATTTACCGCCCTGTTCAATGTTATAGGCCATAATATTGGCGCAAGGACAGGCATAGGTCGGAATACCCAATTCCTTCATTTTTACTTCGGTACCCCATTGCGCGCAATTCTTAAAGGTAACATTGACGACATCCGCAAAATCATGCTCTTCCGTGTAGGTAACATCTTCCACAACGCCGTTTTCAAGCAAATACTTTTTCGTCGCTTCAAACGCTTCCGCCACCGTCATGTCTTTGCCTACATTCTCCGGATAGGCCTTCTGATAGCCATCTACCCCTAACAGGGTGCAACGATAACGGCAGCCCGATCCTCTTTCATCATAAAACGCCTTAAATGTTTCAGCCAACAGTCCGGTGAAATACTTTTGATCAACTTGTCTAGACATCAATACTACCTCCCGGAACATATGCTTTGCCAAACTTTTCATCGCATACGATTTCTTCCATGGTTAAACGCTTCCGCGGACCCCTCATCTTCGTCGGATAGCCAAGGGCCAGGACGCTGAGAGTTTTGTACTTTTCCGGAATAGCCAGCAGATCCTTGAGTATCAACTCATCCCGGATATCCATCGTGATGGCGTTCACCCAGCAAGCGCCCAGCTGCAAGGCTTGCGCCTGCAACAGCATGTTCTCGATTGCCGCCGAGCAGTCGAACGGCGTGTCCCAAACCCCCTTATCGCCGATAACGACGATCAGTAGCGGCGCTTCCGCCAGAAACGCGGAAACACTGCCGGAAGTAAGTTTGTCGAATACGGCTTTTTTCTTCACGGGATCGTCTAATCCTTCAAACCGGTGTTCCATCGTTTTATTGATGAATTCCCCGGTAAAACGACGACCACTGCCGATACGCGCTAAGTCGCCGATGATCTGCCGCGACTTTTCGTCTTGAACGACAATAAACTTCCAGGGCTGAGCATTTTCGCCGGATGGCGATCTTCTTCCAGCTTCAAGAACTAAATCCAAGTCCTCTTTCGATACTGGATCCGGCAAATAACTTCTGATGCTGACTCTCTCTTTGATTAATCGTGCCATTGTTTTTGCATCTTCAGAATACAAATCGAGTCCTCCTCTCCTGTTTCAAATTACCTTCGATATTATTTTATAATTTTTTACGCTCAAGTACAAGCATGATTCATCTTTTTATTAAAACTATTTTGCATTTGAGACGAAGGAAGGAACGAAACATTCAAATAGCAGACCAGAAAATTCCTTGGAACGGTTCTCGCGCCACGGCGGAAGGGCCAGGTAAGCGAGCCGCCGCAGGAAACCTTCCTGCGGCGAATGACTATATGATGGTTCCTGTCCTCTTATGAAACTATTTTTTGGTGCCGCTGGCGGGTACGCGTTTCGGCAAATAAGCCAGATTATAGGTCGGATCAATCTTGGCGTCTTTATAGGTCTGCGCCAGCAGCTGATCCATTTCAATCTTTTTGTCATTGAATAAGCTGCGGCCATGCGAGTCAATGCCGACCACCAACGGGCCCAGATCTTTTACTCTCATCACCCAGATCGCTTCCGGCAAGCCTAAATCGGTCCAATGCACGTCCACGATTTCTTCGATTTGCTGGGCGTATAGAGCGGCGGTTCCGCCGGTCGTATTCAGAAACACCGAACCGACCTCCTGCATCGTATCAACCGCGGTTTGCAGCATCTGGCCTTTACCGATCGTAGCGCGCAGTTTTACTTTTTTGATCAGATCCGAACCCAGATAGGTGAAACGGGAGCTGGTCGTTGATCCCGCGGACACGGTTTCCCACTTATCGTTTGCGTCTTTGCGGACGATCGGGCCGCAATGCCAGATAGCGCCGCTCGCCAGGTCAAAGGGCAATTCCTTGCCTTCATTCAGCATATCTACGGCGCGGCGATGTCCCATATCACGCATCGTGTAAATGTTACCGGTCAAATAAACCAAATCACCCAATTGCAACTCTCTGATTTGTTCTTCGTTCAGCGGAAACGTGAAATGATATGACTTACTCATGCTTATTTACCTCCCAAATGAGGATGGGTGATATATTCAACCCGTCCGTCGTTGTGAATACGGGCTTTCGCATAGCGGCAGGCCCAGCACTGGAAGATGACCGATACCGGCATAACCGCCGTATGCGAACCGCTCAATTCAGCGTGAACGCCTAACGTATACGTCTTGCCGCCAAAGCCCATCGGTCCGAGGTTTAAGCCGTTGACTGCTGTTTCGATTTCTTCTTCCAGCGCGGCTACATCCGGATCGGGGTTACGGGAACCAATGGGATCACGGAACAGCGCTTTCTTCGCAATCGACATGGAGCTGTCGGCAAAGCCGCCGATGCCTACGCCGATGATCACCGGCGGACAAGGCTCGCCCATAGAGTCAGCGACCACGTCCAGAACCGCTTTCACCGTCGCCCGACCAACGTCTTCACTGGATAACACCCAACATTGACTGCCGCGCATTTCCGAACCGAAACCTTTGGTCACGGCTAAAATATCCAGATAATCCTTATCGGGAAGCGTATCCCAATGAACATAAGGGATCCCCCAGCCGGTATTCGTGCCGGAATTCTTTTTGGTCAGCGGATTGATAACGTTTTGGCGCATCGGCACCGCTGTGGTCGCTTTCTTAATCGCTTCGGTAAACGCTTCGTAAGGATCGCCTTCCACCTGCGCCTTTAAGCCCAGATCAGCGTAAATGATCGGCACACCCGTATCCTGGCACATACCGACTTGCTTGGTGTGGGCGATGTTAATGTTTTCCATAATCGCTTCAAATTGCCCTTTGGCGACCAGAGAATCCTCGAGGTCATATCCTTTTTGCAAGGCACGCATGACGTCCGGCGGAATCTCAATGGAGGCCTGCTTATAGAGCTCAAATACGACGGATTCGATAAGGCTTTGTTTGATAGACAAGTAAATTCACCTCTCCCTTTTACTTTCTTAGTAATCCAAAGATACTCTTTACCGTCAGCTGACGGTTGATATCAGCGATCGAGGTCAGCAACGGCAGCTCTTTCGGGCACGCCTTTTCGCAGTTCTGGGCGTTGCCGCATTCCGCCGCGCCACCAGGCTGCATCAGAGCGTTTAATCTTTCTTCCGCGTCCATTTCGCCGTTCGGCAGCGCATTCATCAAGCGCACCTGGGCGATGGCCGTCGGCCCGATAAATTTAGAGGAAGGATTCACCTGCGGGCAAGATTCCATACAGCAGCCGCAAGTCATACACCGGCTCAATTCATAGGCCCAAAGCCTTGTTTTTTCCGGAAATCTCGGTCCGGGTCCCAAGTCATGCGTCCCATCAATATTGATCCAGGCTTTGACTTTTTTCAGGTTTTTGAACATGACGGTCCGATCGATCATCAAGTCCCGCACGGTGGGAAACTTTGACAGCGGTTCTAAAACGATCGGCTGAGCCAGTTTGTCAATCAAGGCGCTGCACGCCTGACGCGCTTTACCGTTAATCAGCATGGAACACGCCCCGCATACTTCTTCCAGGCAATTGCATTCCCAGATAACCGGCGACACGGTTTTACCCGTGGCGTCTACCGGATTGCGCTGGATTTCCATCAGACAGGAAATGACATTGAGGGTGGGCCGGTACGGGAGGACAAATTCTTGCCAGTAGGGAGCGGAAGACTGGTTATCCTGACGTTTAATTTTTAATCGAATCTCTTTATTCGCCATTTGTATCACCTCCTAATAACGGCGCGGACGCGGTTTAACGTGTTGAATATCGACATCTTCATACGAAAGTTTGGGACCGTCCTTCGAGTAGGTCGCCAGGGTCGTCTTCAGCCAATTCTCATCATCCCGTTCCGGGAAGTCCGGCTTATAATGCGCGCCGCGGCTTTCATTCCGGGCAATCGCGCCGATGGTGATGACTCTCGACAGCTCTAACATGTTCCATAATTGACGGGTAAAGGGTACTACCTGATTGGACCAGTTGGTGTTATCGGAAATACCGATCTTCTTAAAGCGTTCCATCAGCTCCAGCAGCTTGTTGTCCGTATTCTGTAAGCGATCATTATAGCGAACAACCGTAGCGTTATTCGTCATCCATTCGCCCATTTCCCGATGGAGTAAATAGGGATTTTCCGTTCCCGTCAGCTTGTAAATATTCCCGTCTACTTCCGCGTTTTTCTTCTGAGCCGAATCAAAGACTTTATCCGGCAAATCCGCCGCGCTCTTGGCTAAGCCTTTGATATAATCCATAGCGCTGTTGCCGGCCAGCTCCCCGGCGTACATACAAGCCGGCATGGCGTTACCGCCCAGACGGTTCGCTCCGTGATACTGATACTCGCATTCGCCTGCGGCGTATAATCCCGGTATTTTGGTCGTCTGTGTTTCATCTACCCACAGGCCGCCCATCGTGAAGTGGACCGTCGGGAAAATCTTCATGGGAACCTTACGCGGATCATCGCCGACAAAGATTTCATACATATCCAGAATCCCGCCCAAACGTTGTTGCAGCCAGTTCGGATCCAGGTGGGAAAGATCCAGATACACCATGTTTTCGCCGTCGATCCCCAATTTCATATCGACGCATACCTTAAAGATTTCTCTCGTTGCAATATCCCTGGGCACCAGGTTTCCGTAATTCGGATACCACTCTTCCAGGAAGTACCACGGTTTCCCATCTTTGTACACCCAGACCCGGCCGCCTTCTCCGCGGCAGGTTTCCGACATCAGGCGGTTCTTGTCGTCCATCGGAATCGAGGTCGGATGGATTTGGATGAACTCGCCGTTGGCGTAGATCGCCCCCTGCTGATACAGCGCGCTCACGGCGCTGCCGTTATTGATCACGGCGTTAGTGCTCTTTCCGAAGAGATAGCCTAAGCCGCCGGTCGCCATGATCACGGCGTCCCCGCGAAAAGCCTTGACTTCCATAGTCGTCAGATCCTGAAGAACCGCCCCGCGACAGTTACCTTCTTCATCGATGATGGCTTCCATGAAATCCCACGGAAAGAGGACTTCCACTCTTCCCTGTTCTTCCAATTTGCGGGTCTGTTCATCCAAAGCGTACAGCATCTGCTGTCCGGTGGTTCCTCCCGCGAAGGCCACCCGGTTAAACTTGGTTCCCCCTGCCCGGCGCAGGTCAATGAGTCCTTCCGGGGTACGGTTAAAGGTAACACCCATACGATCCAACATATGGATCAAACGTGGCGCCGCATCCGTAAAACCTTTAACGATCGTCTGATTGGCTAAAAAGTCTCCACCATAAATGGTCTCTTCAAAATGATACTTTGGCGAATCACCCTGTCCCAGGGTATTAATGGCTCCATTAATACCGCCTTGGGCACAGGCTGAGTGTGATCGTTTGGGTGCGCAAAGGGAAAATACCTTTACATTGGCTCCCTTTTCCGCAACACGGATAGCGGCCATCAGTCCGGCTAGTCCGCCTCCGATCACTAGTACTTGTGGTGCGCTCATGCTCCTATACCTCCTATCGAAGAACGGCTAAAATATATTTTTGCCTAAGAATGCTAACATGGAATTCAGTCCATACAAAGAAAACACGATACAGATGACCCAGGATACGAGATTAACAAATTTTTGGCTCTTTTGGCCGACAGTAATCCCCCAGGTAATGCAGAACGTATAGATACCATTGCCAAAATGAAAGGCAGCCGACACTAATCCGATCAAATAAATAGCAAAGATCAAGGGATCCGTGAACTGCAGAGCGATAAACTCAAAGGAAAGTTCTGGGATTTTAAAGAATAGCTCGCCATACCTGAATACAAACACATGATAGACCAGGAAAATAAAAGCGATAATCCCTGATAATCTCTGGAGCAAATACATCCAGTTACGATAATTTCCATACCGGGTTACATTCGATTTTCCCGTCCACCAAATCCACAGCCCGTACAAGCCATGAATGAGCAGGGGGATGAAAATGATCACCCATTCATACACCCAAATGTTTGGGAACCCTCGCATTACGCCGATAACCGTGTTATAAACGTTTTCTCCTTTAGCCGCGGCGGAATTGAGCGTCAGATGTACGAAAAAGAATACGCCCAACGGCAGCACGCCCAATAAAGACTGTAACTTGCGGAGGGTAAAAGCTCGATAGCTACTCACTTGGTCCATACCTCCTTAAATTAAACTACCCAAGATTCTTCGAGTTCCAGGTCCTGTAAGATCGTAATGATATCGTCATACTTATCCGCTACGTGAACTCCGGCCGCTTTTAGTCTTTTCAGTTTCTCCGACCATTTATCAGCGCTTTCATCGGCGATTTTCTCATAACCGAGCCACGGCTTTTTCAGCATATGCAGGGTGTGTTTCCCGGCAATTGCCGCAATCAAAGGCTTGGAGAAAGACCCTTGTCCGATAAATTCCATCACTTCTTCCTCAAGAAGTATATTGCGCTCCGTAAACAGGATAACTGCTTTCGTCTGCGGATCTCTTTCAAACAGCTCCAATAGCTCTTTCGGCGTTGTGCCGATGAGGGCGTCGCCGCCGATATTCACGGCCGTACTGACCCCCAAGCCGGATTTTTTAATCATATGAGCGGTTTCCGCAGTCATACCGGCACTGCGCGATATCACCCCGACACATCCCGGAATGAAACATCTTTCTACTTTGTCTCCACCGATTGCTCCCAATTTAACTCGTTCTAACGGATGAATCAGTCCAATCGTATTGGGGCCGATCATCCGGGCTCCAACGGCTTTTATCTCATAGATCGCTTTTAATACGTCCTGATTCGGAACCTTCTCTGTCGGAATAACCATCAGTTTGATATCGCTTGCCAGCGTTTCCTGAACAGCATCCAGTATAAAGGCAGGCGGCGCATAAATGAGCATTGTATTTACGCCTTGTTCTTCCACCGCTTGCCTGACCGTATCATACACCGGTATTTCCTGAATTCTTTCTCCTCTTCTGCCGGGAGAAATTCCCGCGAGAACAGGCGTCCCATAATTCAGCATATCTTTCGCCGCCGCCATCGCGTCCAGCCCGGTGATTCCCACGATCCCAACGCGTGAATTCCTATCGACTAATATCCCCATTTTACCACCTTATCCGGCTTTGATCTGATTCATTCTCTCGATCATTCTTTTTGCGGCCATGGTCATGGTGATCTCTTCGCCGTAGTACTCCACCCCCGCTGCGTTGAATATTTCCCGGCCTATTTCGTCATTCACTCCCGCCAGCCGGACCACCACCGGAAAATCGCCGCTTTTCTTCGCCTCTTGCAACGCTTTAACGATTCCATTGGCGACAACGTCTACCTGGACGTCGTTGGCTATGTTGGCGCAAACAAACAATCCTCGGACTCCGGGTTTCGCTAACAATACTTTGGTAAGGCCATACACTTTTCTCTCCGGCGGATTGCCGTCAAAGGCTAAATAGTTCGCCGGTTTACCGCCGTATTGCAGCAGGGCGTCCAACATCAGCAGGCTGCCACCGCAACCGCCGCACATGAAAGCAATATCTCCGCCGCCCAGTTCCATGCACATCACCTTCCCACGGTAAGGATCGGTTTCATTGATATCAACAATATCCTTTTCCATTGAAGTGAGAGCGCGCCATGCGTAATCATTTCCCATCTGAAGCACATGATTCAGTTCTGGATGACGAAACAGGGCGGCGTCATCGATGGTCATCGCCGCGGAGACGATACATATTTTGCTTTCTTTGGTAATGACTAACGGGTTGACTTCCAGAAGATCGCAATCATACGCGCCAAAAACATTGTACAATTTGCTTAAAATCATCGCGGCGTCCCTTAAAACCGAACCCTTCAAGCCCAGATCCGCCCATGTTTCCTTCGCTACATAATCAGGTAAGCCTTTATACGGATCTACATAAACTTTTCTGATCTTTTCCGGGTTCCTGGAAACAATCTCTTCAAAGTCAACCCCTCCGGCCGTGCTGGCAAATACGACCGGACATTGTAACCCATGATCGATGGTTATAGAGACAAACAGTTCCTGATCAGTATTGAGCTTTTCACATATTAAAACCTTTTCTACAAGACAATGCTGCACTGAAGATCCCAATAAAACCTCTGTATTTAGCGCCGCTTGCTCCGGTTCGTCGGCGAAAACCACCGCTCCGGCCTTTCCTCTGTTAGCGACAGGCACCAGCGCTTTGATGACCACCGGTACATTTAAATTTTCCGCCGCCTGCTTGGCTTCCTCCGGCGTCGCCGCGTATTCAAACCGAGGAACCGGGAGCTTATTGTCGGCGAGAATCCTCAGAGCCTCATTCTCTAATAAACGCGCCAATTTTGCTCCACTTCATTCATTTCCACAGACTGTGTTTTAAGGCACTCTGTTTATTTTGTGGACGCCAGAAGTTTTCTGGCTCTTTCAACGACCGGCGGGTCAATCATTTTGCCATCAACTGTGATGACGCCGATATTTTCCGCTTGCGCCTTGGCAAAAGCTTCGACTACGCGGGTAGCAAAATCAATCTCCGCCTGCGTCGGCGAGAAAGCCGCGTTGATCACCGGAACCTGCTTGGGATGAATGGCAAACTTCGCCAGGAAGCCCATTTGACGGCTGCCGCGACATTCGTTCGCTAACCCTTCTTCATCATTCAGATCCGAGAACACGGTATCGATAATATTGACTTTAGCCGCGGCGCCCGCCAAGACCACCAAACCTCTGGCGTGGGCCAATTCGATGCCTTCACGGGAACGGCTGGTGCCGAGATCCAACGTGAAATCTTCCGCACCGAAGGATACCCCTTCAATCCGGTCAGATGAGGTGACGATTTCCAGCGCCTTCAGGACGCCCAGACAGGTTTCTACGATCGCGTGAATCTTGATCTTTTCCGTAATGCCTCTCTCTTGCTCCAAGGTTTCCAGCAAGGCCGAAACCGCTGTAATATCATCCTTGGATTCAACCTTAGGCACCATAACGGCATACAGTCCGGGATACACAACGGCCCGCAAATCTTCGCCCGTCATCTTGGTCGCCAGCGCGTTAACGCGCACATATACCGGTTTCGCCGGCAAACCTTCCTGCAAGGTTTTGCCAATCAGCTGGCGCGCCGCCGGTTTCTCGGACGGCGGTACGGCGTCTTCAATATCCCATACGACGCCGTCAGTTTCAGATTCGGCATTGACAGATTTTACCACCATCTTTTCCTTATGGCCTGGTACAAACAGAACACTTCGGATCCTACCCACAATTAACCCTTCTTTCCCAATACTAATTGACCGGCAATACAGACAAACTTATTTGGCTACGCTGTCAACGATTTTTTTGAATTCAGCTTCGGTCAGGAGGCGTTTGGTTTCATAAGCCTTCGCCTTAACTTCATCCAGGATCGCGTTCGCTTGCTCCGTGGAGACATTGTCATAACCGTATTTTTCCAGATTGATCCAGATCGAGTCGATACCGCTGTTCTTACCGATCACCACCTGAGCTTCTTTATGCCCGATCAGATCCCAGTGAATCGGGAATACTTCCACCGGATGCGTATCCTTCGTATTCTTGAACCAGCTGGCGATAATTCCCGACTCTACGTTGAAAATATCATCGCCGATGAGCCCTTTATTCGGCTGCGCCGTGAACCCGGAAATTTCCTGAACCAACTTGGACAGCGGATAAATCATCTTGTAGTTCAGCTTTGTGTCAATGCCATACATGGTTAACAGCGCAATGGCTACATCTTCATAAGCGGTGTTCCCAGCGCGTTCGCCGATGGCCGAAACCGTGGAATGTACCACAGACGCGCCGTTCGCCAGACCGATCAGGGTATTGGCTGTGCCCAGACCTACATCATCATGGAAATGCAGCTCGATCGGTTTCTTAATGCGTTTCTGGAAAGATTTGATCATGTAGGGAATCGCGTGCGGGGACAGTCCGCCAAAGGTATCCACCATAACCAAGGCGTCCATATGACCTTCCGCGGCCACACGTTCAATCAGGTCGAGTACCCAGCTCAGATTCGCGCGGCTGAAGTCAATCGGGAAGAAACAGGTGTACAAACCATATTCCTTCGCTTTCAGCGTCGCTTTGATCGAGGATTCAATCGCTTTTTCCAACGGCCATTTATACGCTTCCTTGATCAGGTGGTCACTGGAAGGAATTTCGACGACGATCCCTTTCACGCCACAGTCCGCTGCTTTTTCCACATCGGAAACCATACAGCGAGCGAAAGCAAAGATTTCAGGTCCCAGATTCATATTGACGATCTCTTTAATCGCCGCGGCATCCTGTGGCGATACGGCCGGCATACCGGCTTCAATACGATGAATCCCCGCTTTGGCGAGTCCTTCCGCAATCTTAATTTTCTCCTCTTTGCGGAAGGTCAATCCTGCCTGTTGTTCTCCATCTCGCAAGGTTACGTCATGGAATTTGATCTCGGGTGCAAATGCAAAATCTTTGGTTACTTCCGGTTCGTAGTTCAAAGGACTAACGAACCACTGGTCGGTATGCCATTTGCTCATCTTTCATCCTCCTTATATTATTACATGGTTCTCCATTCGCTTTAATTATTGCAAAATTCATGCCAGATAACAAGAGCTTTTTTCATCGCTTTTTTTTAAACGAGCCGTTTAATGTGTTAAATTTTTTACCAAGATGTCCGCTGATTGCTATAAAATATTTTTACACGCCTTTGCCAATTTTATTCATCCCCCTTTCAGCCTTCTTCTTTTTTCAATATCTTCAATAAGGTCGGCCGACTGATGCCCAGCTTCAGCGCCAATTCACTTTTGGTCAAAGGAACGCGCATTGCCAGTTTTTGAACGATCTCCGCTTGCATATCTTCGAGCGTACCGATTTTGATCATGACCTCATCTTCCTTTTTCAGCTGGGCCGCCACCATCCCTTGCGCCTGTTCAAACTCTTCCTCCAATAAATCCAGCAAAATTCGCGGAGCGTCCTCTTCTGTATCCGCCAAAACAACGCACCTTTCGATGATATGCTCCAATTGCCGGATGTTGCCCGGCCAAGGCAGCATACTCAAGCGCTTGATTACCAGCGCGGGCAGGGTGATCTCCTCTTTATGATATTTCGTACAATTATTCCGCATCATCCATTGTACCAACTCCGGAATATCTTCACGCCTTTCCCGCAGAGCCGGAATCGTGATGGTCAGCACATTTAAGCGATAATACAAATCTTCCGCGAAAATCCCCTTGCTGATCAATTCTTCTAAATTTTCGTTGGAGGCGGCGATAACCCGCAAGTCGATGGGGATGACCCGGTCGCTGCCGATCCGGCGCACTTCTTTCTCTTGCAGCACCCGCAACAGGTTCGCCTGCACTTCCGGCTTCACCTTGCCGATTTCATCCAGGAAAATCGTGCCGCCGTGCGCCAGTTCAAACAGACCCGGCTTGCCGCCTTTACGCGCCCCGGTAAACGCGCCTTCTTCATAACCGAATAACTCGCTGTTCAGCAGGTTATCGTCCAGCGAGGCGCAATTGACGGCGACGAAGGGCCGATTTCTCCGAACCTTATGGCCATTGTGCATACTTTGGGCAATGAGTTCTTTCCCCGTTCCGCTTTCGCCCCTGATCAGGATGGTACTCTCGGTGTTGGCAAATTTTTTGGCTTTAGCGATGATCGTCGACATTTTGTTGCTGATATGGATAATTTCATCAAAATTAAATTTGGCGACGAAACCTCTCGCATACATCTCCCGCCGGACTTTACTTTCCTCTTCCTGAATCTTGGTGACGTCTTTAAAGGTCACTAAAACCCCGTCCACGCGCGACTTGTACGACAAGGGAACCTTATTCACGAGCAAGGTCGCCTCGCGCGTCTGATGAATATAGCCCAGCTTCTCTTCCGGCCCTTCAAACATCTCTATCAGTGATTTCTTATAGCTGAAATCGCTTAAAGGACGTCCGCTCACTTTGGCTTCGTCCAGACCGAAGAGCTTGGAGGCGACGGAATTAAAGACCGTCACCCGTTCATTCTGATCGATCGCCATGATCCCTTCATGCGAATAATGCAGGATCGCTTTCAGCTGTTCCGCTTTTTCCTGCTCCCGGCTCTTGGTCGCCACGATGTCCTTCGCCCTGACCAGCGCCTGATACACTGTTTGCACGCTCGGCAGCAGGGGCACATGCCAAATGCCGTTCTTTTCCGCTATTTGGGCGCCGCCCGCGCCGCCGCCCACTAACACCTCAATGCCGTCGGCTTTAATCTTCTCCGCTTGAAAATTAAATTCATTCCAGTTGGTATAGAAATACGTTTGCACCGACAATTTCATGATGCTATTCACCTGCTGGCTGGCTTCCAGCTTCTGCAAGTCAGAGATCATCAGGCCGATTTTATCGCCCAATTGTCTGGCCTGATGCAGGGTGAGCATGAGATCGTAGGAGTTGGTATCGATACTGATCAGCGGTACGTCCACGATCTCTTTTTTCATCATTTCCAGGGTGGCTCCACGGCTAATCACAGCCCAGATAAACTCTTCCCGTTTTTTCAACAGGCCTTTTACCAGATTCACCGCGTCTTCCAGCGCCGATTCCTGGATAATCACTTTTAAATTCAGTTCTTCAGCCAATTCCTTGGAAATCCGGGTGACTTGGCTGTGGGGAGAAGTTAAAACAACAATACCCCGCATATGTACCTTTTTCCTCCTGATCCAGATCGTCTGACAGACCCTCTTTACCGTGCCGCGTCGGGACCCATTCCCGTACCGTTCCTACGTAATTGTACTGTTTTCGCTGAAATCAAGCAAAATTCCTGCTGATGATTTCAAAATATTTCAAAATTAATACCACAATTTTATACTTTCCCGTCCAGCCGCTCACCGGCTCAACTCCTGAAACCTCACGCGCTATTTTTTGTCTGTTTTCTGGGCTTGGGGGGAGATACCATTGGGGAGACGTCACGCAGGAAAAAATATTGATTATATTGAATCCAAATGGTATCCTTAACAATTAGGATACGTTATACCTTACTATATCACTACTCCCTCATTTTAGGTAATAAATGTTTTATTTATGCAAGGAGATGACCTGTTTTGCCAACTTCAACCTTTTTACTGTCCAGTCTGTCCGTCTATCACGCCATCACTACTGATAAAACCGTCCATGCCTGGACGAAGCTCATGGATGCCATCGACGACGCCGACCCTAAAGGCGTGGTTCTCGCCTATCATCGTTTCAGCGCTTTGGCCGCTACTCACGGCTGGACCGATTTACTGCTTGATCTCATCCTCAATGACGATAATATTTTCTCCCGCGCCGCGGCCAAGGGACAAAATAATGTAAGCCCCGCTCTCAAAAAGCTGGTCATCCGCGATCTGGCCCTTTTGGAAGAAGCGGCCAATATCAGCCCCAAGGAAATCAAGCGCCTGATTCTGACCCTCTTTCAAAAAACCGGCTTCAACACCCATATCCCCGCCGAGCATCCGCTCCACCCCGCCAACTGGCCGGAATGGGAGCTGAGGAACGCGGCCTCCGGCTCGGAAGTCGGCTCGGAAGCCGCCTCGGAGACCGCCTCACCCAGCGATACCGCCGCCGGCTGGCTGCTGGAAACGCGCCAGAATATCAAATCGCACCTGCAAAATCATTCCTGGCAGACCTGCGTCGGCGTCCTGACCGTCTTTTATGAACGGGTGGGCTGCGGCATCTTCGGTCGCTACGCGGCGGCCTGCTGGGTTACGGAGACCGACCAGCCGACGCTCATCGGTATCGCCAATCCGGATCCCGTCCGCATGGAACAATTGATCGGGCTTGAAAATGAAAAACGGATCATCGCCGAGAACACCGAACATCTGTTAGCCGGATTCCCGGCGAACAATATGCTCCTCTACGGCTTCCGGGGCACGGGAAAGTCTTCTATGGTCAAATCTTTGTTGCAGACCTATGTACAAAAAGGGCTGCGCATCGTCGAAATCGCCAAAAAGGATTTATCGGATTTTACCCGCTTGTGCAACTTCCTGGAAAATGAACCCGGCAAATTCATCATGTTCATCGACGACCTGTCTTTTGACGAAAACGAGCCGGAATATAAAGCCTTAAAAACGATCCTGGAGGGTACGATCGCCGCCAAGCCCGCCAATGTCATCGTCTACGCGACCTCCAACCGACGTCATCTGATCAAGGAGACGTATGCCGAGCGCAAGGACGAGATTTTCAGCCAGGACGTACAGCAGGAAAAGCTCTCCCTGTCCGATCGCTTTGGCATCATCGTCACCTTTCCCTCACCCGACCAGGAGAGCTTTTTGTCCATCATCGAAAATCTGGCGGAGCAAAACCAATTGCGCATTGGCAAGAAAGAATTGCGGCAGATGGCTTTGCGTTGGGAAATGTGGCATAACGGGCGTTCCGGTCGGACGGCGCGTCAATTTATTGACAATCTGATCGCCGAGCAGGCCAGCGGCTCCCTGCACGACCTGCTCGGCGACGACAGCGAAACCGCGCCGTGAGCCGTTGAATTGAAAGAAGACGCCTATGTCATCGTTCACGGATTCGGCGGGGATTTAGGGGAAATTGAATATTTGGCGCGCGCTATGCGGGCCAGGGGTCTTGACGTCTACCCCGTTTTGCTCGCCGGACACGGCAAAACCAAGGCGTATCTCAAAAAATATTCCTACAGGGATTGGATCGAATCCGTCAAAATCACGGTACATTCTCTCCGGCAAGAGTACCGGTCTATCCATTTTTTAGGGTTTTCTATGGGCGGCTTGATCTGCTTGCATTTTGCCGCTCTCCCGGAAACCCGGAGTCTCACCTTCATCAATACCCCCATCTATCTCTGGAACCTCAAAGTCCTGCTCCAAGACGTCGTCCACGGGCTTCGCCGCCGGGACTTTGAAACGCTGGCGTATTACCGGGATTCTATAAAAAAGACCGGCCGGAAGTCGGAAATTGATTTTCTAAAACTGTTATTTCACTCGAAGAAGCTGCTTACATCGGTGCGAAAACCCTGCTTCATCGCGCAGTGCCGCGAGGATGAGACCGTATATTACAAAAGCGCCGCCTATATTCAAAGAAAAATCGGCGCAACTGCCAGCGTAAAGTATTATCCCGGCGGCTGTCATCAGCTGTTTACGCGGGCGCTTGCGGTGCGGGATGCTGTATGTGAGGATATTTGCCGGTTTTTGTCACGGTAGCTTTTCAAGTCTGAACGTCTACCTGTCAGCCAATGACACATCAGACCTTATCCGGTCTGCTGATCGTTGCGATCAAAAAATACCCAAAAGCGATACCCACAAAGGCTTGCAGCGGAATCCGGTCATAGGAAGCCAACCATAAAAATGGAACCTCAAAAGGTACATAGAAAAACGCAACATACCATACGGAAATTGCGCACAAAATAACCTCCGCCAAAAGCAAAGCGATCCGAATGCGCCGCTTGCGCTTAACCGAGAGCTGCCGCAAAGATAAGGCAAAGCCGAAAAGCGTATAGGCCACTAATTTGAGCAACGGATATAACCAGAGCGGATATTTCCCCCACACGTCAATTTGCGGATTAAACTGCGAAAAGACCAAAAAAACAACGGCAGGTATCGTCACTATCAGAATCACTTGCAGGACTAAAAAAAACTTCATGCCGCGATACAATGCTGACGCACCTCCTGAAAACCTTTTCATAGTAAGTCGATATTCTTATATGGTAATACATCGGCGTTAAAGTGTCAACCCCCGCGCAAAGCTGACCGCACACTGGTTGTTATATGATAAAGTTAATTCTCTAAACGGTAAAAAATTCAGGCTTTGCCGCCATTAAAAACCAGCATTGACTGTGTTGAAATTGACGGCGGAACCGTCAAAGGTAACGGCCATTTGCGTGTCTGTCCCCGACTTTTTGACCAAGAGACTTGCCGCTGTTTCCTCCACAATATCCGCCCAGGCGGAGATTTTATACGATAGATTGAATGCTTTCTTGCTCAGCGTTCTTTTTCAGCGGCAAACAGAGCAGCAGCACGATCAAGTTCAAAGCGGAATTCAGCCAAAATCCCCACAAGCTGAGTCCTATACTGTGTTCAAACCTGAGTAAATATTCCCATTTCCCGATTTCGATGAGCATCACAGCCAGCACTTGAAGCGCCACTCCGCTCCGGTTTGTCCGCCCCGGATTTCTATCGCCCCACAGGCAGAAGTAATATAGCAGTATGGCAATAACAAACACGGGGATATTGGAAAACACCGCCATTTCTCCGGGGGATAAAAGGATTTTATGGTCAAGGATCGCCGCTATCCCGGGTATGTTTGAAACCCCTTTAAACCCATAAAAAGGTAATAGCATGGTCAGAATCGCCATCAAAAACACGATAGACGCGCCGACTTTTTTCAGCATATTCGTTGGCCTCCTTTGTTATTTTACTTCATCTGCTCCAGTTTACCACGAGACGTTCCTTTCCGTCTATGGCTTTAGGTGTAAGGCTTGTTTACGCGCTTGCCTATATGCTGTCTACGGTAAATTGTAAAACGGATTGCGCCATTTGCTCATATTTGGCGCCGACGACGTGTACATCGTGCCGATTGCTTGTTTGAAGCAATGATTATTGGAGAGCCTTGCAAAAGTACAGAGCGTTAAAGGCTCGAATGAAATCGTGGGCATTGTCACGAGCGAACAGCGCCTAAACGAAATCGTCAACCAAAATTCCGCGCCGTTGAACCACAATGAAGCGGAAATCGCCGGATACCGCGACACGCTCGCTCTTATCCACACTGAATACACCGCCCTCGACCTTCGTGAGCGTGACGTCCTGCGGCTGCATGAGCTTATGCTGTCGTATTCACCGAACGGCGGCGGGCATTACAAGGACAGCGACAATGTGATGATCATGGAGGTTGACGCGAGCGGAGCGCGGCGCGTCCGTTTTGAGCCTACGCCCGCCGCTGAAACTTCGGAAACGATGGAGCAGTTGCTACTGGCGTATATGGACGCCCGCGACAACTCTGCCGTGAACCGGTTGCTGCTGATTCCGTGCTTTATCCTCGACTTCCTCTGCGTACACCCATTTTCAGACGGCAATGGCAGGATTTCGCGGCTGTTGTCGTTGCTGCTTCTGTACAAGAACAGCTTCGACGCAGGGCGGTACATCTCGTTTGAGGAACAAATCAACCGGGGTAAAGCGGACTATTACAGGGCATTGAAAAACAGTTCGGACGGTTGGCACACGGGGGAGAACAGCTACTTTCCGTTCATCGAAAACTTCATCACGACGCTGCTGATGTGCTACAAGGAGCTTGACAAGCGTTTCTCCGCAGTGAACAGCGGCAAGCTCAGCAAGCGTGCGCGTATTGAGGCGACCGTGTTGCATAGTCTGCTCCCGATAAGCAAACGCGAGGTATGTTACATTCTGCCGGACGTGAGCCCGACCACGGTCGAAGCGGTCATTGCGTCAATGTTGAAATCCGGCGTTATCGTTAAGGTTGGCTCGGCGCGCAACACGAAGTACGTAAAGCGGCAGAATGTGTGAGCCGTAAGCAGAAGCTTCAGCGATCGTTCATCGTAGCTCGAAGGAAAA
>JAITOS010000014.1 GCA_031289815.1 Peptococcaceae bacterium | reverse complement strand
GTAGTAAACTCTATATCAGAAGGTCTACCGTTTTAGACTTTTGGAAGGGGCTTAGATTATGGATCATTACAAACTCTACGACGGCGAGTTTAAGTTTATCAGCGTTATATGGGATACCGAACCCGTAAACTCGACGGAACTCGTGCGGCTCTGCGCCGACAAGCTCGGCTGGAAGAAGTCCACGACCTACACGATGTTGAAGCGTATGTCAGGACGAGGGCTTCTCCAGAATACGGACACCATCGTTACCACGCTCGTCAACCGCGAACAGGTACGGCAATACGAGACGGAGACCCTGCTGAACAAGCATTTCGACGGGTCAATACCGTCTTTCGTCGCCTCGTTTTTGCGGGACAGGAAACTGACGGAAGCGGAAGCGCGGGAAATCCGGGCATTGATTGACGAGGGGGGCGGGCGCAATGGATAAGCTGTTCCTTTCCCTGCTGAATATGAGCTTGACAGCGAGCTTCGTTATCGTGGTCGTGGTGACGGCGCGGTTTGTCTTTCGTCACCTTCACGCCCCAAAAGTCGTCGCCTACGCACTGTGGGCGGTGGTGCTGTTTAACTTGCTCTGCCCGTTCAAGCCGTCAAGTGTGTTCAGCCTTAACCCGCTGAAACCCGCGCCCATACCGCTCGACATCGGTATGCAGACCGCACCGCGCCTTGACAGCGGCGTGACGGTTCTCAATAACGCCGTAAGCGCGGTTCTGCCCGCCGCAATCCCGGCTGCCAGCGCAAACCCGTTGCAGGCATGGACTGAGGTCGGCGCCTATTTGTGGGCGTTCGGCGTTACGGCTCTGCTGATTTACGCCGCCGCCAGTTATGTTTTATTGAAGCGCAAACTGCGTTTCGCTACGAAACAGGAGGACGGCGTATACGAAACCGACCATATCCGCTCGCCGTTCGTGCTTGGCTTTGTGCTCCCAAAAATCTACTTGCCCGTAAGTCTTGCGGACGCTGACCTTTCCTATGTTCTCTGCCACGAGCGGACGCACGTCAAGCGGCGCGATTATCTTGTAAAGCCCGTCGCATACCTTGCTCTGGCGTTGCATTGGTACAATCCGTTGGTTTGGCTTGCCTATTTCCTGCTAAACGCGGATATGGAGATGTCCTGCGATGAGCGGGTTCTGCGGGAATTAGGCGGCGAGGTTAAGACCGTATACTCAACCGCGCTACTGAATTTGGCTGCCGGACGGCGGCTTGTGGGGCTTAGCCCTCTCGCGTTCGGCGAGGGCAGCGTAAAGGAAAGGGTGAAGAACGTGATGAATTTCAAGAAACGCTCGCGGGCAGTGATCGTCGCCGCCGTCGCGCTTGTGGCGGTTTTGAGCCTAGGGTTCGCGGTGAACAAGGCTGATAGCGGCGGCGATAGCTTCGTTTTTGCTAATTTCAAAGTGAATGGTTTGGACCCTGGCATGGACGTTGACAGCATCGGCACGTCTGCGCTTACACCACTGCCGACACAGGCTCCGGGCGTGTACTTCGGCGTAAACGACAGCCCGATAAATCCCGAGTACGATAGAATCTCAGCTCAACTGATGAGGATCAGCAACACAGAGGTAAACGTCGGTGCACATTTCACCCTTGAACGATATGTCGGCGGCGCTTGGCAGAATGTGCCTATGGACATTGCGTTCACCGAGATGCTGTATGTCCTCTCAAATGGTGAGAGCATGGACTATTCGTTTGCGCCGAAAAACATCGTCGGTAAGCTCTCCGAGGGTTCGTACCGCTTCGTTACGGAGGTATGGTCGAACGAGCAGAAATATACTGTTTACGCCGAATTTACGATTGACAGCAACGCTTTGTTACCGCAAAGGGTAACAATCCCCTCAGATTGGGTCGGCAACCTTGACGGTCGCGAGATGACGCTGGCAGAAGCTCGTAGATTTGTAAATATGATAGGAACTCTGACTATCACCGACTTGGCGGAGTTCAAATGTGCTAACGCATCATCGAATTTTGAGACATATGTTATGCTGTATGCCATTGAAGGAGGCGCGTACCGTTTCATCGTCAATGCGGGTAGCGACAAAGTTGCCGCCAACATACGGTTGGAGCCAATCTCCTAATACGCTCGCACAGGATAGCGCTGAATTACAATAACACGAAAATTGCCGTTTTCTTTGTCTTGTTGAAAATAAAGGCTTATAATAAATACATCACAACAAGATAGGAAATGAACATGGACGCGATCAATACGAAAACAACCAGCTATCTGCTCAAACGCTTCGTTCCCTACTTTAAAAAGTACCGGGGCGTGCTGCTGCTCGACCTGTTTTGCGCGACGTTGACGACGCTGTGCGATCTGGTCCTCCCGATGATGGTCAGGCTGATCACGGGACGAGCGGCGAGCGGGGGCGCTGGCTTGACCTTGCAGCTGGTTGGCGGGGTGGCGGCTGTGTATCTGACGCTGCGGATCATCGACATGATTGCCAACTACTATATGGCCAACGTCGGCCATGTCATGGGCGCGCGCATTGAGACGGATATGCGCCGCGATCTATTCAACCATCTTCAGGATTTATCGTACTCATTTTACAACAATACGAAAATCGGGCAGCTCATGAGCCGGATCACGACCGATCTGTTTGACGTCACCGAATTTTCTCATCATTGTCCGGAAGAATACTTCATCGCTATGATCAAATTGGTCGTCTCGTTCGCCATCCTCTGTACAGTCAATGTGCCGCTGACCCTCATCATTTTTATCCTGATCCCCTTGATGGTCGGCTTTAGTACGCGTTACAATCACAGGATGCGGACGGCCTTTAAGGAGTCGCGCAATAAACTCGGCGAGATCAACGCGCACGTAGAGGACAGTCTGCTCGGTATTCGCGTCGTTAAATCTTTTGCCAATGAAGACATGGAGCGTGACAAATTCGCCGCGGACAATCTCGGCTTTCTCGACATTAAGAAGCGGCAATATAGGTACATGGCCGCTTTTCAGGGGACGACGCGTATTTTTGACGGGATCATGTACGTGGTCGTCGTGTCCGTCGGCGCCCTCTTCATTCTGCAAGGGCGCATCACGGCGGCGGATTATATCGCCTATCTGCTATATGTAGTCATGCTGCTGGCCGCGGTGCGCCGTATCGTGGAATTTACGGAGCAGTTTCAGCGCGGGATGACGGGTATCGAGCGCTTCGTAGAAGTGATGGACGAGCCGGTGGAAATCACAGACCAACCGGGCGCGCTGGAGATGGGCGCCGTCAAGGGTGAGATCCGCTTTGAGCAGGTGAGCTTTCGTTATAACGACGGCAACGAAGATATCCTGACCGATGTCAATCTTCACATCCGCCAGGGGGATAACGTGGCGCTGGTCGGCCCCTCCGGCGCAGGCAAGACGACGCTGTGCAATCTGATCCCGCGCTTTTACGACGTAACCCACGGTGCGATTCTCATCGACGGCATCGATATCCGGGAGGTCACGGCGCGTTCCCTGCGCGGAAACATCGGCATGGTTCAGCAGGACGTCTATTTATTTTCGGGCAGTATCCGCGATAATATCGAGTACGGCAAGCCCGGCGCTACGGACGCGGAGATTGCCGCCGCGGCTCAGCTGGCCGGCGCGTGCGAATTCATTGACGCCTTGCCGGATGGCTATCATACCTTTGTCGGCGAGCGGGGAGTCAAGCTCTCCGGGGGGCAGAAGCAACGAATCAGCATCGCCAGAGTATTCCTGAAGAATCCGCCGATCCTGATCCTGGACGAAGCGACCAGTTCCCTGGATAATGAGAGCGAACGGTTGGTGCAGGATTCCCTGGAGACGCTGACGCGAGGGCGCACGACGCTAACGATCGCCCACCGGCTGTCCACGATCAGGAACGCTCAGACCATCCTGGTGCTCAGCGAAAACGGTATCGAAGAATCTGGCGACCATCCGACGCTCCTGGCCAAAGGCGGTCTCTATGCGCGACTGTACAATTTATCTACGGACGGCGGAACGGATATGCTCGTAGAAGCATGACGGAAGGCAACGGACAGCAACCCCGCCGCTGGCGTTCACCAAAATAATCACCCGGCTTGAATCTCTCGGCCCACGCGGAAACCGGTCACAGCGTTCAGGGCGTCGCCCGCAAAACCTCCACCATAGCGATGATCCCTTTGATTTCCCACTCCTCGCATTGTTCCAGCATATGAAGAAGGCGTTGCGTTTGCACGTCTTCTATCGCCTTTTCGGGATAAAAAATGGCGTCCGCCGGAACACCCAGGGTTCGGATCAATTTGAACAGTTTTTTATAGCTTGGTTTTTTATTTTCATTTTCGATAGACATAACATAACGCGGGCTAAGCCCAACCATTTCCGCAAATTTTTCTCTCGTCCAGCCTCTTTCCAGTCTCGCGGATTTGATGGTCTTTCCCAGCGTATCCTCCGCATTGCGTCCCATGAGATCACCTCTAATACGATTTTAAAGGTCGCAATCGGGAAGTTAAAGGATATATCAATTCTACAAAAATAGGATATACTGCTTCCTATTTTGACAGGATTCTCTGCTATGCGCCTTGGCGGACGGCTGTCTCAAGCTGTACAATTTTACCCGGATTTTATCTGTTCCTGTATTTGTTTTTTATCACGCGGCTGTACTATGTACCTAGCAATGAGCTTCGCCATAACCTTCGTAAGCCGAAAAAAAGCCGATTGCCTTACCGGCGACTAAGCAGGAACGCCGTTTTATTTCCTGCAAATCATATGCTATGAGGAGGCCAACCCATGAAAAAACGTATAGTGATCCTGACCCTTTTCCTGTTCGCGCTCTCCCTGCTCAGCGGCTGCGCCAGCGCTTTTGACGCGCAAAGCGAGGTCACGATCATTTCCCGCGAGGATGGCAGCGGCACACGGGGCGCTTTCATTGAGCTTTTCGGCATTGAGGTGAAAGCGGACGACGGTTCTAAAAAAGACGAGACTTCCAAAGAAGCGGTCATTGCCACCAAAACCGACGTGATGATGACCATGATCGCGAATAACCCCTACGCCATCGGTTATATCTCGCTCGGCTCCCTGAACGATACCGTCAAAGCGCTGTCCATCGACGGGGTACAGCCCACCGCCGAGAATGTCAAAAATACCTCCTATAAAATCGCGCGGCCTTTCATCATCGCTACCAAAGGCGCTCCGAGCGGTCTGGCAAAGGATTTCATCAGCTTTATCCTGGCCGCGGAAGGGCAAACGGTCATTGCTGACGGTTATATCCCGCTGGACAGCAACGCGCCTGCTTACGAGGGAAATAAAGCGGCGGGAAAAATCACCGTGATGGGATCGTCCTCGGTAACGCCGGTGATGGAAAAATTAAAGGAAGCGTACCTCGTTCTCAATCCTAAGGCCGCCATCGAAATTCAGATGAACGATTCGACCGCCGGGATGATCGGCGCTATCGACGGTACCTGCGATATCGGCATGTCGTCAAGAGAGTTGAAAGATAGCGAGAAGGAACAGCTCACCGGGATCGCCATCGCGCTGGACGGCATCGCGGTCGTCGTCAACAAAGGGAATCCCGCGGCCAACCTAACCAAAGAACAAATCAGGAGCATCTTCACCGGGGAAATCACACGATGGAATGCGCTGGGTCAATAGGGAGGCCCGTATGCGAAACGCGAAAGAACGTCTCATGAAATCTGTCTTTCTCCTGTCCGCGCTCGTTTTCATAGGGGCGGTGGCGCTGATCTTTCTGTTCTTGTTTGCGAACGGACTGCCGGCGATCGCTGAAATCGGCCCTTTAAAATTCCTTCTGGGCCGGGAATGGTCGCCCAATGAAATCCCCCCCGTTTTCGGGATCCTGCCTATGATTTTGGGGAGCCTTTACGTCACTGCCGGAGCCATCGCCATCGGCGTACCGGCCGGCGTGTTCACGGCGGTCTTTATGGCCGGGGTTTGCCCGAAACCTCTCTATACCCTGTTAAAACCCGCCGTGGATTTGCTGGCGGGAATTCCTTCCATCGTATACGGCTTTTTCGGCATGGTGGTCATCGTCCCGTCCGTGAGAAATCTGTTCGGCGGCGACGGCAATTCTATCCTGACCGCCTCCATTCTGCTGGGAATGATGATCCTGCCAACCATCATCATCGTCTCGGAAAGCGCGCTGCGAGCCGTTCCCACAGAGCTGTACGACGGAGCGACGGCGCTCGGCGCCAGCCGGGAGAGAGCGCTTTTCGCGGTGATTCTTCCCGCCGCGAAATCAGGCGTTCTGGCGGCGGTCGTCCTGGGTATCGGGAGGGCCGTCGGCGAAACGATGGCGGTCATCATGGTCGCCGGTAATCAGGCGCGTATGCCGGTCGGACTGCTGAAGGGCGCGCGTACCCTCACCGCCAACATCGTACTCGAAATGGGCGAAGCCGCCGAATTACATCGGGAAGCGTTAATTGCCACCGGCGTCGTGCTGTTCGTGTTCATCCTGCTGATCAATCTGACTTTCTCCGTTATCCGAAGGGAGCGCGTGAGATGAGGCGAAAACCGTTCGATAGAATCTTTTTGCTTTTGCTCTGGTCGGCGGCGGGACTGACCTTCGGCACAGTCATTTTTCTGGTCGGCTACATCCTCATAAACGGCTTGCCGCATATCCAGCCTTCTCTGTTCGCGTTCCGCTATAACACGGAAAACGTATCTCTTTTCCCGGCCTTGGCCGATACCGTCGTCATTGTGGCGTCGTCGCTGCTGATCGCGGCGCCGGTCGGCGTATTTACGGCCATCTACCTCGTGGAATACGCCAGCCACACGAACCGGCTCGTAGGACTGGTTCGCGTCATGGCGGAAACCCTGGCCGCGATCCCTTCCATTGTTTACGGATTGTTCGGCTTCCTCTTCTTCGTCGGTTATTTGGGATGGGGCTTCTCCCTGCTTGCCGGAAGCTTTACCCTCGCCATCATGATTCTGCCGCTCATCATGCGAACCACCGAAGAAAGCCTGAAGTCCGTGCCGGACGCCTATCGTGAAGGCGCTTTCGGACTGGGCGCCGGACAACTGCGCACGGTGTTCCGAATTGTGCTTCCGGCAGCCGCGCCGGGAATTTTAGCTGGCGTCATTCTGGCGACCGGTCGGATTGTCGGTGAAACCGCCGCGCTGATTTACACCGCCGGCACCGTGGCGCAAATCCCTGAAAACCTGCTGGGATCCGGGCGCACGCTGGCGATTCACATGTACGCGCTATCCACCGAGGGGCTGTATACCGGGCAAGCCTACGCGACGGCAGTGGTGTTGCTGGCGCTCGTCTTCAGTGTCAACGCCTTGTCGGCGGCGCTGGCCAAAAAGATCGCAAGGAGATGAAGCTGTGGCGATTTTCAATCTGGAACATGTCAATCTATGGTATAATGACATTCAGGCCCTGACGGACATTTCCCTGGCCATCGAGGCGCAAAAAATCACCGCCTTTATCGAGCCGTCGGGCTGCGGCAAATCCACCCTGCTCAAGATACTCAACCGCATGAACGATTTGATCGAGGGCTGCCGGATCGAGGGCAGTATCCTGCTCGGCGGTCGGGATATATACAAAAGCGCGGATATGGATATCAATCTGCTGCGCAAACGCGTGGGGATGGTGTTCCAAAAGCCAAATCCTTTTCCGATGAGCGTTTACGATAACATCGCCTTCGGCCCGCGCACGCATGGCATCAAAGCAAAATACAAGCTGGACGAGCTTGTGGAAAAATCCCTGCGGGACGCCGCGATTTGGGAGGAAACGAAGGACCGGCTCAAAAAGAGCGCGCTGGGACTTTCCGGCGGTCAGCAGCAGCGTCTGTGCATCGCCAGAGCGCTGGCCGTGTCGCCGGAGGTTCTTTTGATGGATGAGCCGACCTCCGCGCTGGACCCCATTTCCACCTCGAAAATCGAAGATTTGATCGCCGATCTCAAACAGCGCTATACGATTGTCATCGTCACCCACAACATGCAGCAGGCTACCAGAATTTCCGACAAAACCGCCTTTTTCCTGCTGGGCGAGCTGGTTGAATACGACGACACGGAGCAGATATTCTCCCTGCCGAAGGATCAGCGGTGCGAGGATTATATCACCGGGAGGTTTGGCTAATGCGAAATAAATTAGAGGCGCAATTGGAGGCGCTGAACGACAAGCTGATCGAGATGGGCGCTCTGACCGAAAGCGCGATTGCCATGTCGATTCAAGCGCTGGAACGGCAGGACGCCGCCCTCGCGCGCAAAACGATTGCCTTTGATACGGATATTGACCAGATGGAAAAAGATATTGAGACGCTTTGCCTGCGGTTGCTTTTACAGCAACAGCCCGTTGCGGGAGATTTGCGGCTCATCTCCGCCGCGCTCAAAATGATCACGGATATGGAACGCATTGGCGATCAAGCGGCGGATATCGCCGAAATCTCTATCTTTCTCATGGATACGCCCTACATCAAGAAATTGGAGCATATCCCGCAGATGGCCAGCGCCGCCATGAAGATGGTGACTGACAGTCTGGATTCTTTTGTGAAAAAGGATCTGTCCCTCGCCAACGCGGTCATCGCCTACGACGACGTCGTGGACGGCCTGTTTGAGCAGGTAAAAGCTGATTTAATCGAGCTGATCCACGCCGACAGCAAAAATGGCGGGCAGGCCATCGATCTCATCATGATTGCCAAGTATCTCGAACGGATCGGCGACCACGCGGTCAATATCGCGGAATGGGTCGTATTTTCCATCGCGGGCAGGCACAATGAAAGTTTCCAAAAGAGGTATGACTGATGCCAAAAATTACGATTGTGGAGGACGACGAGGACATCCGCGCCCTTGTCAGCTACGCTCTCACTGCCGCCGGTTTTGACTGCGTTGGCTTTGAGAGCGGCTGGGATTTTTTCAGGGCGCTTGAGCGAACGGATACCCTGCCCAGCCTGGTCCTTTTGGACATTATGCTGCCGGATGAAGACGGCCTTTCCCTGCTGAAAAGGCTGCGGGGCAACGCCAAAACCGCCCATCTCCCCGTCATTATGCTCACGGCCAAGGGCAGTGAGATCGACAAGGTGAAAGGCCTGGATCTGGGAGCGGACGACTATATCGCCAAACCCTTCGGCGTGACGGAATTAATTTCGCGAATCAACGCGGTACTGCGAAGAACTGCCGCCCCGTCCGCCCAACCGGACGTCCTTTGCTACCAAGAAATCCGGCTGGACGACGCCCGGCGCGCCGTAACGGCTGGAAACGCGGCGGTAACGCTCACCTTCAAAGAATATGAGCTGCTGAAATATCTGCTTTTGAACGCCGATATCGTGCTTAGCCGCGATAAAATCATGGAATCGGTCTGGGGCTATGGTTTTGCAGGGGAAAGCCGTACCGTCAATATGCACATCAAAACACTGCGGCAAAAGCTGGGGACGGCGGGGGAATATATCCGCACCATCCGCAACGTCGGCTATAAAATCGGGGAGTGACGCGCATGGAAAAACGTATCTTTCGCTATATGAGCCTCATCATTGTAGTGACCGTGGTATCGCTGGCCGCGCTTTGGGGCCTTCTCCTCGAACGACAGCTTGGAACCCAGGCCAGGGAAGGGCTTCGCTCGCTCCGCGTCTCGCTGATCCGCGACGACGGCGCCGTCATTTTCGATAATCTGGCGGATACCGCCACCCTTGACAACCATCAAAACCGCCCGGAGGTGATCGCCGCCCGCCAAAGCGGCACGGGCGAAAGCGAGCGTTTTTCCGACACCTTTGGCGAAAAAAGCTACTACTACGCCACCAAAACGGCTGACGGCAATATCGTCCGCTTCGCGCTCACGGTAGACAGTATCAACGCGCTGATCCTTCGCTATGTTCCTGTTTTTATCCTCTGCCTTTTGCTCGTACTGCTTTTTTCCTTTTTTACGGCCAAAAGGCTGACGCGCCGGGTGGTGGAGCCGATCAATACCATGAATTTGGACCGCGCTGAAATAGAAACCTACGATGAACTTTCGCCGTTCGTCGCCCGCATAGAAGCGCAAAAAAAAGAGATCTTCGCGCAGATTCAAGCGCTTAAAGACCGTGCGGACGTCATTGCCGCCATCACCCAAAATATGAAAGAGGGCTTAATCCTCACCGATGACGACGGCGTTATTCTTTCAGCCAATCGCAGCGCGCTCGATATTTTCGACACGGAAGACGCCGCCGGGAAAACCCTTCTCCACATCTGCCGGAACCTGGAATTGCTGCAAAAAAACCAACAGTGTCTCGCGGGGGAGAGCGCGGCTCTGCTGTTGGAAAGAAACCAAAAAATGTACAGCGTTTTTTTGAATCCCGTGCATACCGGAAACACGGTGACAGGCGCGTTGCTGCTCTTTTTAGACGTCACGCTGACCTACGACGCCGAGCGGCACCGGCAGGAATTTTCCGCCAATGTATCGCATGAACTGAAAACGCCGCTCACCATGATCTCGGCTCTGGCGGAGATGATTGAAAACGGCATGGCCCAGCCGGAAGATATTCCGGGCTTCGCGGTCAAAATCAGCGCCCAGTCCAAGCGGCTGCTCCATATCATCGACAATATTATCCGGCTTTCGGCCTTTGACGAGGGGCGGGCCTTCGCCGAATATTCCAGCTTTGATTTAGGGGAGCTTGCTGAATCGGTCATCGACAGCTTGCAAGACAGCGCCGACGAAAAACAGGTGCGCCTGACCGTTACCGGAGAGCATTTTAGCGTGAAAGCCAACGAGCGGATGTTCGACGAGTTGCTCTACAATCTTGTCGATAATGGGATCAAATATAATCAAACCGGGGGGAGTGTGATCGTAACCTTATCCCGGAAAGATGATTCCTATAAAATTACAGTCGCCGACACAGGAATCGGTATCCCGCCGGAACATATCCACCGCGTATGCGAGCGCTTTTACCGGGTGGATAAATCCCGTTCGCAAAAAACCGGCGGTACCGGGCTGGGGTTATCCATCGTCAAACATATCGTGGAATACCATCACGGCCAGCTGGAAACGGAAAGTGTCCTGAATCAGGGAACGACCATTTCCTGTTTTTTCAGGCTTTAAATGCTGCGAATCACGCCCTCCCGCTCTATTCTCAGCTACCCGCAGCGATCTTTTCCGCCGCCGGTAGCTGCTCCAGAATAAACGGCAGAACCTGCTCCCGTTGTATATTGAGTACATAGGCAAATTCCTCAAAGAGAATCTTTTCCGCGTCCTTCATAAAACGAGCGTCGGCGGCGTGCAGTTTTTTCCCTTTTTCCTTTTGCGTTTGCTGGTGCAGATATAAGGTTTTAATCAGCCTTACCAGCTCCGCTTGATCAGCATAGGAAAGGATCTTTCGATAGCGCTCACCGCGGAGGTTATCATTGTCTATCCATATCGTACTTTCGTCCGGCATGGTTTTTACTAAAGCGTAGATTTCCCCGATAGAGAGGATGCGGCGCATTCTCGCCGTCAGCGCTTCACTGCCGACCGGGATGAATATCGTGGAACGCGGATCATAAACAGGCCTCAAAATATAGTACTCGACGCTTTTTTCTCCTAACGTCCTCTCGGCTATCTCTATGATGATACACACGCCGTGCATACCATACAGAACCGTATCCATTACTTTATACATCCGCTGCCTCATTCCTTTTCGCTTTGACTTTCCCACGGCATTTTTCCGCCATAGTACACCGCGGCGATCTTTATCTTCTGTTCCTCCCGCAGGGATTTCATCCGCTGATACCATTTATCACTGGATTCCCGACGTTGGCTATCGCTTTGACAAAAAGAGCATGTTTCACCGCTGCACTCGTTCATCTTCAATATCTTACATCTGCAATGTTCCGTGAGATGAATACAGTCTGGAAGTTCCAGCAATTTTAAGTTTTCCCCGAGCGAAGACGGTATAAAATTTATTCTGCTCAACTTTCGCCACCCCTGAATTCTTCCGCATTGCAGTTGTCAAAGTTTGCAACAAAAAATACAGTTTACCGCAACTGGACTTACGTTTTGCAGAGCAAACTGCGCGTTGATTATCTTATCATTATAACAAATTTCTTTTCTGACATGTAATAGGAATTTTCTCCGATATCCATTAAATTTAAACATTTAAATTTAAATGCTGCCGCGCCGGTCGTCGCCATGCCGCTTCCCAAGGGAAAAACAAACCGCCGCCCCCTTGATAAGCCGCCAAACTTCGGCTAAAATTTGTATGAAACATATTATTATAGCCAACGTTTAGAGGCCGACGCTATGCCTTACCGCAAACGCGGTATGGCAGACATTGGGAAGCGGCTATACCCCGAACTGAACGTTTGCCGAGAGGGAGGAATACGCGAAATGCCTGAAATCCGCCGCTGTCCGTGGGGAGATACCGCCGACGCGCTGATGCGCGCGTATCACGACAGGCAATGGGGAAAGCCGTGCCGCGACGAGCGCGAGCTGTTTGAAATGCTGACCTTGGAGGGCGCACAGGCGGGACTGTCGTGGGCGACCATCCTGCACAAACGCGAGAATTACCGCACGGCGTTCGACAACTGGAACATCGCAAAAATCGCCGCCTATGACGATACGAAAGCCGCGGCATTGCTCCAAAACCCGGGCATCGTCCGCAACCGCCTGAAAGTGCTGTCGGTCGTGACGAACGCGCAAGCCGTACTCCAACTCGGCTCGCTGTCAGAGTTTATATGGGGCTACGTTGACGGCAAGCCGGTAATCAATTCGTTGGAAAAACAATCGGATTTGCCGACGGCTTCACCGTTGTCAGACCGAATCAGCAAGGATATGAAGAAGCTCGGATTTAAGTTTGTCGGCAGTACGATCATTTACAGCTACCTCGAAGCCATCGGGGTGATCAACGATCACCTGACGTGGTGTGAATTCAGGGAGGAACGCGAATGAATATTACCATTCACAGGGCGAGCGGCGAAGATTGCGAAAAAATTTATCCCTTGATATGCGCGTTGGCGCGCGGTCATGTGACAGGCTCCGGCAGGGTATACAGACCGCCGTATGAAGAGTATAAAGAAACCTTTAATTTGATTTTGAACGATAAACGCAAGCAATACTATGTTGCAAAAGATGGGGACAATGTTGTCGGCGTCGTCGGTGTTGCCCTACATCAATCGCTTGTGGAAGCGGGCAATTTTGCCAACATTGACGAGCTGGTTGTCGATGAGACGCATCGCCGACAAGGGATCGGACAACGGTTGCTAGCCGCTTGCGCAGCCTTTGCAAAAGAACGCGGGTGTCAGAACATAACCCTCACGAGTGGCAACGCAAGGATTGGCGCACATACGTTTTATGAGAAAAACGGATTTGAAAAAGTGGGCGTGAAGTTTAACAGGCTCAGGGCTTAGAAAACCCCCGCTCTATCCACCTGAGCTGCGAGACCTTATTTTATATCGTTTCGTTATTCTCCTGGATTCCTGATTCCAGTACCTCAATCGTTGGCAAAGGTATGCCGTTGTCCCCTTTTATTTCGTTATAAAAGTTAGCTATCGTCGCCTGGATATAGGGGGCGACATATATACCGGCGAGTCCCAAGGTAATCACGGCAAGAAGTTCCCACCAAAAAAACGACCATCCCAGAATGAAAAAATCCATTTTATGACCATAGGTAATCCGTTTGCTTTCCCGCAACGCTTCGCGCGCCGTCAGCTCCGGATTTTCCGCCAGGATATACGGAGCAAAGGCATAGGAAATCGCCTTAATGATCCCTGGAATAACGAGCAGCAACGTCCACAGCATCACAAAAAAACCAGTGATGATACCCAGCCAAGCCGCTTTGCCAAAGATATGGAACCCTTTAAACAGATCCGCAACCTCCGGCCTTTCTCCGCGCGTCAGGGCTATATAGATCGTCGCCAGACCCACCGCAAACACAGAGTAAAGCAGACCGGAGATGATGTTAACAAATGGAATGAGTGATACGACTACATAGATGAGTACAAAAATGAGGTTGATCAGAAACAATATCCCAATATTGCCTCTGATCTGTTCCTTCGCTTTATTCTTTAGTTCTATCCTCGTAACTGTCATTGCTATTCCCTCTTTTTTATTATTTTCTGCTTGTTTTGCTTATTTTAGACATTTTTCGCAAGATCAGCCCTTATATAAATTTAGTTCATTTTGAATCATTTGTCAATCATTTTCCAATAATCCGTCCGATCGGAACCGATCCGCCGGGTAGTTTTTTGACCGTTTTCGCTAAAT
>JAITOS010000110.1 GCA_031289815.1 Peptococcaceae bacterium | reverse complement strand
GGCCACAGCGGCTGCATCCCGTACACCTCCCTGGCAATGCTGCCAGCCGGATAAATCACGCCGAAATCCCCGCCGGTCGGCCCGCCAAAAGCGTCGCCGTTCATGAGGTTCGCATCCCGTCCGATACCCTGCGCCAGAATCAGTCCCAGCGCGGCATAGTCCGCCAGCTCCCAAAAAGGGAGCTTTTTTTTCCAGGTATATATCCCGGCGAAGAGCAAAGCGCCGACCACGCCTCCTTGAATCGACAGACCGCCATGCCAGACGGCGACGATTTCGCCTAAATTTTTACTGTAATAACTCCAATCAAAAAAGAACACCTGCCAGAAGCGCGCTCCTAAAATCCCGCCAATCAGCAGGAAGGGCGCGATATCCAACATCACGTCAACGTATTGTGGCTTTTGGTCAGCCTTCAGGAAATAAATCGTCACCCCGACCCCTAAAATAAAGGCCAAGGCAAAGATAGTTCCATAGGCCCTGACGGGAAAATCGCCGATAAAAAACCAATATGGATGCATAAATCCTCCCTGCTCCCTGTCTCTGTTATTCCCAGCGGATCGTCATGCGGTCTCCGGGATGGATCGGCGTCGTAAAATCAGCCGGCTGCTTGTTGACGGTGATTTTTAACTTTGAACCGGCTCTCACCGGCTCCGGAATGTGTATCAGCGGCAAAATCTGCGACAGGATGATATTTTTATCATGACCCTCGACGCGCAACTCCATGCCCTCCTGGAGCGCCGCCTCCGCCGCCACTTCTTTTCCTCGATGGAGTATTTTGATCCTTAACGGCGGATACAGGATCTTTTTTTCGTTCACATAGAATTCCAGCGGTTCAACCGTGATGTTCAAATCACTGATTCGGACGGTCTTTTCCTTCAGCGCGATCTTGTCGCCGTCGCGAATCGGGCAATTTTCCACTGTTTTTTGCTCATTGACGTAGACTTCCCGTTCCACGGTTTGCGCTCTTGGCGTTCCATTGAGCTTAAATTCAATCTTTCCCGGCTGATTCAGGGCAACCCCTTTTCTTTGCAGCAGGGCCGCCAGGTCCTCATTATCGAGCAGCGTTACCTTCGCCCCGTCGGCAATCCTGTCCTCAGCCGCCGCCAGCGCCTCATTGATATAGATCAGGGACTTAAAGTCTTCTCTGGCTGAGTTCCAGTATATTTTTTTAACATTCGGCTCCTTGTTGACGTCTTTAACGAAAATTTCCGCGTCTTCTCCCGGAACGCCGGGCGTAAAACGAAGCTCATCGCCTGAAAATACGGTCTGTTCCAAACGCCCTATTTGACCGTTGATCAGCAATTGCGCCGGTTTCCCCAGCTTCCCTTTCACAATGCGCATGGCGCCGTTCAGCTCATAGGTCAGGGCTAAGCCCGGTCTGCCAAAAAAAGCCCGCGGCTGAATCCCGACCGCCACCAGCGCTTCTGCCGCTGTGGCCAATTGCAGTTCAAAGATCGGCGCCGGTACGCCGTTGACCGACACCGAATAATAGTGGAGCGCTTTTTGCTCGAGGCTGGCCACCCCGATGCCGATGGGCGTAATGCTGTCCGGCCCCTTCACGCTCTCGTCGCCGATGATCTCTTCTATTCTTTCGCGTATCTGAAGTCCTATACGCGAACCGGGAATGCCGATCGTTTGGGCGATCATTTCCGGGATTAAAGGGGTTAAACTGCCGCCGCCAATCAAGATCACCGCTTGCGGAATCTCGCCGTTTAATTGGAGGATCTCCTGCGTGATTTTCTCCGCCATATTTTGCACCACCGGCTTGATCTCATCGAGCAGGGTCTGGCGGTCGATTTTGATTTTAACGCCAAAAAAATCTTTAAACACAATCGGCTTTTTGCCGGAAATCTTGCGCTTGACCTGCTCGCCGGTATGAAAATCCAGCAGATAGCGCGAACAGATCGCTTCCGTCACTTCATCACCGGCGACGGGCACCATCCCATAGGCGAAAAAATTACCGTCTCTGGTCAGGGCAATATCCGCCGTTCCGGCGCCAATATCTACCAACGCCAAATTCAGCCGCCGCATATTTTCCGGTATGGCCACCAGCCCGGCGGCAATCGGCTCCAAGGTGAGACTGTGCATGGTCAGCTTCGCCTTGTCCAGCACCGCCACCAGCCCGTCCACCACCGTCCGCGGCAGAAAGGTAGCGATCACCGTCAGAGCGACCTTCCTGCCCCTCTGTCCGGCCAGATTGCCGATCCGCTCCCCTTCCAGCCAATATTGCACCACATTATAGCCGACGCAATGATAGGTCAGCGAAGCGTCGTCCGTCAGGGACAGATTCGTTTTCAGCGCCTGCTGCACCGCCTCCAGCTCCAGGGCTAAAACCGCTTCGCGATCCCAGGCGACCGGGACTTTTTCTTCCCTTTCGATGGTCGCCAGCTGCGTCGTTAAAGCTCTCCCCGCCGCCGCTACCGCCACTGATTTCAGTTCGAGTCCCGTCTGCTCTTCCAGCGCTTTTTTAATCTGGACGACCGCCCGGAAGACCTCTTCGACGTCATGGATCTGCCCGTCATACATCGCCCGTTGACGGTGCTCCGTACGGGCGCTCGCCAGGATCTCATACTGGTGATCCTTCCGCACGATTAACAAACCCATGACCATGCGCGTTCCGATATCCAAAGCAAAAAGCGGTTCCATCTTCCGCCCCTCTTTCTCTCCCAACTTCAGGCCCGGTTCTGTTGCCTTCATCCTTTTGCAGAGCGGTTAAATCGAGAGTTCACCGGCCAGGTTATACAGATCCATATCCAAGCCCTTCTTTTCACCATAGGCGACCTCCATCGGTACGCCCACCACTTTTTGATTGACATAGGCGGTCATCATGTTGCTCTTGCCGGCCAAAAGCAAATCTATCGCCTTGCCGCCCATCGCCGAGGCTATCACCGCGTCCAGGGCGCTGGGACTGCCGCCCCGCTGCAAGTGTCCTAAAACGGTTACTTTCGTATCAAAGCCGGATTTCTTATAGATTTCTTCGCCGATCTGGTAGCCGCTGCCCACGCCCTCAGAGACGATAATGATACTGTGATTCTTCCCTCTGGCAAAGCCCTTCTTTAATTTTAACACCACGTCATCCAGGGACTGCTCCAGCTCCGGTACCAGAATCGACTCCGCGCCGCTGGCGAGTCCGGCCCGTAAAGCGATACTGCCGCAGTCCCTGCCCATCACCTCCACAATGAAGGTTCGTTCATGCGAGGTCGCCGTATCCCGAATCTTGCTGATGACATCGACCACGGTATTCACCGCCGTGTCAAAGCCAATCGTCAATTCTGTTCCCGGTATGTCGTTATCAATCGTTCCTGGTATGCCAATCACTTTGATTCCTTGCGCGCTCAGGGTTTGCGCTCCCTTGAAAGAGCCGTCGCCGCCGATCACGACCAGCGCGTCAATCTCATATTCCAGCAAGGTTTCGGCGGCAAGGCGCTGTCCTTCCGGTGTTCTCATCTCCTCCGAACGCGCCGTCCGCAGTATCGTGCCGCCGCGATGAATGATATCCGCCACGGAGCCTACCTGCATTTCACGGATATCCTTATGAATCAGGCCTTGATAGCCGTGGTTAATCCCAAATACCCGTAACCGGTTGAATATACCCTTCCGTACCACCGCCCGTATGGCCGCGTTCATCCCCGGAGCGTCTCCTCCACTGGTTAAAACTCCCACTTTAAAAATCTTTTGCATCCTTAACTCACGCTTCTTTCTTAACTATAATTCTCCTGTTTTCTTTCCCTGAACCATTGATCGATCTTTATTAAATTTTCCTGAAACCATTGATTTTTTTGCCGCATTTCTTTCGCCTGACGGCAGAGAAGGATCATGCTGCTATGGTTACGATGGAATATTTTTCCAATTTCATTATAGCTGTTCTGACACAGCTCCCGGATAGAAAAGACCGCGAGCCGTCTGGCCTCCACCACCGGCCGACTGCGTTTATTCCCCAATATTTCACTCACCGGGATTCCCAGCGTCTCGCCCGTAACCCGCAGCACGTTTTCCGGGGTAGGCTGATTGAATTGCAGGGCTGTTTCCCTGGAGCAAAAGCGCTCAAAACCGGCGTAGGACAGAGCCTCGTTTTCAGCTTCGGCAAACTGAATAAAGCGTTCCAGCTTCTGAACGACCTCTTTAAAATTGCGGCACAAACACCCCAATTCCTCAGGAATCTTCTCATCCAGAACCAGCTTTCTCCGCGCCGTATAATAGCCGACAAATTGCGTCATTTCACTCCTTACGGGGGCATAGATCGGTATGGTTTCTCCTCCCAAAACGAAAGACGAGAGCTTTTGTCCTAAAATTTTCCTGTCCGGCAGCGCCGGAATGGAGACCACAATCAAGCCTTCCTTTTGCGTAATCTGCTCATAGGTATGGATCAATTCTTCCGTCGTCGCCCGCTTGCCGCCGATATTTTGCAAATCATCAATGATCAGCAGGTTCGCCGTCCTATACGTCCGCCGAAACTCTTCCAGATTCCGTTTATGAACCGCCGCCGCAAAGGAACGGGCAAAATGATCCGCCGTCGTCCAGACCACGCCATTCCTCTTTTTATACTTAAAATAAAGCCTGCGCAAAAGCGTCGTCTTTCCTACCCCGGCAGGCCCATAAATCAGGATCGGTTTTTTCCGGTCATGCAATTGCAAGCCGTGAATCGTATCCGTCGCCTGTATGTTGGAATCACAGGTAAACCAATTCAAAATATCACCTCTATCCGATTAAGACCACTTTTTTCATCCGTTGCTCTTGCTTTGGTTTATCATGGCTGTCCTTTTCCGCGCTGACAATCCGATCCACTTCCTCCATGCCCTCCAGCACTCTGCCAAAGGCGGCGTATTGCCCGTCTAAATGCGGCGCGTCCTTCACGACGATAAAAAATTGGGAGCTGGCCGAGTCCGGATGAGACGCTCGCGCCATAGAGATCACCCCGCGCTCATGGATGATGGGATTGACAAAACCATTGCCGCTGAATTCTCCCGAAATCATCTCTTTGGAACCGCCGGCGCCATTGCCCGACGGATCGCCGCCCTGAATCATGAAGCCCGGAATCACCCGGTGAAATATCAGGCCGTCATAAAATTCCGCCTGCACCAGAGCCACGAAATTCTGAACCGTCTTCGGCGCGATTTCCGGATATACTTCCAGCTTGATCTGATTCCCGTTCTCCATCTCAATGGCAATGACCGGATTTTCCTTTTTTGTTTCCATATTATTTTCCCTCCATTGGATCTGCTTACATCAGATCTCTATTCTTGTGTATCGTATAGCAATAAAACCCTACGACCAGAATGAACGCGGCAATCCCGCCAATAATCAGATAGCCATGCAAGGCTTCGATCATCCTTCGCGCCCGAAGACCAAATACATTGCCAATCGAAATAAAGGTCGCCGCCCAGATAAAAGCGCCAATTCCTGAAAAAATAAGGTATCTGGGATAAGACACTTTGCTGATTCCTGAAAAATAGGCGGTCGCGTGCCGAAATCCAGGAAAATAATAGCCTATCAGAATGAGTTTCTCGCCATATTGCTGAAACCAATGCTCAAGGCGTTGCAGCCGCTTTTCATTTAAATGAATGTAGGGAGAGATCTTCCGCAGAAAGGCGATTCCCAAACTGCGTCCGATCCAATAACTTATATTCATTCCCGTCCAGCTGCCAAGCGCCGCCACGAATAAGGTCTTCGCAAAGGCCATTTGGCCGCTGATCGTTTGATAGCCGCAGAGGGTCATAATCACTTCATCCGGCACGGGGATCCCGACCATACCCAAAGACAGCAGTAAATACAAACCCCCGTATTGATATTCACTGATAAAATGCCATAGGACTTTCTCTAAATCATGCATAACCGCCAATCTCCTATTTTCAGACCGCCTTCAGTCCTTGCCAGCGCAAATATAATCTTGTTTGATTTTATCACAACCCATCCTTCTGACCAAGCCTAATCCTGAGATTCTATCCACTTATCTTTTCTTATCTTCGCTTATCTTAATCAGGGCTTTCCTTTTTTCTTTTGCCGACATATATATTATCGGTACAAGACCAAAAAAGCGTAAGGATGACAGCCTCCTCACGCTTTTTAGCCTATGGCTCCCGCTCGCGAAACCGGAACAAAGAAGCCCTCTCACTTCGCTGAACGGACGGTGAGTCCGGCTTTCACCATCGCGGGGTGGAGGGACCAAAGCAGGGTCATCTCCGCGCCCATGCCGAAGCCGCAATCCTCGCAGATGCCAGCGGACTCGCCGTGGCAAGCGGCAAGACGCGTCCCGTCGCTGTTGATAAAGTTTGATATCCAGCATTGACGTTTGCCGATATAGTTTTTCGGGTCGCGCAGCAGCTTGAGTCCCGCCTCGGAATTCATGAGCGGATAACCCGTCTGTTTAAGGCGCAAGGCAATGTCGATGACCGCGCTCCGCGTCTCCGGCGTGACCATCAATTCCCGTGCTTGATAGGGTACGTAGAAGGAGAAGGAGAAACGCCGCAGCTTGGGATGCTCTTTGACGAGCCGCGCCACCCCCTCAAAGTCGTTGAAATTGCGGCTGGTGACGGTCATGTTGACGTTGAGGTTGGGGTGATCGCAGGCGTCGATATGGCTCAGGGCGCGCTCGAAGCTGCCGGAACCCCGCTGATCGTCGTGCGCTTCCTGCAAGCCGTCCAGGCTCACCCAGACAAGGTCGCTTTGGGCGGTGATCGGCAATTGAGCGTTGGTAGTGACCGTGGTAGAAAAATAACCAATCTCCCGCGCCATAGCGACCAGGGTATTCAGGTCCGCTCCCGCGGGGTTGCCGGTCGCCGCCTGCGCTTCCGGCGAGTCGTCGCGCCATAGATGCGGCTCGCCGCCCTCAAAGTCCACGATACGGCTCCCCGCGTCGTAGCTGTATTGCAGATCGCGCCGCACCCCGGCGAGGGTTTTGATATGGCAATCAGGTCCCTCCTTGACCACGAAGCAATGGCGGCAGTGCAGGTTGCAGCGGTCGCTGATAAAGATGACGGATTGCAGCGGCTTGCGTCGGCCCAGCACCTTGCACTGGAAGAACCACCAGGCGTAATAGAAAAACTCCTTCATGTTGTCTCCTTTGAAAAGTATTTTCACGCTTTCTGCCTACGGCTACCGACAGAACGGCGAATCGGTCACAGGTACCAGGGGGTCAAACCGGCGAGCGCCAGGCACAGAACCGCGAACATCACCAGGTTACGCGACAGAAACCAGCGGCACATGAACCAATCCGTGCCGCGTTCTTTGACCGTTTCCCAGTGATCGAAGGGACCCATCCACTTCCTGGGCTCCAGGGCGCTTGCGTCGCCCTGCACGTATTGATACAGGAGCCGGATAAAGGTCATCGCAACCGGCAAGGTCAAAAAGACGGCGAGGGAAAAAAGCGGCAGACTTCCCAGCGTCACCCCGGCAACGACCGCCGCGTAGGCCAGAACCACCATCACAACGCTGGCCGCGAAGCCCGCTTTCTCGGAGCCGAGCAGAATCGCAAACGTCGTGCGTCCGGCGGCTTTATCCGCTCCAAAATCCATGATCGCGTGGGCGTTCAGGATATTGGCCACCAGAAGTCCGATCGGGATCGAAACCCAAACCGCCAACGCGTCGATACGCCCGCACACCACGAAGTAGGCGGCAGTGACCACGAGCGGCCCCAGGACGACGCCGACCAGCAGTTCACCCAAGCCGTGGTAACTCAGACGCAGAGGAGAACCGGCGTAAGCCAGCCCCAGAACCAGGGTAACGCCCGCGAACAGGAGTACCTCCCAGCCGCGGATCGCCAGAATCAGCGCGCCGAGGAGCAGACCGAGACCGATGAAGAAGGTAGCGACTCGGCGCGTATCGGCCAGCGTCACGCCGCCGGCTGCCAAATAAGAGCATTTGCCCATGCGGGCGCGCATACCGCCGTCCTGCATTTCCTGGCGGCGCTTGACCGCGCCGTTCTTGGAATCAAAGTAGTCGTCGAACAGATTAAACCCGCTATGCGCGAAACCGACCCCGAACATCCCGGCGACAGCCAGCAGCAG
>JAITOS010000098.1 GCA_031289815.1 Peptococcaceae bacterium | reverse complement strand
GTACCCGTTAGTTCAGATGGCAGCTCACGCCATACCTCTCGTTTGAGCAACTTCCCCGGAATTGGAATTGGAAAAGCTGTATCCGGAATACCATATAGTTCCCAGACTTGAGGAATACTTAAAACCTCATCACTATACTTCTTTTTTAATTTTTTGATAGCTTTGATAGCAGGATATCCAGCGATCATTAGTGTGAGAAATACAATACCTAGGTTCAGCATATTATGTTTCCTCCATTTCTGACTCGTTAGGCTCTGCCGCATTTGCGCTGGTAAACTGTGAGAACGTAAGCAGCATTACTGCCGTGACCGCGAGCGCAGTCAGTTTTGTCCGAATCTTCTTCATTGTTTTTGCCTCCATTTTAATTTAGTTTTTACCTGCTGGTTCGAGCGACAGTGCGAGAACCTTCCTCACACGCTGCTCCATCTCCAAGTAGGGCTTGCCTAAACGTAGCACTCGTTCGGGACTTTCGAGGCTCAAAGCACGCGCCTCATCAAGTCCGGTAATCACGGAAATCCGAAAATCACCTCCTCTTGACAATCTCTCTTCTGCCCTTCCCTGTGCCATACTCCCGCGAACGCCGCTAGAACACGGCTTTCCTTCCCTTTCTTCCTGTTCTCCTCCAAAAACAGCGCGGAAAGAACGGCAAGAGAGCTAATAAGCGGCTACACGACAGACGGGCATAGCTCATCGCCCTCCCGTCCGCCTGACAACCACAGGAGGCCACAATAAAAAGCGCGCAGGAAGATGGGCACGATACCCAATACCTACGCGCTGTTGTTCACATACACATATTCGCGTCTGAACGCAAAACTGTACGCTTATCCAGCGTTTTTCCACGGAATCCCCGGCCAGCAAGCAACTTGTCATAGAAAAATGAATACGCTATACTGATAGTGCTGTGGCGGCGGGTTTATCCCGTGTTTGTAGGCGTGTCCTTGAATGTCTTCCTACATTCGCCGTGTGGTGCTGGTAACACCTCACGGTCGCTGCGGCCCTCTTTATGTGGCCTCATGCTTCCAATATAAAGCATCTTGCAATCATTTGCAAGTAAATTCGACAATTTAGAATAATCAAATCCCCGTTTCCGCCTCCAGCGCCTTCATACCCAATCGCGCTTAAAGCAAATCCGGATAGAACCCCTTCGCCAGTTTCTCGATGGTATAGGCGGTACGGTCGCCGGGCAGGACGCTTTCCAGCTCGATGATCACGAAGCGCTCATTTTTCACGGCGTCAAGCTGCGAGAGCATATCATTTGCCTTGATTGAGGCGATTTTCTCCGCGACGGACGGCGCGTCGTAGTCGTGAATCATGATCACGTCCGGGTTGCGTTTGAGAACCTCCTCATAACTGACGGTCGTCCACGCCTTGGCGGCGAGGTCGGCAAAGAGATTATCGCCGCCCGCTAAATTCATGAGCAGGGTTTCGTAGTTGACGCCCGTCGCCGTGAAGATTCCGTCCTCAACGGCGTCGCAGACCAGCACGTTCGGGCGTTCCGCGCCCTTGATTTTATCCGCGACGGCTTGCAGGCGCGCCTTTTGATCCGCAATGAAGGCTTCCGCCCTGTCCTCTACGCCAAAGATTTTTCCGAGGTCACGGATTTCCTGATAGGTTTGCTCCAGGGTCGCCGCGGAGTCGATATAGGCTGTGATTCCGTAGGCGGCAAGCTCCTCGGTATCCAGACCGCTGCCGCCGAACTCCCAATCCAGGCCGTAAATAAAGTCCGCGCCGCTGGCAATGACCGCCTCGCGCGTTGCGTTCTGATAATTCAGCTCCGGCATCGCGTTCACCGCGGCAGCGTATTCCGGCAACGGCCCACGGCTGTGATTTTTAAGACTTGTGCCGATGACCGTATCGGCAAGACCAAGCGCCGCCATCGTTTCCGCGCAATTCGGGCCGAGCGCCAGGACTTTCACAGGCTTCGCCGTAACCACCACTTCGCGCCCATAGTTGTCGAAGGTCAGCGGGTAAGCGGCGTCCGCGCCGAGGTTGGCTGTGGCCGCGGGGGGCTTGGATGGCGGTTCCGCGCCGCCGTTTCTTCCCGCACAGGCAGGGAGTAGCGCCGTAAGCGCGAGGACGAGCGCGAGAATGGATAGGATGGACTTTTTCATTTTGTTCCTCCTCGTATGATATGATTTGCAGGAAAGAAAACGGCGTTCCTGCTTAGTCGCCGCAGACCAATCGGCTCGTGATTTTATTGATACTTAAAATCCGTTATCAATGCTTCCGGTTCGTTGATACCGGGAAGATAGGTGATGGTGAGCTTGCCCGTTTTCGGATGCAGCATGGTATCGCATTGCACGCCATACACGCTGTGGATGTTCTCCGGGGTGAGCACTTCTTCGGGCGTTCCCGACAGCACGATTTTACCCGCTTTCAGGACAAACAGCCGGTCGCAGTACAACGCCGCCATATTCAGGTCGTGTATCGCTGACAGCACCGTTACGCGCAGGCGTTTTACGAAATCCAGGATTTGCAGCTGATAGCTGATATCGAGGTGGTTCGTCGGTTCGTCGAGCAGCAAAAAGTCTGTTTCCTGCGCGATAACCCGCGCAATCAGGACGCGCTGCTTCTCCCCGCCCGACAGATTGAGGTAGCTGCGTTTCGCCATGCCCGCCATGCCGAGATGTTCGAGGGCGTGGTGTACAATCTGCTTGTCCCACGCCGTATCCATGTCGAACAGCTTTTTGTGAGGGCTGCGCCCCATCGCTACGATTTCCTCGACGAGAAAATCGAACGGCACATCGTTCTCCTGCCCTACCACGCCGAGCTTCAGCGCGGATTGTTTGTGCGACAGACGGAACAGGTCGCCGCCGTCGAGGGTGACGCCGCCGGCGTCGGGTGTGAGCGCGCGGTAAAGGTTCTTCAGCACCGTTGATTTGCCGCTGCCGTTCGGGCCGATTAAGCCGACGAACTCACCGCGCTCAACGTCCAGCGTCACCTCGCTGATTGCGTCCGCGTCGCCGTAAGAGAACGTGAGCTTATCTACATTTAATCGTATCACTGTTTTTTCTCCTTTGTACGGCGTTTAAGCAGGAAAATGAAAATCGGGCCGCCGATGATCGCCGTCAGAATGCCGACCGGCAATTCTTCAGGCGCCAGCGCCATGCGGGCGACGACGTCTACCCACACGACGAGGATTCCGCCCAGCAGCGCCGAAATCGGCAGCACCTTGCGGTGGTCGCCGCCAACCAATAACCGCGTGAAGTGCGGCGCCATCAGCCCCACAAAACCGATCGCGCCGCTGACCGCAATCGTTACGCCCGCCATCAGAGACGCTACCAGCACGAGCATTTTTTGCAGGCGTCCGGTATGGACTCCGAGCGCCCCCGCGCTTTCCTCGCCGAGCAGCAGCAGGTTCAAGCCGCGGTAATTCAGCATTAAAACGGCCATACAGGCGAGCAGCACTACCAGCGGCAGCGTCAGATAACCCCACTTGGCTCCAGCCAGGCTGCCGGACATCCAAAACGTCGCGTTATGCAGTCCCAGCGCATTCGGCGCGGACAGCGTGATAATGCGCGTTATGCCGTCGGCGATCATCGAGATTGCCACGCCCGACAACAAGAGCTGCGTGATGTTTATCCGTCCGCGCACACGCGAGATGGCGTACACGAAGATGATCGTCACCGCCGCACCGATAAAGGCGCTGATGGACAGCGAATACTTGCCGAAAACCGCAAACGCCCCGAACAGCATTCCCAGCGTCGCGGTTGCCGACGCGCCCGACGACACGCCCAGGATGAACGGATCAGCCAAATTGTTGCGCACTAACGCCTGCATGGTTACGCCCGTGACGGCCAGCGACGCGCCGACAATCATGCCGAGGCACACGCGCGGCAAGCGCAACCCCAGGACGATGTTTTGGTCGAGCTGCGCCCACGTCTGCTGTATGACGCCGCCCAGTCCGGGAATGCGGCTAAGGAGTATTTTCGCCACACTGTCGGGCGCGACCGACACCGGCCCCAGCCCGATTGCCGCAATCATCGACACCAGCGCGCACATCGTCAACACGAGGATGATGACCGCCATATTCGGATCCGCCCGGTTGAAATTTCGCCGGAACAGTCTGCGTATTTTCATTCTACGATATCCCCCTCCGTCAACGGTTCCGCCGCCGAATTTACACCTTGGCGGGTTGAAAAAACAAAAAACGAAAGCCGAAGATTCGCTTTCTGCAAACCCATCGGCCTTCGTAGCCATTTATCCGTTTATCTTATTGTGTACATTACGTATTATTCATTTGCTTCCTTGCCGACCTTCATGGCCGAACGTTAACTTAACGATACATGAGTTTTGGCGGCGTGTCAAGAGCCAGTTTCGTAAGGATGGTTCTTCCCTTTTCACAATAGCCTCACCCTTCTTTACCTCTCGCATGGCCATCCGTCCACCGTGATCTTGAAAGGATCAGGCGCCTCTATCGCTTTATGCGGCAAAAGCGCCGCCAATTGGGTCACTCCTGTGTGTTTTTGCTGTTTCCAAGGGTTTGTACTGCCCAATGTTCGCCCTTTGCCCCGCCGACGCGCTCGACCAGACCGGCTGTTTTGAGAAGGTTCATGCATTTAACTTCCGAATAATATGTTAACATGGATTGAACTTGCAGCCAAGCGGCTTCCCGGAAGCTTCACTGGCTTTAAAACCTATTGACATCGGCAGTAATCCGTATATAATGTTTTTATAGCCCAGTAAATATATGTATTTTATTAGTGTCAAAAATCAAGGAGGAAAGATTGTGAAAAAACCAGATGTAAAATCATTCAAAACCGGCCTGCTTTTGGGCCTCACGCTGATTCTGTCCATGCTCGTGTTTTCCGGCTGCGGCGCCAGCCAAACCAGCAGCACTCCCCAAGAGGGAACGGACGACGCCGTGCAAGCGAAAGCCCCGGTGGAAATCACCAATGTATCCTATGACCCGACCAGAGAGCTTTACGTAGCCTATAACGAGATCTTTCAGGCTCACTGGAAGAAAGAAACCGGCCAGGACGTTACCATCGTGCAATCCCACGGCGGCTCCGGTTCCCAAGCCCGTTCGGTTTTAGAGGGCAATGAAGCGGACGTCGTAACCCTGGCGCTGGCGCCGGACGTCTCCAGCCTGGAAGCTGCCGGTCTGATCGAACCGGGTTGGCTCAACGAGTTCGACAAGAACAGCTCCCCCTATACCTCCACCATTGTCTTTTTGGTACGGAAAGACAATCCGAAAGATCTCAACGACTGGGATGATATCGTGAAACCCGGCATCGAAATCATCACCCCCAATCCCAAGACTTCAGGCGGCGCGCAATGGAATTTCTTAGCGGCCTGGGCCTTCGCGAAGAATCTGTATCAGGGAGACGAAACCAAGACGCAGCAATTCTTAGCCGATCTGTACGCGAACGTCACCGTATTGGATAGCGGCGCTCGCGGTTCAACCACCACCTTTGTGGAAAACAAGCAGGGAGACGTGCTGCTGGCCTGGGAAAACGAAGCCTATCTTTCCCTTAAAGAACATCCGGGGGAATATGAAATCGTCACGCCGAGCATCAGCATTTTAGCGCAGCCCTCGGTGGCGGTTGTGGATGAAGTCGCCAAAAGCAGAGGCACGGAGGAAGTCGCCAAGGCCTATCTGTCCTATCTGTATTCCGATGAAGCCCAGAGACTGGTGGGGAAAAACTTTTACCGGCCTTCCAACCCGACGATTTTAAAAGAATTTGCCAGTACCTTTAATTTAACCTTGCCGTTGGTAACGATTGACGACGATTTCGGCGGCTGGCCCGCTGCCAAGGCCAAATTCTTCGCCGACGGGGCTATTTTTGACCAGATCTATAAACAATAAACGATAAACCGAAATCCGTCATTCAAGAACTGAGAACAGGGAAGGAAAGGTCCGCTGCTGATTATGACCAGATTCATCCGCCAACGGAAGAAAAATAAAGTCATCCCCGGTTTCGCCCTTTCCATGGGTATCACGCTGGCGATGCTGAGTTGCATCGTCCTGATCCCCCTGCTCTCCGTTATTTTGAGCCTGTCGGGAACCACCTTCGCGGAATTCCTGGCGACCATCACCGACAAGCAGGTTCTGGTCGCTTATCGCGTAAGTTTCCAGTGTTCCCTGATCGCCGCGCTGATCAACTGTTTTTTCGGAGTGCTGCTGGCCTGGATTCTGGTTCGATACCGCTTCCCCGGTCGGCGGATTCTGGACGGTTTCATTGAATTGCCGTTCGCTCTGCCGACTTCCGTCGCGGGGATCGCCCTGACCACTCTCTATTCTGATTCGGGCTGGATCGGGCGGATATTCGCTCACATCGGGATCAAGATCTCCTATACCCTCATCGGTATCACCATCGCCTTGATCTTTATAGGGATCCCCTTTGTCGTTCGCTCGGTGCAGCCGGTATTAGAAAAATTAGACCGTCAATATGAGGAAGCGGCGATGATTTTAGGCGCCAGCCAGAGTAAAACCTTCTTCAAGGTGGTCTTTCCCGAAATCCTGCCCGCTATGCTGACGGGCTTCGGTCTGGCCTTTGCCAGAGGCCTTGGCGAATACGGCAGCGTCGTCTTTATCGCCGGCAATATCCCCTATAAGACGCAAATCACCCCCCTGATCATCATCAGCAAGCTGGAACAGTTTAACTATGACGGCGCAACCTCGATCGCCCTGACCATGATTATTTTTTCCTTTGTCATTCTGTTTTCACTCAATATTCTGCAAGCCAGAGTTAATAAAGTAACAAAGGTGTAAGCGCGCATGAAACAAAAACTCGTTTCCTCCCTCTTGATTATCTTAGGAGCCGTCTTTATCGCCGTCATGCTGATCGTCCCGCTGTGTACGGTTTTGGCCTATGCCTTGCGGCAGGGCTGGGAAACCTTTGCCAGCGCAATCCGGGATCCGTATGCGATCAAAGCGCTGCGGCTGACCCTGCTGGCCGCGGTGGTGACCGTGGCGTTGAATACGGTTTTCGGGGTGTTTTCTTCCTGGGCGATCAGCAAATTCCGCTTCAAAGGTCGGCAATTTCTCACCACCCTCATCGACATTCCCTTCGCCATCTCCCCGGTCATCGCCGGACTGGTTTTTGTCCTGGTTTTCGGCAGGATTGGCTGGGCTTACAGTTTTCTTCAAGCCCATCACCTCAAGGTCGTCTTTGCGGTTCCCGGCATTATCCTGGCTACTATTTTTGTGACTCTCCCTTTCGTCTCCAGGGAGCTCATTCCCCTCATGCAGGCCCAGGGAAACGAGGAAGAAGAAGCGGCGGCGCTCATGGGGGCCGGCGGCTTCAAAATCTACCGAAAAATCACCCTGCCCCATATCAAGTGGGGGCTATTGTATGGTATTATTTTATGTACAGCCAGAGCGATGGGCGAGTTTGGCGCCGTATCGGTCGTCTCCGGACATTTGCGGGGAAAAACCAATACCTTGCCGCTGCATATCGAAATTTTATTCAATGAATTCCATCTGACAGCCGCCTTTGCGGTTTCTTCCATTCTGGTGGTGATCGCCATCATGATCCTGATACTGAGAAACATTGTGGAATATAAAGGGAAAAAGGCAGGGAGCGAAGATGTACGTTAAACTGGAGCATATCTATAAAAACTTTGGCGGCTTCCGCGCCTCTGACGACGTCTCTTTTTCCATTGAAAAAGGAAAGTTGACCGGACTTCTCGGCCCCAGCGGCAGCGGTAAGACCACGATCCTGCGCATGATCGCGGGACTGGAGCAGCCGGACGCGGGTGATATCATCATCGACGGCGTCCGCGTCAACGATCTGCCGGCCAGTCAGCGGGGGATCGGTTTTGTCTTTCAGAATTACGCCCTGTTTCGCTATATGACCGTATTCGATAATATCGCCTTCGGGCTTGAGGTTCAAAAAAAGGATAAAAAATTCATCAAAGAACGCGTCCAGGAATTGATTCGTCTGATTGGGCTGGAAGGGATGGAAAAACGCTATCCCCATCAACTCTCAGGCGGCCAGAAACAGCGCGTAGCCTTTGCCCGCGCCCTGGCCCCCAATCCGCATTTGCTGCTGCTGGATGAACCCTTTGCCGCCATTGACGCTAAAGTTCGTAAGGAACTGCGCTCGTGGCTGCGGGAAACCATCAACAAGGTGGGGATCACCAGTATCTTTGTTACCCACGATCAGGATGAGGCCATTGAAGTCGCGGATGAAATCATCATCACCCATCAGGGGCGTGTGGAGCAGAAAGGTTCGCCGGCGGCTATTTATAAAAATCCCACGACTCCGTTTGCCGCCCAGTTTATCGGCCAATCGCTGATTTTGGACGATTACACGAAGCTGCATGGTTTTGACAAGACCGGAACCTACACGCAAGCCGTCATTCGCCCGGAATTTATCCAGCTCGCCCGTCCGGGAAAACATCTCTATCAAAACGCCGCTGAAGACGGAATCGTGGAAGACGTTTTCTTTCGCGGTAACTCGCTAGAAGTGCGGGTGAATGTCAAGGGAATGCGGCTCGTGGCGCATTGCTCGCTGGAGGAAGAAGCTTTTCAGCCGGACGATCCGGTCAGTGTCTTGATTTACAGACTTTTCTTATATAATCACGATCAGGTGCAACTGGTCGAAAACCGTATGCTGGAGGATAAAAATCCGGTATTTATCTAGCCGTGATTTTTTAAATGAACAATGAAAAAAGAACTGGACGTCATCTATCTTACCACAGATTTTTTAATTATCGGCGGCGGCGCGGCCGGCTGTTACGCCGCCCTGACCCTGAGCCGGGAATCCGGCTATTCGGCGCTGATCGCGGAAAAAGCGCATATCAAAAGAAGCGGCTGTCTGGCCGCCGGCGTCAACGCCATCAACGCCTATATTGTACCGGGGCGCACGCCGGAGGATTACGCCGCCTATGCGAAAAAAGACGCTGAAGGCATAGTACGGGAAGATCTGCTTCTCACGATGGCTCAGGGCGTAAATCAAACGGTGGCGCAGCTGGAAGCCTGGGGTCTGGTCATTCTCAAAGACGAGCAGGGTCGTTATGTGACGCGCGGCGACCGCAATATCAAGATCAACGGTGAGAATATCAAGCCGATTTTAGCGGCGGCCGTCGCCCAGGAGAAACAGATCACCGTCCTCAATCAGGTGAACATTCTGAATTATATCGTCAAGGACAACCGGGTCTATGGCGCGTATGGGATCGGCGTCGAGGATTACGCCTTCTACGTGATCAGCGCCAAAACCGTACTCTGCGCCACCGGCGGCGCGGCGGGCCTGTATAAACCGAACAACCCCGGATTTTCACGGCACAAAATGTGGTATTCCCCCTTTAACACCGGCGCCGGTTTGGCTATGGGCATTCGGGCCGGAGCGGAGATGACCACCCTGGAAATGCGTTTTGTGGCGCTGCGCTGTAAGGATACCATCGCCCCGACCGGCACCATCGCCCAAGGCGTAGGCGCTAAACAGATCAACGCCCTGGGCGAGATCTATGAACAAAAATATGGCCTGACCACCTCCCAGCGGATGTACGGCACGACGAGAGAAAATCAGGAAGGCCGCGGCCCCTGTTATCTGCAAACCAAGGGCCTTACGCCGGAACAGGATAACGAGTTGAAAAAAGCCTATTTGAATATGGCGCCCAGCCAAACGCTGAAATGGCTGGAGAGCGGCAAAAATCCCAGTGAGCAGAATGTGGAGATCGAAGGCACGGAACCCTATATCACCGGCGGCCATACGGCCAGCGGCTATTGGGTCTCCACTGACCGGGAAACCACCGTCCGCGGCTTATTTGCCGCCGGCGACGCGGCAGGCGGCTGTCCGCAAAAATACGTGAGCGGCGCTTTTGCCGAGGGCGAAATCGCCGCCCGCGCCGCCAAAAACCAGATGGATTCCCTATCCGGCTGCAATCCAACCTCTCTGCCGGAGTCGCTGGCGGTCGCGCGCCAAAAACAGGCCCTGGAAGCCATTCTGAACCGCGAACCGCCCCTGTTTCGCACGGAAGACCTGGAAGAAGCCATGCAGCAAATCATGGATACCTACGCCGGCGGCATTAGCGCGAGCTATCGCTTCACGGTCAGCCAGTTGGACGCCGCCGCCGAAAAGATCGGGCAACTGGAAATTTTAAGCCATGATCTTCAGGCCCGGGATATGCGTGAATTGGTCTTTGTCTGCGAGCTAAAAGAGCGCCTGACCCTGTGCGCCTCCCTGATCGCCCACCTTCGCGCTCGCCGGGAGACCCGCTGGCCCGGATTTGCGGAAAATTCAGATTACCCGCAAAAAGACGACGCCTGGTTAAAATATGTGAATTCTAAACAGATCAACGGCAGACTGGCAGTTTTCTGCCGCGATTTAGTTCCACAAGGAGAGCGCTATGAGCATCAAGATCGATAAGGAACGCTGCCTGGGCTGTCGGCAATGCCTCTCGGTCTGCCCAGGCAGCCTGATCCAGCCGGATGAAAACAACAAAGCCCTGATCCGTTATCCCGAATGTTGCTGGGGCTGCGCTTCCTGCGTCAAAGAATGCGCGGTCGGCGCTATTTCCTTTTACCTGGGCGCGGATATCGGCGGGCGGGGCAGCCGTCTGACCGTACAGTCCGCCGGTCCTCTGATCCATTGGCATATAGAAAAAGCGGACGGAAGCCGTCAAACGATTACGGTCAACCGCCAAGACGCGAATCAATACTAAGATAAAGAAGGAGCCCTTGATACATCATGAGCGCAATGTCACATCTGGATGAACTGGAAGCGGAAGCCATTTATATCCTACGCGAAGTCGCCGCCGAATGCGAACGGCCCGTCATGCTGTACTCCATCGGCAAAGACAGCTCAGTCATGCTCCGTTTAGCTCTCAAAGCCTTTTATCCGGAAAAGCCGCCCTTTCCCTTTTTGCACATTGATACCTCCTGGAAATTCAAGGAAATGATCACCTTCCGTGACCATACCGCGAAAAAACTCGGTATCGAAATGCTTGTGTACCGCAATGAAGACGGTATCCGACAAGGGATCAATCCCTTTGATCACGGCGCGGCCTACACCGATATCATGAAAACGCAGGCCTTAAAACAAGCCCTGAGCCAGTACCGTTTTACCGCGGCTTTTGGCGGCGGTCGGCGGGACGAGGAAAAATCCAGAGCCAAAGAGCGGATTTTCTCCTTCCGCAATGAAACGCAAGCCTGGGATCCAAAAAACCAGCGGCCGGAAATGTGGAAGCTGTATAACACGAAACTGAACAAGGGCGAAAGCATCCGGGTTTTTCCCATTTCCAACTGGACGGAAAAAGACGTCTGGCAATATATCCAGCGGGAAGAGATCGAGATCGTACCGCTCTATTTTGCCAAAGAACGGCCGGTCGTCTGCCGCGACGGCAACATCATCATGCGCGATGACGACCGTTTGCCATTGCTGACCGGTGAAAAACCGGAGTTCAAAAAAGTGCGTTTTCGCACCCTCGGCTGCTATCCGCTGACCGGCGGCTATGAATCGGAGGCCGTGACGCTGGACGATATCATCGAGGAAACCTTGAGCGCCGTCACCTCCGAACGCACGAGCCGCGTCATTGATAAAGAAGCGGCAGGCAGTATGGAACGCCGGAAAAGGGAGGGCTATTTCTAATGCGCAGCTTACTGAAATTCATCACCTGCGGCAGTGTGGACGACGGCAAATCTACCCTCATCGGCCACCTCCTCTATGACGCCAAACTCCTCTACGCCGATCAGGAACAGGCCTTACTGCTGGACAGCAAGGCGGGAAGCCGTAGTGGCGCCATTGATTATTCCCTGCTCCTGGACGGTCTGATGGCGGAACGCGAACAAGGGATTACCATCGACGCCGCTTACCGCTATTTTACCACGCACGCCCGCAGCTTTATCGTCGCCGATACGCCGGGGCATGAGGAATATACCCGCAACATGGCCGTCGGCGCTTCCTTCGCCGATCTCGCCGTCATTCTGCTCGACGCGTCCCAAGGGGTTCTGGTTCAAACCCGGCGGCACGCCAGAATCTGCGCCCTGATGGGCATTCGCTATTTTGTCTTCGCTGTCAATAAGATGGATTTGATCGGCTTTGAACAAGCGCCTTTTGCCGCGATCCAAGCCGATATCTTCCGTTTAAAAGAAACGCTGGGCCTGGAGCATATTTACGTCATCCCTCTCTCCGCTACGGAGGGCGACAATGTCACGGAACCGTCCCCGCGCCTTCCCTGGTACGACGGCGAACCGCTGATGCGCTATTTGGAGGGCGTGGACATCACCGCCCATACGGTTGAAGCCGGGTTTTACCTGCCGGTTCAAAGAGTCTGCCGCCCGGATCATACCTTTCGCGGCTTTCAGGGCCAGATCGAAGCCGGAAGTATCCGCGTCGGCGAGGAAATCACCGCCCTTCCCAGCGGCGAAAAAGCGCTGGTCAAAAAAATCTATCTGACCGATCAGGAAACGGCGGCAGCCTCGTCCGGCCGACCCGTCACCCTGCAATTGGACCGGGAGGTTGACGTCTCCCGCGGCTGTGTTTTAACCAGAGAGGCCGGACTGGCCGTCGCCAAATCTTTTTCCGCCTCGCTCTTATGGATGGACGACTCCGTCCTTACCGTCGGCAAGGACTATTTCGTAAAGCTCGGCACGAAGCTGCTGCCCGGCGCGGTAAACGCGATTCACTATAAGATCGACGTGAATAGCGGCGAACATCTGCCGACGCGGCAGCTTAAAAAAAATGAAATCGCCTTCTGCGAAATCACCTTGTCTGAAGCCGCCGTACTGGACCGGTTCCATGCCCACAAGACCTTGGGGGAGCTCGTCCTCATCGACCGGATCAGTCATATGACTTCGGCTTGCGGCGTCATTAGCGACATCAAGCAGCAGGAGGATCGCCCCGCGGGCACCACCTTCTACCACCGCAACCTGCTCGCCCAAGCGGATATTTTTGAAGAGTTTTATTACAATTTAGAAATTCGCACGATCATCAAACAGCGACCGGACAGAAAATCTTATACGGTCGGGGATGAAGTGCCGCTCAAAGGGGAGAGCTATTGCTATCCCGCCAGCTTTGACGTCATTGTTTTAAAAGATCAGATCGCGGTTCTGGTGCGCGACAAAAAGATCGAAAACATCTGCGCGCTCAGCGGCTATGTCTATACCGGCTTCCCCCTGACCAATGGCCGCGGCTTCGGTATCTTGGCCAATACCGCAGCTGAAGTCGCCCTTTTTCTCTCCGAGTACCAACTGGCGAAAAGGGAAAACGAAGCCCATTTCTTCAACAAGTGGATCTCTTTTTCCACCTACCGGTCCGTCATCTTTCACGACGATTTTTGGATGATCTGAGCGCGGCTTTCGCCCATGACGGCCTTCCCTTAAACTACTACCGTCACCCTCAAGTTTTTTTCTGGAGCAGTCTTTCAACCTTGCGGCCAATTTCCAGGATATCAAAAGGCTTAAAGACAACCTCCTGCACCAGTCCTTTGGAAAGCGCGTCCTGGATCTGGCGATCCTGCATATATCCGGTAATTAAAATAACCGGCAGCTCCGGATGCTCGGCGCGAATGGCTTCCATCACTTGAATCCCGTCCAGCTCCGGCATCTTCAAATCCATTAAAACCAACTGCGGCGTTTCTTTCTGAATTAATTCCACCGCCTCGCAGCCATTCGACACGGTTTGAACCTGGTAGCCCAGATCATCCAGCAGTGTTTTTAACAGAGCGCGTATCCCTTCCCTATCATCAGCGACTAAAATATACTCTGACATGACGCTGCTCCTCTTCTCTTAAAGATTCTCGTTCATCCGGAAGTTTTCTCCCTAGCGGTCAAAAAGGGAATTCCTCAGTCTTGAGGGATCCCCTTTCTCTTTCTGTCGCTGTGATATCCGCATGATTCACTTTGCTAATTCGCTAAACTTCCGCTCGTGGACTCTCTGCACGCTCACCAAACCGTCCACCTTGCCGCTTAGGGCTTCCTGCCCCTGTTTTAACTCCTGCTGCAGTTCGGAAATGATCAGATCAAGTTTCTCATCGGTTGTTGGCATCCTGCTTCATCACCTCATCGCGCTCCATCGTGTTATAGACATTATACCAAGGATCGCGCCCTGGCGCTACCCTCTCCCGCTTAATTTCAAAGCTTATGATCTTTCTTGCGCATCCTATGATCACTCACTGCTCTATCCTTAAATATAAATTCTATTCCCCGCCCCCTGATTTCTGTCCGGGTTTTAAAATTTTAATGCCCTCTTACTCCACGGTCACGCTCTTGGCCAAATTTCTGGGTTTATCCACGTCACAGCCTCGGGCGACCGATACATAGTAGGACAGCAATTGCAGCGGTATCACCGCGAGGATAGGGGCCAATTCACTCAAGGTCACCGGCAGATAAAGAACGTGATCCACGACTTTAGCCAGCTCCTTATCGCCATAGTACGTCATGCCGATGACTTGCGCGTCGCGGGCTTTAACTTCTTTAATATTCGATACGGTTTTTTCATAGACTTCATGCTGGGTCACGAGAGCAATCACCGGCGTCTGTTCCGTAATCAAGGCCAGTGTCCCATGCTTCAATTCTCCCGCCGCATAAGCCTCCGCGTGAATATAGGATATTTCCTTCAGTTTCAGGGCCCCTTCCATCGCCACCGCCCAATCCAAACCGCGACCGATGAAAAAGGCGTCCTCGGCTCCGCTGAATTTCCCGGCCAATTTTTTAACGATCCCCGCCTGATCGAGAATTTCCTGCGCTTGCGCCGGTAATTGACGTAAAGCGGTCACGATCTCTTTAATTTTGGCCGTCGGCAGGGTCTGCTTTGCCTCCGCCAGAAACAAGGCCAGCACAACCATCCCCGTCAATTGTGTGATATAAGCCTTAGTGGAAGCGACGGCGATTTCCAGTCCGGCCCAGGTATAGAAAACGTCATGCGCCTCCCTGGCAATCGTACTCCCCACCACATTCGTCACCGCGACGACGCGCGCGCCGCGTCTTTTACCCTCCCGCAAAGCGGCCAGCGTGTCGGCCGTCTCCCCCGACTGACTGATAACAATCAGTAGCGTATGGGGATCGATCAAGGGCGACCGATAGCGAAATTCCGAGGCAATATCCACTTCCACCGGAATCCGTACCCAGCGTTCGATCAGGGTTTTTCCCACCAAACCGGCATGATACGCCGTTCCGCAGGCGACGATGACCACTCTCTGATAATGAGCGACTTCTTCCGCCGTCAAATCAACTTCCTGCAAAACCACCTGATCCTGTTCCAGCCGTCCCATCAGGGTATCCCGCAAGGCTCTCGGCTGCTCAAAAATCTCTTTCAGCATAAAGTGCTCATAGCCGCCTTTTTCGGCGGCCTCGACGTCCCATTTTACCTCATAGACTTCTTTCGTTAAGGGCTTCCCCTGAAAATCCGTCAACGTCACCGCATCGGTTTCCAAGATCGCCATTTCCCCGTCATCCAAAATATAGGTTTTACGCGTATATTTCAATATCGCCGGAATATCACTGGCCACAAAAAACTCACCTTCCCCCAACCCGATGATCAGAGGACTGTCCTTGCGAACCGCTACCAATTTATCGGGGTGATGATGGGAAAGCACCACCATGGCAAAGGCTCCCCGAACCTTTTCCACGACCTGCCGCACGGCTTCCTCCAAGTTTCCCTGGTAAAAATGTTCCACCAAATGCGGCAAGACTTCCGTGTCCGTTTCCGACAAAATATGATGTCCCTGTTCTGTCAGCCACTCTTTCAGCTCCAGGTAATTCTCGATAATCCCATTATGCACCACCACAAAATTACCTGAACAATCACCGTGCGGATGCGCGTTGACGTCCGACGGACGCCCGTGGGTCGCCCAGCGGGTATGCCCGACCCCGATCCTGATATTTGAAAATTGACCCTCGATTTTTTTTTCCAGAACCGACAGCCTTCCCAAACTCTTGCATACTTCGATTCCCTGTTCTGTCAGCACGGCGATCCCCGCCGAATCATATCCCCGGTATTCCAGTTTCTTCAAGCCATCGATCAGGATGGGTACCGCCTCTTGTTTCCCTATATAGCCCACAATGCCACACATCTTTATATTCCTCTCTCTCCATAAGTTTTTTCTATCTTCCCAGCCGTCTTTTCACACCAGCCATCGTCTCCAGAACGAACAAAAAACGCCCCTGACAGGCGTTTGCTTTGAAAAAATACAGGGTCTTTACTATAAAGAGAATTTCAGACACACGAATCCCTTTATCTGGAGTCTGTATTTTGTTCCGAAAATCACTCTCCGGTTTTGTTACAGACCTGCGATGCCATGTCACCGAGAGGTATCCGCCGAATTTTTCGATAACCCTCTTCCTCGTCAACCGCCGCGACACGCGAACCGCCCTGGCGTTCCATCCGGAAACCAGTGGCAGGGTTCATATCTCGCCGGGTCCAGGCGCTTTAAGTGTTCATTTTTTCTTTTGCGCTACCCTATCATCCCATTGAATCATTCTTCTCGCCGTTCGCTTATTCCGCTTATTTCATTTATTTCCTTCCTCCATCCTCCGCTCTCTCTTTGATCCCTATGCGTCTTTTTAAAAAAATGCCAGAACTTACTTTTATTTTATCACACCCGTATCCTAAAAGCCAGCATTCTTCCTGAAAACCAGAACGCCGAGGTAGCCAAGCTTCACTTTCAAATACCACCCCCTGGGGGATGGTTACGCCAGACCGCTCAGCTTCCGTAATAATACCGGCAAAGCCCCCGGTAAATCGCCCAGGCCAGTTTCTGCTGATAAGAAGGGGTGAGGAGCCATTGTTCTTCCACCGGATTAGACAAGAAGCCTAATTCAATCGTCACGGTCGGTTGATTGGCTCTCTTTAAAATAAAATAGTCCTGATTATCTTTGGCGGCCCGGTCGCTTTGCGCCACCGCGTTCAGTTCCTTTTGGATCATCCGGGCCAGCTCCTGGCTCTCCGCTGACCCCGCGTGATAAAAGGTCTGGGGCCCGGTCAGTTTTTCATTAGGAAAACTATTCGCGTGGATGCTCAAGAATACATCGGCCTGAGCTTGATCCGCCAATTCTATCCGCTTGGCCAAATCCTCCCGTTTTCTCTGCCGCAATCCCTCCGAAGTTCCCAAATCCAGATCGCTTTCCCTGACCATCACCGGCTGGCCGCCGCCCTGAAGTACATACAGCTGCAAATACTTGGCCACCGCCAGGTTAATATCTTTTTCCAGCGTCTGATTTTTGCTGACCGCACCGGGATCGACCCCGCCATGACCGGCGTCGATCACCACCACACGATTGCCAACCACCCAACTCCAGCTTTGGACATCCCGTTGGTTCAAGCGCCAGAATCCGGACGCCGCTAACAAGATCACGGCGAAGATTGCCAGCGCCACGCGCCTTTTTCGGAAAAGCCGCTTCCCATGAATCCGCTTCATGCCCTGCCCCCTCTCGCTCCTTCCCTTCTACCTTATGGGCGGAAACGACGGAATATACGTCAGGCTTGGGCTTTTCGGCTTCCCGGTTTTTTCTTTTTATTCGCCGATATACATGACCTCTGAATCAATAAAAATAACGAGGGGACGAACGACTTCCCATTCATTCTCCGCTATCTGCGAAATCTGCCCTAGCTCATCCTTGGGCAGTGACGGGCGCGTCGTCGTGGTAAAGCGTCTCACGGCCGCGCCCAGCAACCCTTCGTTGGGATATTTTTCTTTGATCTCCCCCGCCATTTGGCTAAAGGCTTGCGCGATCTCATCACGCTTAGCCGCCGCCAATGCCGGCCAGAGGGCGTCATCTTTCGCGTCAATCACTCCCGTAAGCTCGATGGTCCTAAAATCGAAATATTCTTCCGCTTCTATCTCCCAAGTGAAGTGAAGCGGCTGGCCGCCAACCGTCAGCGTCCCATAGGCCTGGTTCACGGCTTCGCGCAAATCCTCCAGCTTTTGCCGCCTGCCTGCTTCCACGCTGCCTGCTACCTCGGCCAACGTATACCGACCCTCCGCGCCCAGATAGAGAAGCAAGGAATTGATCGGAATCGCCATATTCAGATTTTGAGCGCCGAACCCTTCCTCCGCGCGGGACGGAATCCCTATCACTTCCGCCCGTTCATTGAGCAGGACGCCGCCGCTTGAGCCCGGGCTGATCGGCGCTGAAATTTGGATGAAAGCCTGTCCCTGGACGGTTCTCGACGCCTGACTGACCAAACCGTCGGATAAGGTGTACTCCAGTCCCATCGGGCTGCCGATCGTATAAATCCGGTCTCCGGTGCGCACAGCGTCGGAATCGCCCAGCTTCACCGCCGGAAGTCCGGTGGCTGCGATCCGTAAAACCGCGACGTCTCTCAGCTCGTCATAGGCGCAAATTTCCTGAACCTCATAGGTTTGTCCATCGGCGGTATGAACGCTGAGCCTTGCGGCCTGCTCAATCACATGATAGTTCGTTACAATTTTCCCATTCGGGTCGCTGATAAAGCCGCTGCCTTCGCCAGCGGCGTACAAATCCTCGCCCTTATAGACCTCAATACGCACGACAGCGGGACTGACGCGCTCCCAGATTTCCGCTGGGGAATAGGTTTTCACCGCCAGATTGTTAAACAGATCATCAGCCAGAACCGCTGTACCGCCCAAAAGAAACAGCTCCTCTTTCGCCGGCAGATTCTCCCGCAAATACGTTTTCACCACCCCGCTCAGCTCCTGATCCGCCACCAGAATCAAGGGGGAACGCGCCGCGGCAGCCAACACCGTCCCCGTCAAGGCGTCGGCGAAATCCTTACCGGTCGCCGCGTAAACGCTTTTTCCGGACAATTCCGCGCGAAAACGGTTGGCGACCGCGATATTTCTGGCATAGGGATCGCTGCCCGTGATTCTTTCCGCATTCACGAATTGCTCCACGACCTGATCGCCGATAACCTCATCATCGCCGACGATGAATGCTTTTTGGACGTTAAATGCAGCCAGATACTCCTTCACCGCCTGCGGCGTCTCCTGCCGCGGCACCAAAATAATCGGCATCTGCTTCAGCCCCGCCACCGGCGCTATGGATAAGGCGTCCGGATAGTCCTCCCCTGTCACCACGGCAATCTCCGCGTGAGAATCCAGCTGTTCCGCGATTCTCACGGCGGTCTCATAGCGATCCTGACCCGCCAGCCGCGTTACCTGCATTCCCATCGAGAGCAATTCCGCTTCCACCGAAGCGGAGACGACGCCCAGCCCTCCCACAATGAAGACCTGCCGCACCTTTAAATCCGTCAGTGTCCGCTTGGTGATCTCCGGTAATTGTCCGGTCGTCGTCAACAGAATGGGCGCCTGATATTTTTGGGCCAACGGCGCAGCCGCTAAAGCGTCGGGAAAATTTTCACCAAAAGCCAGGATGGCGTTATCCGCCTGAATCCGTCCTTGTTTCGCGATGACGGAGGCCGTTTCATAACGGTCTTGTCCCGCCAATCGGGTTTCCAGCGGTAAAGCGTTCGCACTCGCCGCCGGTAAGGCGAGCCATAGCGCCAGGATTAGGAGAAGCCCTCGGCTGAAAATCTCTTTCTTCGTCATGTTCATCTGTTTTCCTCCATCTTCTCTATTTTCTTTATCTTCTCCACCTTTTCCGCCCGACCCTTGGCGCCGAAGGTATACGGCTTTATCCACGGTAAAGCGACAAAGGTAAAAATACAAAATTTACTAAACACTCACCTAACGATACCATACCATACTTTCCGCTAAAATCTCAAATTTATTTTTTTAAAATAAGCAGCCTTGCGCCCATTCCACGAGATACGCCGCCAAACAGGCGGCCAGCGCGACTACGGTCAGGCTGCGCTGGCGCCACGCCAGGATCACCGCCGCCGCGAAGCCGGCCAAAGCCGACGCGACGCGCGAAGTAGAAAAAAAGATGATCGGAAAGGTCATGGCGCTCAGCGCCGCATAGGGTACATAGCGGAGCAAGGAAAGGATATAGGTGTTTTTGATCCTTCTTTTGCAGAGGATCACCGGCAACGCCCGGACGAAATAGGTCGCGCCCGCCATAACGCCGACATAGAGTAGCAAGGTCGCCGTGTTCATTTTTCCTCATCCTCCTGTCTTCCGAAGGAAAGCGGCCCCTCCGGTCGGTCTTGCCGGAGCGGAAAGAGCCAGGCTCCCAAGGCTGCCGCCGTCAGGGTACAGAGGATGATCACGAATCCGGAAGAGATTTCTTTCAACCCCGGAGTGAAATAAAAAAGGCAGCTCAGGGCCGCCGCTATGGCGACGACCACAGCGATGGGCCGACTGTCGCGGGCCGGCGGCAGGATGATCGCAATGAACATCGCGTAGATCGCCATACCCAGCGCCGAACGGACGCCAAGCGGCAATAATTCTCCCGCCACCGCGCCCAACAGGGTACCCACCGCCCAACCGACATAAGGCGCGGTCGCCAGGCCAAAATAATACCGCCGTCCGATCAGCCCTTCCCGGCTGCCGGCTACGGCGAATATCTCATCGGTAATGAAGAAAGCCATCAGCAAGCGATCCCGCAGCCGCAGCTTGCCGTCAAATTTTTGCGTCAGGGACAAGGACATGAGAGCGTAGCGCAGATTGATGACCCATTGGGTCAAAACGAGCTCCAGCAGCGGCGCGCCTGCCGCGATCAGGGGCAGGGCGGCGAACTGTCCGGCTGACGTCAGATTGGTCATGGAGATCAGCACCGGCGCCCACACCGGGAACTTCATGGCTGAGGCCATAAGACCAAAGGCAAAGGAGACGGGCAGATAGCCCAGGCCGATGGAAACGCCGTCCTGAAGCCCTCGGCGGTATTTATTTACGCTTGCCGCCATATCCTTCACCCCTTCCGCCACTTTTAGCGCCGCCGCTGCATCCCAAAACGCCGCTCTTCATCGTCCAGCCCATTTCCTTATCCGGTCTCACTCAGACAAAGGCTCAGACACAGGAGATAAAGAAATCCCCCAACCCTAGGAAGGATTTGAGGGATCAGCGTGCGGCTGTAAAAAGACTGTGAAAAATTAACGTTTAGAGAACTGCGGCGCTTTACGGGCTTTTTTCAGTCCGTATTTACGGCGCTCTTTCATCCGCGGGTCACGGGTCAGGAATCCGGCGCGCTTGAGCGCGGGGCGCAAACTGGCATCGGATTTAATCAGCGCCCTGGCGATTCCCAAGCGCAAAGCGCCAGCCTGTCCGGTCGTTCCGCCTCCGTGCACCAGGGCGATGACGTCATATTTTCCCGCCGTGTCCGTAATATCTAAAGGCTGTTCCACGATCATTTCCAGCGTTTTCTTGCCAAAATACTCCGCTAATTCCCTGCGGTTAATGACAAATTTACCTTCTCCGGCGATCAGACGCACACGCGCTACCGCGTTTTTACGCCGCCCGGTACCGTAATACTGTAATACTGCTGCCATAATAAGTATCTTCCTCCTTTCCGCTTATTGCTGAAGCGTCCATATTTCTGGTTGCTGTGCCGCGTGAGGATGTTCGGCTCCTCGGTACACCTTCAACTTGGTGTACATCTTCGCACCCAGCTTATTGTGAGGAAGCATCCCTTTTACCGCATGTTCCATCGCCCGTTCGGGAAATTTCTTCATGATGTCCTTATAAGGAACTTCTTTTAAACCGCCCGGATATCCGGAATGATGCCGGTACAGCTTATTCTTTAATTTATTGCCCGTCAGCACGAGCTTTTCCGCGTTGATGATGATGACATGATCTCCCGTATCGATATTCGGGGTGAATATAGGCTTATGTTTACCTCTGAGGATCCGGGCGGCTTCTGTAGCGATCCGTCCCAGAGGAATTCCGGCGGCGTCAATAACAAACCACTTGCTATCCACCTCGCCCGCTTTCGCAAAGAAAGTTGACATATTTTTCCCTCCATCATGAAGACATTTCATCCTCCGGGATGTGGGGCTCAATCACATCCGCGGCGGTCTTGCCTATGCGGCTCAGACATAAGTAAGACACAAAGACTCATAGTCGTATTTTATTAAAACTTGCCCTCGCTGTCAAGGTGAATTTCTTTTTTTGTTCGATTTTGTAGCGCACGAGCGACGACACGCTTTGAGAAAGATTCCATCCGGATTATCACCTGGTGATAATTTTACCGCCTGCCTTCTCCACTTGCCGCTTTTTTCTGTCATTTAAGAATAAGGTCAGCGCCAACGCGATCACGCACACCCCGGCGCCAACAACGAAACAGTCCGAAATAGCCATCACCATCGCTTGCTGGGCTACATACTGGTAGAGCGCATAGAGACTGAGCGTCTGCCCTCCCTGCGCCCCAATGCCGGCCGCCTGTCCTAGACCCTGGAAGGCCGAGACCAGATTAGAACCCTCCGAGCCGTCCAAAACAATACTCTGGGCCAGGGTCGAATAATGAAAGGTGTTGCGCGTTTGCATGAAGTTAGTGATGAGGGCAATGCCAAAGGTGCTGCACACGCTCCGAATCACATTCCCCATAGAGGAAGCGGTGCCGGTGGATTCTCTGGGAATACTCACCATCCCCACATTGATCGCGGGCGACAGGGCCAAGCCCATGCCGACGCCGCGAATGGACAGCCAGAAAATCATCGTGCTAAACGAGGTGGCGGTGTTAAAATCCTTCATCGCGTAGGATGAAAAGGCCATAATCGCCAGTCCGCCGAGAATCAGGTAACGGGCGCCGTATTTATCAAACAGCTTCCCGCTGATGGGCATGAATACGGCGGTGACCAGAGCCGGCGGCAGCAAAATCAAGCCGGTCTGCATCGCCGTCTGGTGGAGTACGCTCTGCATCAACAGCGGGAATAAATAAACCGCCACCACCATCGCCACCTGAATGAGCGAAGCGATCAGGGTAGACAGGGTAAAGATCTTATTCTTGAATAACCGCATATCCAGAACCGGTTCCGGGCAGCGCAATTCGTGAACGACCATGATCAGCAGCGTCACCGTGCCCACGATCAGCAGAATATCAATCGTCGGATCCCGCCAGCCCATTTGATTGCCCTTGCTCAAGGCGAAGATCAGACAGAAGAGGCTGATACAGATGGTCGCAATCCCCAAAGTATCCAAGCTGGAGGTTGCTTTTTTCTCCATCTCCGGCAGTAAGGTCATCCCTAAAAAGATGGCTAACAGACCGACGGGCACATTGATGTAAAAGAGCATACGCCAGCTGGCGGCTTCAATCAGATAGCCGCCCAAAGACGGGCCGATGGCCATCGTCGCCATGCCGGCAATCCCCCATATCCCAATGACCATGCCGATTTTGGCTATGGGATTGATTTTATAACAAATCGCCATCCCCAGCGGCATGATAATGCCGGCGCCGATGCCCTGTATGATCCGGCCAACCATCATCATACTGAAGCTAAAAGATGAACCGCAGAGGAAGGAACCCGTCGTAAACAAAATGAGCGCAAAGAGAAAGGTCCTTTTAAAGCCGAATTTATCGCCGAAATACCCTGACAGGGCGATGATGATGCCCTGCGTCAGCATGTAAGCCGTGAGCACCCATTGAATATCGTTGGCGTTGGTGCCGAAGACCGCCATCAGCTTCGTGATCGCTACATTGACAATATTGCCGTTAAGACCTTGCAAAAAGGTTCCCATGATGATGACTGAAGTCGCTCCCCAGTTGACTTTATCCTGTAGTGCATCCGTTTTCATCGTTCAATCTCCATCATTTCGTCTGAATAATCACATTCGCCGACATCCCCGGCCTTAATATATGCTCTTCCTGCTGGACGACGCTTATTTTTACCGGAAAGCGCTGAGCCACCTTGGTAAAGTTCCCGGAGGTACTCTCGGTGGGCAGGATGGAAAAACTCGATTGCGTCGCGCCGCCGATTTCTTCTACCTGACCGGCGAACACGACGTTCGGGTAAGCGTCCACCGTAAAAGTGACCGGATCGCCTATATGGATCCGCCCTATTTTCTTTTCTTCGATGTTGGCGGTAATCCAAATACGGGAGGGATTGGTGATGGTACACACCGTACTCCCGGAACCGAGGTTTTGCCCCTGTAAGGCGGAAACCTTGACGACGTTCCCGGCAATGGGAGAGATAATGGCCGTATGCGTCAGCGCCAGCTGGGCGCTGTCATAATTCGCCTGGACGCTGTCATAATTTGCTTGGGTCTGCTTGGTCTGGGCGGCGACGCTTTCGTTACCGGTGGCGTTTAAATTATCCAACTGGGCTTGAGCCGTCGCCACGGTATCCTGAGCGGCGCTGACATTCGCGTTCGCCGCCTCGTAGTTTTTTACCGCGGTGTCATATTTTGTCTGATAGCCGTTCAAGTCTTCCCTGGCGATGACGCCTTGCTGGTATAAAATCGTATGCTGATCCAGAGCGCGTTTGCTGTCCTCCACCGTCAATTGACAGATTTCCGCTTGCGCCTTCGCCGCCGCCAAAGCGCTGGCCGCCTTATCGATGGCTAACTGGGCGGCCTTAATATTATTGGGCAGCGAGATGACGGCTACCTGACTGAGCGCTGAGGCCGCTTCAGCCTGGGCCAAAGCCGCTTCGACCTGGGAAAGGTTAATACGGTATTGAGAATCATCGACCTTGGCGATCAACTGCCCCGCTTCCACGGCCTCCCCTTCCTGCACAAAGACGTCGGTGATCTTCCCTGATACTTCGGAGGTAATACTGACTAAATCCGCCGCTACTTTAGCGTTATCCGTCGTTACGGTCGTTTTTAATTGGATATACCAGCGACCGCCAAAAACTGCCGCCGCGGCGACGATCAAGATGGCAATAACGATGCGGAGTATTCTGGCTATTAATTTTTTCTTTGGTTTTTCCATCGGTTTTCCCGCAGGAACATTGGCTTCCGCCGTGGGGTTGGTCATCTCTATTGAGCCTCCTTTGTAATTCCTTTAATGATCATTGAAATAAACATCTCGATTTCAGGACTTTTGATGTCCGCTGTAAAGACCGCGGAGAGATAGGTGGCAAAGCCTTTACTGATCGTCAGAATCATATTGGTTAACGCTTGCGTATCGGCAGTAATAAATTTTCCTTCCCTTTGCCCGCGCTGAATGATGGCCGCGATCAGCTTTTTCTTCTGAGCATATTTCAGCGGCAGTGAGCTGTTTTCCGGATGAAAATCCCGGAAAGGGAAATTCAGTATGATTTTAGCGCTCCAGGGACGCTGATAGAAGAATTCAAATTCCAGACAGATATAATTCCTGATGGCCTGAACGGGATCCGTCTGAGAGGAGCATTTTTCTTCGATCAACGCATATTCCGCATCCATAATTCTCGCAAAAACCGCCAGAATCAGCTCCTCTTTATTTTTAAAATACTGATAAATAGAGGCTTTGCAAAAATCGGACACGCCCGCGATGTCCTCCATAGTAATGCTCTCAAAATCCTTCTCTTTCAGCAGCCGCTCCGTAGCGTTAATAATCATTTCCCGTCTGTATTCCCGCTCTTGTTCCAGGCGAGGTCGCATAACATCACTCCGATATCAAGGTTTTTTACCATCATCATCCATGAACGATATTATCAATAATAAACGCCATTCATAATTATGTCAAGCATTATTGGAATGGGATAATCCCCAGTGAAGATTGTCACCAGACAGTAATGCTCTTCGGCAACAACGTTCATCAACCTTCACCGCCCAAGGTCTATAAACAGCTTGACAGTTTCATTAGACAGATGTAAAATCTAAATAGACAGATGTAAAATTAAGAACAGGAGAGACGCTGACATGAAAGAATTGTCCAAACTTCCGGCGGCGGAGCTGGAGATCATGATGGTGATCTGGGAAGCCGATACCCCCGTCAATTCCGATTACATCATGGAAAAGTTACGTAAAAGCTGGGCCCGATCCACCTTGTTAAACCTGTTGACGCGCCTTGGCGACCGCGGGTTTTTGCGTTGCCATAAAGAAGGCCGCTTTAACATTTACGAATCGCTGGTGAAACAACAGGATTATTTACAAAAGGAAAGTCGGCACTTCCTCAAGAGAATGCATCGCAATTCTTTAACCAGTCTGGTGGCGTCGCTGTACGACGGCCACAGCGTTTCTAAAAAAGATTTGGAGGAACTGAAACAGTTCATCAAGGAGGCTACCTGAATTGCTGGAAAATATTTTCGCCATTTCCCTTTCCACCTCCGTCGTGATTTTGCTGCTGCTCCTGATTGCACCCTTTCTGCAACAACGCTACAGCGCCAAATGGCGTTATGTCGTCTGGCTGATCATCGCTTTCCGCTTAGTGATCCCTTTTCGTCTGGAGCTGCCGACGGTTCCCGTCCAGATACCCCTGCCAGTCATTACCCAGGCGTTTTATTCCCCGGACGCGACTCCGGTCTCCCCTGCGGATCCGGCTCCGGCCCTGACGCCATCTCCATCTTCGGATCCGGCTCTGATGCCGATGGCAACGGGGGAAACCGCCGCCCGGACGGAAGCCCTTCTCCTGCCGCTGGAGAACATACTATTGGCGGTCTGGGCCTTGGGCGCTCTGACGTTTTTCTCCTATCACCTGCTCGCCTATCGGACGTTTCAGAGAAGAATACAGCCCTACTGCCGAGCAACCGATTCCGCGCTCCTTGACGGCCTATTAGCGTCGATGAAGATCAAAACCCGCGTCTCTCTCCGTTTCTGCTCCAGGATCACCAGCCCCATGATGACCGGCTTCTTTAAACCGGCGATTCTCTTGCCGGAGACGGCTTACACCGACGCGGAATTGGTCTTTGTTCTCCGCCATGAGCTTACCCACTTTCAACGCCGGGACCTCTGGTATAAGCTGCTGCTCGTCGCCGCCAACAGCCTTCATTTCTTTAATCCGCTCGTTTATCTCCTGGTTCGGCAAGCCAACCGCGATCTGGAACACTCCTGTGACGACGCCGTTCTGCGAGATAGCGATCTGAGCTTTAGAAAAGAATATTCTCTTACCATCTTAAAATTCATGCAGCCTGCTGAGCAGCCCCCGTTTTCCGCCCATTTGAGCGGCGACGCGGCGGACGCCGAAAAACGCTCCGCCCGGATGACGGCTCCGACACGCCGACAGCCTTCACGCCAGCCGGAGCGGCGGCAGGATGAATGAACAGGCGGCGCGGATTTCCGGTTCACAGTAATAGCAAACATACATTCTTGTAAATTTTTACAGATTACAATTTTTTTGAACATTATCTTATTGAACATTTTCTTAAATATGGGAGGTTAAACACATGAAGAAATTTATTAAAGCGCCCCTGCTCTCCACCAGCTTTTCCGAGAACAAGAACACCGCCAAAAAGCGGCTGGTCAATATCTTCTACGTCCAAACAAAAAAGACCGGCCTGCTTGCCCTGGCGCTGGTCTTACTGCTGGTGAGCGCGGGCGGCGGCCTCATCGCCTGTCACCGCGATTCTGACGCGGCTGACGGCGCTGACGACGCTCCGAGCCTTGCCGAAAGGCTCTACCCCTATAAGGATACTTTAGTCGGCGACAACAGCCAAGTCGTAAATCTGCTCGATGAATTGCCGCTGGAGGGCTTTACGCGCGGCGATGTGGAGTTATCGACCGACGCGCCGCCGTATTCCCTCACCGTTCATTATCTGACAGCGGACCGGGCCGCGATCCGGGCTGAAATAGACGCTATAATAATGCGCGACGATCTTACCAAAAACGGCGCGATTCTTCTCAGTCTGATTCCCAATGCGGATGTCATTATATGCCTCGACGACGCCTATGGCGAAATTACCCGTAGCTATTACTCCCGCGATAACTACTCTGATTATTTGGGAACGGATCAAATAAACGCCGAAGTGATAGCGCGCGCGGCGGACGGTCAAGAAAGTTTTGAGGCTTTTATCCGTTTAATTCAAGAGCTGCCGCCGATTGAACCCATTCCCGATCCTGAATATGCCCAAGCGATTCGCGCCGTCATCGGCGCCGACCGCCAGGTGATAACCAACAGCGGCGCATCCTTTTCCTTCATCGTTGAGGAACCTGCGATTTTTAACGGCTTAGACGGTCAAGCCTTCGCCCAACTTCGGGAAATCGATTTTCAGCCCTATCTGGGTCAGCGGCTGACGGTTCGTCTATTTGGCGTCGAAAATTACAAAACGAAGGAAAGAACCTCCTATGTTTTCGTCTTCTACGGGGAGGAACTGCTTGCCTATCAGGATCTGCTGACGGCGGAAAACGACCGGCTTATTGCTGGAGTCCTGCTTCCCTTAGAGAATGGCGGCGGCCGCTGATCTACCCCTACACCAGAATATTCAGAAACGCCTGTTCCAAAATAGTCAGCGCCCATTGCACTTCCTTCTTGCTGACGTTCAGCGGCGGCAAAAAGCGCAGCACCTCACCGCCCACGCAATTGATCAGCACGCCGTTTTCCAGACAATACTTCACCACCTCCGGCCCTTTATCGCCTATCGGCAG
>JAITOS010000094.1 GCA_031289815.1 Peptococcaceae bacterium | reverse complement strand
ACTAAATCATGCAAGGATTTGCCGAAGATGTTGGAATCCCAAACTTTTTTAGGATCCGCTTCAAACTCATCCAAAATGTAGCGCACAAGCTCCTCCGCCTGTTTTTCCGTGCCGATGAGCGGGGTGATTTCCGTCGTGATATCCGCCCGCATGATGTGCAAAGACGGCGCGCTGGCTTTCAATTTGATCCCAAATAAGCCCCCCTGTTTGACCAGCTCCGGTTCTTCCAGGAACATCTCATCCAACTGCGGCGTGACCACGCCGTAACCGTTATTGCGCACTTCTTCAATCGCCGCCGCCATCTTATCCCACTCTTTTTTCGCCCGGCTGTAATCCAAAACCAGACGCATGATCGTGTGTTCGCCCTCAACCTCCAGCCCGGTGATTTCATTCATCACGGTCTTAAACAGGCCCTCCGTCGCGGTCATCTCAATTTCGGCAATCCCGGTTCCCAGGTTCATCTCCTTCAGCACAATATCCTGGGCGTATTGGCACTCCGTCAATTTATCCAGAGCGCCGTCGATGTCCCGGAGCCGCTGAATGCCGTCAATCGCCAGCCGCACAGTGTCCTCAAAGCCCAGCCGCACCGGATGATCCGCGTCCAATTCTTCTACCCATTTCGGCAATTCGATATTCACTTCCGCAATGGGAAACTCATAGAGAACTTCTTCCATGATCTGAATGATATCTTCCTGCGTCATTTCCTTGCAATTGATGGGCAGAATGGGAACGCCATATCTCACCTCCATCGTCTGGCTCAACTCAACCGTATGTTCGGCGTAGGGGCTGGTCGTGTTCAGTATCACCAGAAAGGGTTTGCCTAACTGCCGCAATTCCTCGATGATTCTTTCTTCCGCGTCGATATAGGCTTCGCGCGGGATATCCGAGATCGTTCCGTCCGTCGTCACCACCATCCCCAGCGTCGAATGCTCCGTAATCACCCGCCGCGTCCCGATCTCCGCCGCCTGCTGAAACGGGATTGCCTCCGGACTCCACGGCGTTCTGACCATCCTGGGCTCTTCCCCGTTTTCATCCTCATACCCCAAGGCGCCCTCGACCGAATAGCCCACGCAATCGACCAGCCGGACGTTCATGTGTATCGTCTCCCGGACCGTGATCTCCACCGCTTCCGATGGAATGAATTTTGGTTCTGTTGTCGTGATCATCCTCCCCGCGCCGCTTTGAGGAAGCTCATCCCTCGCCCGCTCCAGCTCAAACACATTGCTGATATTAGGCAAGACCAGGAGCTCCATGAAACGTTTGATAAAGGTGGATTTGCCTGTGCGAACCGGCCCGACGACGCCGAAGTAGATATCCCCACCCGTACGCTCGGCGATATCCTTGAAAATGTCCACTTTTTCCACTTGCTTTTCCCTCCCTTTTTGAGTGCTGTCCCAAAATTGGGGAAGGGCCCCCACCTTATCTCCCTTCCACCTCCTCGTGCTGGATCGCGATCGCTGGACTAGCACATTCAGCAGTATAAGTATATTGCCTGTCTTGGAGGAATATGCCAGTGTTTATTTTAAAAAAATGCAAATGATTAACGCGGCGCAAAATTTATTTTTCCCATCTCGACAACCTCTTGAGAGCGTGGTATAGTGTTAATATGTATCATATACGTGTGCTAACTATGCATTTAAATCTTAAAAAAATGTAAAGGCCGGTGTTGATGATGCCTGAAGAACGTATACACCAGTTGATGACCAACCTGCTGGACAGCTATCGCACAGAAGAGTCCATGATAAAAATCGAGGCCAGCGGTCAGTTGAGCCGCGAAGCGATTATCCGTATCATTGGGGATCTGCGGCGCATCATATTCGCGGGGTATTTCTCCGAGAAGCCCCTGCGGTGGGACTCGCTGGAGTATTACATCGGTAATTTGCTGGAACAGGTGCTTTATACGCTCGCCAAGCAAATCGAACACGCGCTGCCGTACCATAACAATGACGGCGAACCGCTGCCCTCCGCCACGGAACTGAGTGATATCTTTGCCGGACGCCTGTCGGCCATACGCTCCCTGCTGGCAACCGATATTGAAGCGGCGTATGACGGCGATCCGTCCGCGTTTAACCGAGACGAGATCATCCTCTCCTATCCCGGTATTTTTGCCATTATGGTCCACCGCCTGGCGCACGAGCTTTATCTGCTGGGCGTACCGCTTGTCCCGCGCATGATGAGCGAATACGCGCACAGTCTGACCGGCATTGATATCCATCCCGGCGCGACCATCGGGCATCATTTATTCATCGACCACGGCACGGGAATCGTCATCGGCGAAACCGCGATCATCGGTAACTTCGTCAAGATTTATCAGGGAGTGACGATCGGCGCTCTTTCCACCCGCGGCGGTCAGCTGCTCCACAGTGTGAAACGCCACCCGACCATCGAGGACCACGTGACCATTTACTCCGGCGCCTCGATTCTCGGCGGCGGCACCGTCATTGGCGAAGGCGTCGTCATCGGTTCCAACGCCTTTATCACGCGCAGCGTTCCGGAAAAGACCCGCGTCAGCGTAAAAAATCCCGAATTGCAATTTAAACTGGACGACAAAATGCACAACGTCGAGTTTGTACAGGACAACGCGTGGTTTTATACGATTTGAGCAACGCGTATGGCGTCTTCTGTTCTCCGCGCTTATTCCCGTTTCTTATCCCGTTGCATTAATTGAGTCACCGCCGCGCGCGGATCTGCCTGTTCGTACAAAATCTTATACGCCTCTTCCACGATGGGCATGGAAATATGCCGCAGCCGCGCCAGCTCAAAAGCTGCCCGGGTCGTCCGGACGCCCTCGACCACCATCCCCACCTCATCCAGAACCTGAGACAGCGGCTTTCCCTGACCCAGTGCGATACCGGCGCGGCTGTTGCGGCTGTGTTTGCTCGTGCAGGTAACGATCAGATCTCCCACCCCGGCCAACCCGGCAAAGGTTAGGGGATCTCCTCCCATATCCACCCCTAAACGGGCGATCTCCGCTAGACCGCGCGTCATCAGCGCCGCTTTGGTATTATCGCCAAAGCCCAAGCCTTCCGCCATCCCCGTGCAAAGCGCTACGACATTTTTCAACGCGCCGCCTAATTCGACGCCAACCATATCCCGATTCGTATAAATACGAAAGACGGGCGTCATCAGCATTTCCTGCACTTGCCCGGCAATGTCGCTGTCAGCGGCGACTACGACCGCCGTCGGCATATTTCTCCCTACCTCTTCCGCATGGCTGGGACCCGACAGAACCGCGATCCGCTGCTCCGGAAGCTCGCTTGCCAAAATCTGAGAAAGGCGCTGATGCGTATGTTCCTCCAGCCCTTTCGCGGTATTGACGAGCGTGCCGCCCCGCTGTAAATAGGGACCGGCCTTTTTTACCGCTTCCCTGATCTGATGGGAAGGAACACTGAGAATCACCAGCGGCGCTTGCAGATAGCTCAAATCCACCGTCGGCTCGATCGCCGTCGGCAGGCACACCCCCGGCAAATATTTCACATTCTCCCGGCGTTCCTTCATCCGCGCCATTTCCCGCGGATCACGACCGATTAAGGCCGTCTCATGCCCAGCCCCGGCGGCGATGATTGCCAAAGCCGTACCCCAGCTTCCCGCCCCATATACCGCGACTCTCGCCACTGCGCGCCCCCTCCTCAGTCCTTTTCTTCGTCTCTCTGCCGGATCACCATCCGGATCGGCGAGCCTTCAAAACCAAACGCTTTCCGCAGATGATTTTCCAAATAACGGCGATAGGAAAAATGCATTAATTCTGGATCGTTGACAAACAAGACAAAGGTTGGCGGTTTTACCCCGCTTTGGGTCGCATATAAGATCTTCAGACGGTGGCCTTTATGGGACGGCGGCGGATTAAGATGCGTCCACTCGCGGAGCAAGGAATTCAGGGTGGCCGTCGCTACCCGCGTCGCGTTTTGTTCCGCGGCAAAATCCACCAAATCCAGGATCTTGTTCACCCGCTGCCCCGTCTTCGCTGATATAAACATCGTCGGCGCATACTGCATAAAGCCCAATTCCTCACGGATATCCTTTTCAAAGCGATTCATCGTCTTATCATCTTTTTCGATCAGATCCCATTTGTTTACGACCAGAATAATCCCTTTACCGCCTTCGTGCGCGTAACCGGCAATCTTTTTATCCTGCTCCGTAATCCCTTCCTCCGCGTCCAGCAGCATCAGCACGACGTCCGAACGGTCCACCGCCCGCAGAGAACGCACAACGCTGTATTGCTCGACCAGTTCTTCAATCCGCCCTTTGCGCCGCATTCCCGCCGTATCGATGAGAATATAGCTCTTCCCATCCTGTTCAAAGGAAGTATCGATGGCGTCCCGCGTCGTGCCGGGAATACTGCTGACAATTACCCGCTCCTCCCCCAGGAGGGTATTGACGAGAGAGGACTTGCCTACATTCGGGCGGCCGATCACCGCGATTTTAATCACATCCGGATTGGCGTCCTCGCCGTCGTCTTGAGGAAAATTAGCGATCACCGCATCCATTAAGTCGCCGGTATTCATGCCATGCACGGCGGAGATCGGGATCGGCTCTCCCAAGCCTAATACATAATACTCGAATAATTCCGCTTCAGCCTTGGAAAAATTCTCCACCTTGTTGGCGGCCAGAACGACCGGCTTATCGGAGGAGCGCAATAAACGGGCGATCTGGATATCATCCTGCGTCAACGCGGAATGGGTATCCACCACAAAAATGATGACGTCCGCCTCTTCAATCGCCAATTCCGCCTGCCGTCGCATTTGCACGGACAAGGGCGTACTGACGTCTTTAAATTCGATCCCTCCCGTGTCCGTCAGAATAAACTTTTTTTCCAACCATTCTACTTCGCGATACAACCTGTCCCGCGTCACTCCCGGATGATTCTCTACAATCGCCACCAGACCTCCCGCAATCCGGTTAAATAAGGTTGATTTTCCTACATTCGGCCGGCCGACGATGGCTACGATGGGTTTCATTATCCGCTACACCTCCAACTTACTGCCTAATAGTCCCTCTAAAAACGACCGGCCCTCATTCTCCACCACGATCGCCCGACCCTGGATCTGACCGCTTAACCAGTCAACATCACGATCATCCAAAAATATTCTCGTACCGGCCTTCAGCATCAGCTGCGGTATGAGAAAATCTTCACCCTGTAAATCAGACGTTTGCCGCGCAATATCTTCGGCGGTCAATAATCCCGCCGCGGTAACGGTCGCACCAAAAAACTCATTGACAATGGTATGCACCACCGGTTCCAGTCCCACAACCCTCTGCCGCAGCCTCTTCGCCCAGATATGAAAATAACCCGCGGCGGAGGTTCCGGTCAACAGATGCACCCGCCGGGACTGTACCTTTTCCGGTAAAAACGGCCACACCGCTTCTATCTCCGCGCTAAACTTGCTGGCCATCCCAATCCCGTTTTCCAGCTGGGCAAAATCATCATAGATCGGCGGCGGCGGAAAATCCCAGCCCGCCAGGACGTAAAATTCATCCGCATAATAGACGATACTCCGCCCGGTTTCCGCACGCCAGGCAGCTTGCCACTCCTGCCCCTGCGCCAAAATACTTGCGGCTTCCTCCGCGGTAAAGCCGCGCAGAGGCGTCAGACCCTGCCGGTATTGGGTCAAACCCACCGGCACCACGCCAATGGACTGCACCGCCGGATACAGCGCCCGCAGGTTCAGGATCGTTTGCCGCAGACAGTCGCCGTCGTTCATTTCCGGCAATACCACAATCTGAGCGTGCAGCGTCAGCCCCGCCGCCGCCAACCGCTGCATCTGCTCCGGCAGTTTGCCCGCCGCCCGACAGCCCATCAGCCGCGCACGCGTCTCCGGATCCCAGGCATGAACCGAGATATACAGCGGACTCAAACGCCAAGCGATGATTCGCTGAAATTCTTGTTCGCTGAGATTCGATAAGGTGATAAAACTTCCCTGCGTCAGAGAAAGACGATAATCGTCGTCCCGGTC
>JAITOS010000080.1 GCA_031289815.1 Peptococcaceae bacterium | reverse complement strand
CTACACACTAACCCGCTCGAAGCGCAAGACGATCGCGCTCTATATTCGGGACGGCGGTCTGGAAGTCCGTGCCCCGCTGAAGATGGCGAAGCGGGAGATTGACCGCTTTATCGCGTCGAACGAAAAATGGATTGCGGACCGGCTGGCGAAGTCGCGGGTGCAGACGGAACAGCGCCGGACGTTCAGGCTCAGCTATGGCGATACCGTCACCTTGCGCGGCGCGGCGTATCCGCTGGTCGCCCAAGCCGGAACGCAGGCGGGCTTCGATGGCGAAAGGCTGTATCTGCCGCCGAATCTCGCGCCGGAGCAAATCAAAGCCGTATGCGTACATATCTATCGCCAGCTCGCGAAGCCATATCTGACGGCACGAGCAGCGTATTTCGCCGGACAGATGAACGTCACGCCAAGCGCGGTCAGGATTAGCGGCGCCAAAACTCAATGGGGCAGCTGTTCCGCCAGACGAAGCCTCAACTTTTCCTGGCGGCTGATCCTGGCTGACGACGGTGTAATTGATTATGTCGTCGTCCACGAGCTCGCGCACCTCACTGAAATGAACCACTCGGCGCGGTTTTGGGCGATTGTGGAGAACGTTTTGCCGGATTATCGCGCACGGCAAGCAGTGCTCCGCGAATTGCAAAAGCGCCTGGACGGCGAAAATTGGGATCCGTGACTCAGCAAACATTCTTCCATTCACGCGCCGCGGTGGTAAACGCCCGTACATTTTCCTCGCTTACCCTTGCTGAAAGGTCACAGCCCGGTAACAACATAAAGCCGCCGTCTTTCGCGGCGTCATTCAAGCATTTTTGCGTTTCGGCGTACACCTCGCCGGCGGATTGCGCTTCAAGGACAGAAACCGGATTGACATTGCCGGCCAAAGCGATTTTTCCGTTTAATATTTCTTTGGCCCGTTTCAAGTTTACCTTGCTGTCTACGGAAACCATCTGAATCCCTGTCGGCGGCAGCAAATGCAAGCGATCAGTAATGTCGCCGCAAATATGGATGAGCGAGAGCTTGCCATACGCGGCCAAACGCTTTATGACGTCCGTGAGATAAGGGACGACGGCGGAAGCGAAATGTTTTGCTGAAACCACATCGCCCGAGGCGCTGGGGTCGGCAATAAAAATGCCGTCCATTCCCGGAACGGCAAGCATAAACTCGAAATACGCCGCCGAGAGCTCCGTGGTGAAGGTAAGCAGTCTTTCCACCAGGCGCTTGTTTTTATATAGGGATTTCGAGAGTGTTTCCAAGCCAAGCAATTGTCCCGCCAAGGTGAATGGCGCTCGGCCGCTGACAAAGATGGCGCGCCGCTCGTCATTCAGCCGAACTGTTTCCGCCGCAACGGCCCGCAGCCATGAGAGTTTCTCTGATTTTAGCGCCGTTTCTATAGCCAGAGCGTCAATATCGTCTTCTGAATTTATCAGTAAAGATACAATTTCCGGCGCGCCGTTTTTGCTGAACGCAATTTTTCCGCCGAGCGCTTCAATCAAAAGCGCCGTCGCGCCGGTTCCCACCGTCACAAAATCCGCCTCTACCCGCTCGTTTACACGATAAAAAGTTTCAGCGGCTTTTATCGGCGGCAGGGACAACAATTTCTGAAAGGGAACCCCTTCGACGAAAAACGGCCAGCTGCCGCCCAGGCACACGCCTACCGGAACGCGTTGCGGTTTTTTAAGCGCGAACGCCTCTTTTACAATGTCTTTAGATAATGCCATAGCCGCCTCCCTGTTACGAATTTTCCAAATACCGCTCCCGTTCCCAATCGCTCACCGTCGTATCGTGGACGGAAATATCAAAATGTATCAGCTCGCTGAATATTTCGACAAACTCCTTACCCAAATACTCCACCGCTTTGCCGCTTTGATCAAATAACGCGGCGGCGTCCTTCAGCGTTCGCGGTATATTTTCCAGCTGTTCGTTGAAATAGCCATTGCCGTCGATAAGCTCGGCGGCGGGGAGACTGTTTTCAAGACCGTATAAGCCGGAAGCGATGGAAGCCGCAATCAACAAGTAGGCGTTGGCGTCAGCTGCGCCGGTGCGTTGCTCAAGACGCGTGCCGTCGCCGCGCCCTACCAAACGGGTAGAAACGGTTCGGTTATCATAGCCGAGTCCTACTTTTGTCGGGGCAAAGGACATATCGGTAAGCCGCTTATAGGAGTTTACCGTCGGGCAAACGAGGGGCATAAACTCGCTCGTGCCGCGCAAAAGTCCCGCCGCATACCGTTCAAGAACGGTTTTATCTTCGGCGAAGGCGTTCTTTCCGTCTTTGGTCCATAAGCTCTGATGGAGATGATAGCCGCTGCCTGATTCCGTATCCCAAAGCCGCGCCATGAAGGTCGCATAAAGTCCGTTTTTACGGGCGATTTCCTTAATCGCGTTGCGCGCGATAATGGCGTTATCCGCATTGGTCAGCGCGTCGGAAAATTCTAAAATAAGCTCCATCTGGCCGGGACCGTACTCGGAATGAAGCGCTTCCACCGGAATATTAAAGGCTTCCAGATTCCTTTGGAGCTGATCCGCGATATCGCTGTGCTGCCCCAGTTTGCCGATCGAATAGGTTTCTTTGCCGCCAAAGAGCGGTTTTTTAGCGCCGTCCAACAGATAAAACTCAATCTCGGAACCGACTTTTGCCGTATAGCCGGTCTTTTCCAGCCGCGCAAGTACGTTTTTCAGAACCTGGCGGGGCGCCACCTGAATCCGCTCCCCGGTGTCAATATCGAGATCGGCCAGGGCAAAGGCAGTCCCTTTTCGCCAGGGAATCTCGCGCAAGGTTGCGTAATCGGGCTTTAAAGTCATATCCGAAGCGCCATAGGCAAACCCCGCGAAGGTAGAGGTTGAAAAATATTCCGACTGAATGTCCCAAGTCAGCGGCGCGCGGCACACGCCGGTTCCCGCCGTCATGTGCTCCAGCAGAAACCGCGCGGGCAAGCGCTTGCCGATGATGGAGCCGTTAATGTCCGCGAACCCGATTTCCACAGAGTCTATGTGGTTTTCTATGATATATTTTTTGGCCTGCTCCAATTCCTGCGTTGTATAATTCATAAGATCATTCTCATTTCTTAAAAATATGTTGCCGATACATTCGGCCAAACTTCGTTTACCATGACGGCAGCAAGATCTCTTTACCGGCATAGGAATCCGTCAGCGCCTTTTTTACAGCGTCCGTTTTATAGGCTTGCTCTAAAATCTTGGCTTTTTCCGAGCCAATATTTTCTTGACGAACGGCAATGATATCCGCCGCCTGGAATTCTTCGCGCTCCGGCGCTAAAACGTCTTTGTTAAATTCGAGATTGATTTCAGCGGCGACAGTCGCGTAGAGGAATCCGGCGTCAGCCTCTTCCAGCGACCGTGCCAGCATGGTGTAGTCTACCTCAATAAATTTCAAATTTTTGGGATTTTCGACGATGCTGCTTTGGGTCACTTTGATCGGCTCCACCCCGTCCTTCAGCTTAATCAGCCCCGCGTCGGCCAGAATGATGAAGGAACGGAAGTTATTGCCCGCGTCATTGGGAATGCTGATCTGCGCGCCGTTTGGCAGCTCGTCAAGGCTTTGGTGCTTGGTCGAAAACAGGCCCGCCCGGTCGGTAAACACCTTAAAGGCGGCGGCCAAATGCGCCTTATGCGCTTCGTTGAACTCGTTCATGTAGGGTGTATGCTGATGGTAGTTCGCGAAATATTCGCCGCTCTCCACCGCCTCGTTTAGCTGCGTATTGTCCGCCAGGAAAGTGTATTCCAGCTTGTAGCCCAGTTTTTCCACTTCCTGGGCCAAAACCTTGGTCGTGTCCTCATAGACTTTGAGGTTACAAGAGGCAAACTTGATCACCTTGTCGTCGTCAGCCGTTTGTTTTTGTTGTCCGCACGCGCTCAATGCGAACGCCAAGGGTATGATCACGAATACAAGAGCGAGTTTTTTTAAAATACTTTGTCTTTTCATTTAGCCATTCCTCCTAAAATTAAATACGCCTGTGCGTTTCGTACCCGCTGCCAATCTCCTCAGATTCGTTTGTCAAGTTTTTGCGCGATGACTCTGCCGATCGTCTGAATGATTTGCACCAGCAGGATGATGAGTATGACCGTAAACGCCATGACCTCCGGCTGATACCGGTAATATCCGTAACGAATGGCAAAATCGCCAATACCACCTCCTCCCACAAGTCCGGCGACCGTAGAATAAGATATGAAGCTGACGCACAACAGGGTCGCCGAGCTTACCATACCCGAGCGCGCTTCCCGATACAGCACCTTCCAGATGATTTGAAAGATGTTGGCCCCGGCGGCTTCGGCCATTTCGATAACACCCCGGTCAACCTCCAGTAAAACCTGCTCTATGAGCCGCGCGAAATCCGGAGTCGCGCTGACGGCCAGCGGCACAATCACCGCCGTCGTGCCCAGCGATGTGCCGACGATCAGCCGCGTGAAGGGAATAATGGCGACCATAAGCACCAGAAAGGGGAAGGAACGTACAATGTTCACCAGGATGTCAAGCACCAGGTATATTCTGGGCTTTTGCAGCATGGAACCCGGACGTATCAGATACAGATAGGTGCCAAGCGGGATTCCGAGCAGCGCGGCGATGCCGAGGGTAAATATCAGCATATAAAAGGTCTGCCCAAAGGCGGTAACGATTTGGGGAGAAAGTTCCAGTATGGTGGCCATTATATTCCGTCTCCATTCATGAACAGGTACTTCGCAAGCTCTGATTGGGGGAGCAGGGTTTCTGCGGACATATCCAGGGTTTCTATCAGCTTTCCGCGCTCCATGACGGCAACGCGGTTGCAGATTTTCCGCGCCGCTTCCATCTCGTGGGTAACAATCACAATGGTGATACTCAACTCCTGATTGACGCGCTGCAAATACTTTAAAATACTCTGCGTAGTTTGCGGATCCAACGCCGAAGTCGGTTCATCGCAAAGCAGTATCTTGGGCGCGGTGACAATCGCCCGGGCGATGGCTACGCGCTGCTTTTGCCCGCCGCTCAGCTTGGACGGATAATCCGCCGCTTTTTCTGGTAAATCAACAATCTTTAAGCTGTGCAGCACTCGCTCGCGCCGCTGCGATTTGTTAACGCCCGCTATTTCCAGGGGAAAGGCCACATTGTCAAATACGGTCGCGTTTTGCAGCAGGTTATAATGCTGGAAAATCATGCCGATTTTTTGTCGGCGCGTCAGCAAGTCTTTTTTTGAAAGCGCCATCAAGTCCTCGCCGTCAATCCGCACAGAACCTGCGTCAGGTTTTTCAAGCAGATTGATACACCGGAGCAGGGTGGATTTCCCCGCGCCTGAAAAACCGATAAAACCAAAGATCTCGCCCTTCCCAATATGGATGGAAACAGAATCAACGGCGGCGAGCGGTCCGGTGGAAGTGCTATAGGTTTTTTTGACGTCAGTCAACTGAATCATTTTATTCCCCTCAACGTACAGCGCCCTGTTACGAATTATTTAGCTGCTCCAGTTGTTTCTTCAATTCCTCTGTTTCGGTAATCTCGTGCATATACCAGTTGTGGCTGATCGCCAGGTCCTCCTGAAAGGTAAAGGAAGCGGAGGACAGTTCTCCGGCGGACGATATGCACACAATGCCGCCTTTGCGGAGCGGCACGATGTTTACCGCCGCCGTCGCCGCTTCCAGGTTCGAGGTTCTGTAAGCGTGCCATAAATCGGTGCTTTTAACGGCTTGTTCAAACAAATCTCTGGTGGACAGGTACACATACAGCTTCAATTTTTGGAAATGCACCAGATAAACCGGAACGTCGCCGCGGCAAAGGTAGAGGTTGTTCCTCTCGTCCAAAACCGTAAAGGAAAAGCTGCCGTGCAGTGTTTCGCAAACTTCTTTCAGCGTTTGACAGTCTAATCGGGGTTTGGTAGCCAAAATTTGAGCGATCAAATAGCTGTCCGTGCGGATATCCGTTTCGCTCAGCTGAAGCGCTTGGCGAATGGTTCGCAAATCTCGGAGAATGCCGTTATGCCCCAGGGTGTAAGCGGAGCCGTCAAGGGTTTGGCCGCGAAAAGGATGGTTGTTTTTGTTTTCCCAATAATCCTTTTGTAATGACAATCGACAATGCGCCGTCAGGATCTTTACGTCCCAGGGATACGAAAATTCCGCGCGTACCAAATCCACGCTCTTTTTTTTAACCATCAGCTCATTGTTGGCGACGTAAGCGATGCCGCAGGCGTGCGCTCCTCTGGTGATACACGCTTTGGAAAACGATGTGTAAATCGCCGCAATCTGTCTGACGTTTAAACCATTCCCATAATTGACGTATCCGAACATACCACACATATCGCAGCCCTTTCGCTAAGAGGTTTATTAATATATATAAAACATATGTGAATTATATGCTTTATCCTATTATACTCTCGCGCCCGGAGAATGTCAGGGGAAAAATCGAAAAATATACGCCAATATTACGCCAATTTTTCCAAATAAAAAAAGACATTGCCGCTTCAATGTCTTTCAAGGCTACAGGGCTTCTCGGATACGCTGGAGCTGTTTGTCGCGCCACGTCCGGTTCCAGCAGGTTTTGGGGATCGTAGTTTTCAAATCGTCGAGATAGCGGTAAAATCCGGAGATCACATCAAGATTCAGGCAATACAGCCGTTTCTGGTACTTCTTCACGTTCCACGCCGCCACGAAACCATCCTCCTGCACCAGGATGCTTAAATCGTCGGGGATCGCGCTTAAATATCCGAACGAGGTGAAAATGACCTGGTTATTTTTATATATCGCGGACTGCATGATGGAATCAATAAATTTTCGCTGATACTCCTTTGACAGGATAATTTTCGTGCCGCAAATTTCTGATAGATTGCTGTCCGTCACATATTCGACGGCGACAAAACTTTCCAAAATATCGAGATTGCAAACATAAGAACAGGCAGTAGCCGTTTGCAGCCGTTTAATTTTTTTATTGATTAACATACATTCTTCTATCAGTGCCTCGTTGATACCGTTGGCCCGCAGTATTTCCCCAAGCAAATCCGCGTCAATGATTTGCAGGGTAAGAGCTGGGGTGAGCATATAGAGGGGACGGTTCGGTTTTAAACTCTTCTTGATGATGGCGATCATGGGCAAAATATTCTTTGTGGGGACTGATTCAATCAACCGTTTGGATTTTTTTAAAATGCCGGACACGCTATTGGCAAAAAAATCCACCGTCTCCTTATTGGTGTAAAGCATACCGTGCGGCTTCCCGCCAAAATCGGGATTGGAAATACATTGCAGCGCCAGCTCGTTTGCCAGGAGAAAATTCGTATAATGATAGGAGCCGTCTTGCAGAGGCGGATGGCTCCACACCTCAACGCCGTCCATCAGATATAACTCCATCCAGCGAAAAATAGCCCGGTACGGCCGATAGACGTCCGTGTCGCAGTCAACAATCACCAGTTTGTGCCCATAATTGGAAATGGCGCGGAAAAATTTCATGCAGGCATTGATCCGAATCTGTTTCTCGGTGATCTCATCCCCATTCGTCCAATGGATTCCGGAATAATCGATCAGATACATCGTTTTCCCCGGCGGCAGACGCAAAGCATACACGAAGTAATAGGCAATGGCTTCATCAATGCCGTCCTCATCCAAAAAGATGCTGATGTTGGTGTTATAGCCGTTTTTGGGCGTGAAAACCGGAAGCTGCGCGTTATGATCACGCCGCAAATCAAGGTTTTCTTCGGCAAACCAAAGACTGAGCGCTTTAACCTGCTGTTCGAGGTGATCGGGATGTACCTGCACCTTCAAGGCCCTTAAAATATTGAAAATCACCGGGACGCCAAGCTCCGCCTCTTTTTGTAGCAGGAACACGGATAATTGCCTGGCCTGCCCATTCTTATAGGGGATTTTTCGCTGTCCATTTCGCCATTTGCTCACGGTGGTGGCGTCAATGTGCAGAGCGGCGGCAGTTTCCTTACCGGAAATCTTTAAGGCTTTCAGGATATAGTCCAATTTAGACAGGGTTTCCATGCGCCGCCCCCTATCGCAACAGTTTCAAAAAGGCGCCATAGCCGCGCGCGCTCATGTCGTCCTTGGGAATAAAGCGAAGAGCAGCGCTGTTGATGCAATAGCGCAATCCCCCAAGCTCCGCGGGACCGTCCCCAAAAACATGGCCTAAATGCGCCCAGCCGGTGCTGCTTCGCACTTCCACCACGGGATAGGTACCGCTGGTATCCTTGAGCTCGGCGACCAGAGAAGGGCTGATGGGCTTGGAAAACGCGGGCCAGCCGCAGCCGGACTCAAATTTGTCG
>JAITOS010000052.1 GCA_031289815.1 Peptococcaceae bacterium | reverse complement strand
AGCCGCGTGTTTTGCAGCACCATATATTCCATGAAGCCGCCGATATTGACGATTCCGGTCAGATGAAATTCGCCGACGGCGGGTAACTCCTTATGAACGCCGGCGCCGGGTTTCAGGGGACCTGGGGCGAGGGTAAGGCAGCCGATGGCATCCTGCCGTCCGAGACAGGCGTCAACGGCTAAAATGAAAGGATTTTGAATATTTTCATAAATATGGTTTAAGCGCTCGCCTAGATTCGCGGCGTGAACCGGCTGATCCAAATTTCCCCACACTTCAAGCCGGGGAAGATTTAAACGGGAAAGATGCGTTCCGGTAAGCGGGCCGAGAGAATCGCCGGTGGAACGGTCGGTGCCGATACATAAGACCAAGACGGGCCGGGGGTGCGCGTTTCGGAAGGCGTCCTTCAGGCGCGATTCTAAACGCGCGCTTTCAAAGCGGTCATCAATGTGCGCTTTGATTTTCGGCGGAACAGACAGGGCGGCAAGATTGATCACAAGGCACGTACTCCTTTGTTGTCATGACGGCGCCAGCGCCATCACCAATAGTGTATGAAAAGTATTTTCACGCTTAGCGGCAAAGTTATTCCTGTCAGAAATATACCCCGTTCCTTGTCCGTTTATGCATTTGTCCGGAAAAACGGCAATAAGCTGTATGGCAAGGGGGGGAAGCGATGAATTGGCGGGTCAGTTTCCAGGTGGCGGCTACCTATGTCGGCGCGGTGATGGGGGCGGGTTTTGCCTCCGGACAGGAGATACAGCAATTTTTTGTTCTTTTTGAAGGCTGGGGTTTAGCCGGGATTCTTTTCAGCACGGCGCTGTTTTCCTTTCTGGGCTGGCTGATATTGGATTTACAACAGCGCTGGCAAATTGCTTCCTATCCGGAATTCTTCCTGCGGTTGCTGGGGCCGAGGTGGGGAAACCGCGTGGAATTTCTGATCAGTATCCTGTTATTTGTAGGGATATTGGCGATGCTGACGGGAAGCGGCGCGCTATTCCATCAATACTTGGGCTTAGCGGCCTGGAAGGGGGTTGTGTTTACCGAAATCATGATGGCGGTCGCTTTATGGCGTCAGGGAGAAGGGGTGCTATGGATCAATACGGTCCTGATTCCTTTGAAATTTTTGTGCTGCTTGGGAATCGCAGCCTTAGCGGTTTTATTCGGAGTTTCGGGCGACGGAGAGGGTTTTGCCGCCGCCGTTAATCCGCTGATTCGCCATTGGGCTTTTTCGTCGGTGTTGTACGTGTCCTTTAACATCACCTTGGCCGTCGTGGTATTCGCGTCCTTGGGAAAGGAGGTGCAAAAGCCGGGGGCAAGACTGGGCGCGGCTTTGGGCGGGGTGGCCTTGGGCGTATTCGCGATGATGATCGGGGTAGCCCTATTGCGCTTTCCGGAAGTCATCGGCATGGAAATTCCGATGGTGGCGATCGCCGGAAAATTAGGAGATTGGCCGGCGGTTCTCTATGTGATCGTTTTATGGTTAGCGATGCTGACGGCCTCGGTGAGCAATGGCTTCAGCCTCGTCTGTAGAATGCGGGAAACGGGACGGGTGAGCTATGGCGGGGCGATGGCGATCTTATTGTTGGCGGTATTGGCGCTGGCGGGAGTGCGGTTTTCACAGATCGTACAGATTGGCTATCCGCTATTCGGCTATTGCGGGCTGTTCTTTTTGCCGGCCTTATGTATACGCTGGCTGCGCCGTTGAGCCTGTTTTTTGCATATTGGAGTGGAAGCCGCTAAAATAGGGGAAGAATATCAAGCAGGGAATAGAGAAAAATAGCGATAAAAGAGGCGGCATGATCCGCGGAGGACGAAGCATTGCATGAAATGTCATTGATGGCGGGGGTTTTTGACATCATGGAGGATATCCTGAACCAGGATGAGGTACAGGCGGTGAAGCAGGTCAGGCTCGTGGTGGGAGAGATGACGAACGCGGAACCGGAGGCGCTGCAAATGGCCTTTGCCGCCTATGCCAAGGATACCAAGGCGGAAGGGGCGGTCTTGGAGATTGTCAGGGCTCCGGTGTTAGCCCGCTGCCGCGCCTGTCGGCAGGAATTTCCGGTTTCCGGCTTGTTCTTTTTCTGTCCGCATTGCGGGCAAAGCGGGTTGGAGATCATTCAAGGGGAAGAATTGCTGTTGGAAAGTCTGGAGGTGGAGTAAATGCCGGAAGAGAATTTAAGGGAAATAAAAGTGATGGCGAATCTGCTGGGCGCGAATGACGTGCAGGCGGAAGTGAATAGAAACCACTTTAAGCAAAAAAAATGTTTAGCGGTCAACTTGATTGGCTCGCCGGGGGCCGGGAAGACGAGCTTGCTGGAAAAGACGCTGACCGGGCTGGGAACGGAGTTTGGGACAGCCGTCATCGAAGGGGATATGTTTACAAGCCGGGACGCGGAGCGCATTGCGGCGCTGAACATCCCGGTGCTGCAAATCAATACGGGAAGCGCCTGTCATCTGGATAGCAAAATGGTCAATAAAATTCTGCCGGCGTTTGCCTGGGATACCCTGGACGTCATGATCATTGAAAATGTGGGAAACCTGGTTTGTCCGGCGGATTTTGATTTAGGGGAAGATTTTAAAGCGGTCGTTTTGAGTATCGCCGAGGGGGATGATAAACCGGAAAAATATCCGGTGATCTTCAGAAACGCCAAGGTCGCTGTTTTGAATAAGATAGATCTGGAGCCATTTACCGAGGTGGATCTGGCGAAAATGAAAGCGCAAATCACGGCGATTCATCCGGAAATAAAGATATTTGAGGTTTCCTGCCGCACGGGGCAGGGTTTGGCGGAATGGACCGCTTGGCTGGCGGGGGAAATCAGAGCGGTCAAGGAGACGGGGTAAGCGGGTGTGGGCTGGGAAGCTGTCCGGCGCTTCACGGGAATTTGTGGAGCGCTGCAAGCCGTGTTATTCTTGCGGGTTTCATGGTATAATGAACTGATGCTAGGACGAAGGCGCATAGAGCATAGAAAACGGGGGAGAGCGTGTATAGCAGTGAACTTGTTTAATCGTTCCATCACGGTCAACGTCAACACCGCGGATAAAAAAATCCTGGAAATTGCCGGGACGTTCATCGACAGTTATCACGAATTGTATATTACGCTGGTGGTCGATATCGAGCAAAACCAGATTGATGAAGCGCGGGGCGAGATGAAAAGAACGCCGAATGAGCATTGTTTCTATGTGGAGGGGCTGATTCCGCAATTAAAGGGAATTTCGCTGGAAACGGGCATACGCAAAAGGGTGTTGCAGACGGTCGGCGGTTCCGGCGGTTGTACCCATCTGACCGAGTTGGTGTTAGAGTGTATTAAGGGCGCGATACAGGGTCGCTTTAAATTGATGGAGCTGAGCAGGCCGGAATTGTCTTTGGAGGATTTGGTCAGGACGGGGGCGTCCATGTATAAAAATTCTTGCTATACCTATTCAAAATATAGCGTTTGAGGGAAATAAGGCCGAACAGCACTGCATGTCAAAAAAAGCATACAGTGCTTTTTGAACCGTACCGCGAGCCGCGGACGGCATAACGACCGGGAGTCAAAGGGTCAAGGTTGCCGCGGACGGCGGGTGAGTGTAAGAATATACCTGGAGGACGCGGCTATAGAAGAGATGGGGTGAAGAATGAATATCACAGATGTATTGATTATTGGCATGATCAGCTTGGGGGCTCTGCTGGGATATAAAAGAGGGTTGATCGGCGGTTTGGTAAACCTCGTGGGCAGTATTGCCGCTTTCCTGATCGCGGCGTATGAGTATGCGAAAATCGTGGCTTGGATCGAAGCGAAATTTCAGGTGAAGGAATGGCTGGAGCCGATCGTGTTTAACCTGATAAAACCGGTGCTGGAGACGCAAATCCAAGCGAATAGCGGCAAAATGATCGACTCGGTAATGCAGCTGGTTCCGCCGGAAATGTGGTCGATTTTGGGAGAGGAAGCCGGTTCCGCCGGATTGAATTCGATTACGCAAAACGCGCTGCAACAGGTTGGGCATACCCTGGCCGGCGCTCTGACCGGTCAGATATTGAATCTCTTTGTCTTTGCGCTGACGTTCTTCCTCGTGCTGTTTTTGATTAAATTGGCGGGCATGTTGGTATTGAAGCCGTTCGGCTTACTGGGCGGCGCGGTGAATCGCGCCGGGGGCTTCATTTTTGGCGCGATCAGCGTGGCGCTGGTGTTAGCGGTTTTAGCCGGGATTATTTCACCGTTCATCACCTTAGAGATCGCCGGTACAACGGGAACGATGATTCAACAATCCGTGCTGTATCCATATTTGCTGCAATTATTTCAACTGGTAGACGCGGCTTTGAAAACCCAATTAGCGCCGCAATTGTGGCAAAAACTTTCCTTGCTAAACAAGTGAGCGGGAAGCAAGTAAACGAGGAACGGAGAAGAAACCATGAGCTATTGGCTGGATAAATGGAAAAATATCCCTTGGGAAAGCCTGACGGCTGAGGGCTTGCGCAGAGCGGTCTATGTTTTGGTGATTTTGCTGGCCGCCCGCCTGGTGTACGCCGTTCTTCTGTACGCGCTGAAGCGGGTGCTGTTTTATCAGCGGGGGAAGAGTTACGTCAATCAACGGAAAGCGGATACCTTATTTCCCTTACTGAAAAACGCGATCTTTTATATCCTGACCTTTACGGTGGCGATCCACATCCTGAGCCGGGTGTTTAACTTTAATACGAGTACCTTGCTGGCGTCCGCCGGGATTTTGGGCGTGGCGGTGGGCTTTGGTTCTCAGAGTCTGGTCAAGGATATGATCGGCGGGTTTTTTATTCTCTTCGACGATCAATTTTCGGTGGGAGAGTCCATCAAAGCCGGGGAATTCTCCGGGACCGTGGAAGAGATCGGCTTGCGTACTACGCGCCTTCGCAATGCCGGCGGGGAATTGCATATTCTCCCCAATGGCGGGATTTCCTCGGTAACGAATTACAACCGGGGGAAAATGAAAGCGCTGGTGGATATTTACGTACCCTACGGCGAAGACCTGGTTCAGGTCAAGGGAGCCTTGCAGCGCGTTTGCGAGGAAGTGGGGCGCAATTTTGCGGACAAGCTCGCCGAATTGCCGTCCGTACTGGGTATAGTGCAGTTCGGGGAGCGCAATGCCGTCTGGCGGGTGTGCGCCTTTGCTAAAGCCAACGAGCAAGCCCTGATAGAGCGTGAATTGCGCGAAGGGATTTATCAGGAATTCCGGCGGGAGGGGATCAAAGCGCCGCTTTGCCCGGAGAAACCGCTGTGAAGGGAATGGACGATTGTGAAAGGGAAATGACGATGGTTGAATAAGCTGCCGGGGGGTAACACCGCTCTGGGGAAGGGTTTTTTGCGTAACCGCGCAGTCGCGGGGTTCGTTTTAAGAAGACGGCGGGGGCTGGGATATGGTTGAGGTGAGAAAATCGTGCGGCTGAATCTGGGAGATATCGTTCGTCTGCGCAAGGCGCACCCCTGCGGGGGGACGGACTGGGAGATCATGCGTACCGGGATAGATTTTCGTATTCAGTGCCTGACCTGCCAGCATCAGATCTGGATTACCAGGGTGAAGCTGGAGAAGCAGATCAAGCAGATTTTGCAACAAGCGCCTGTCGGCGCGGAGGAAGAACGGTAAGAGGAAGAATGGTAATTCGATGAGGGAGGAAAAATAAAAATATGACACTGCACGCCGGGATTGTGGGGTTGCCGAATATCGGCAAGTCAACCCTGTTTAACGCGATTACGAGAGCCGGAGCGGAAGCCGCTAATTATCCTTTTTGCACCATCGATCCCAACGTAGGGGTCGTTCAGGTGCCGGACGACCGCTTACAGGTATTGGCGGCGATGGTGCGTCCGGAACGCATCGTACCGGCCACGGTGGAATTTGTCGATATTGCGGGCTTGGTCAAAGGGGCCAGCGAAGGAGAAGGGCTGGGCAACAAATTTTTATCCCATATCCGGGAAACGGACGCGATTGTCCATGTGGTGCGCTGTTTTGCGGACGGGGACGTCGTTCACGTGGAGGGAGAGGTCGATCCCAGCCGGGACATAGAGATTATCAATCTGGAACTCATTCTGGCGGATCTGGACAGCGTGGACAAGCGCCTGGAGCGCACGGCAAAAATGCTGAAATCCGGAGATAAAAAAGTGCAGGCGGAAGTCGCCCTGCTCAAAAGACTGCAAGAGACGTTTAATCAGGGGAAAAAAGCCGGGAGCTTAGAGTATTCCGAAGAGGAAAAGGAACTATTGCGGACGATTCCGCTGTTAACCAACAAACCGGTGCTCTACGCGGCCAACGTGAGTGAAGAACATCTGGCGGCGGCGGACGAGCAGCCTTTGATTCGGCAGATCAAGGAAATCGCCGCGGCGGAAGGCGCGGAGGTGGTGGTCGTCTGCGCGAAGATTGAGGCGGAGATCGCGGAATTGGAGGAAGAGGAAAAAGCCCTGTTTTTAGAAGAGCTGGGCCTGAAGGAGTCCGGTTTAGAACGATTAATTAAGGCGGCGTTTCACCTGCTGGGCTTGATGACCTTTTTTACGGCGGGGCCGCTGGAGGTTAAAGCCTGGACCATCCGTCAGGGAACCAAAGCGCCCCAGGCGGCGGGGGTGATCCATACGGACTTTGAAAAGGGGTTCATCCGGGCGGAAGTCGTCGCTTTTAAGGACTTCGTGGCGCAGGGCGGCTTGCAGGGCGCCAAAGAAAAGGGCCTCGCCCGTCTGGAAGGCAAAGAATATGTCATGAACGATGAGGATATCGTGCATTTTCGCTTTAATGTGTGAGGAGAAGGCGGATGAATGCCAAAACAATAGGCTATATGGAATCCGCAAGTGAGGGGATGAGGATGGATCACCTGTTCGATATACACAGGGAGGAAGAAGCTCGCGTATGCTTTGTCGTTGGCGAGGGGAATGGCCAGCTGGAACTGTACCACGGCTCCAAAAGCGGTATTGAAGGCGCGATTCGCCCTATCAGCCGCTCGTTGTGCGATTTTGGCGCCGGATTTTATATGGGTACCGAGGAATTGCAAGCGCTGACGCTGATCTGTAACTTTCCCAAGGCCATACTGTATAAGGTCAGCGTGGATTTGACAGGGCTTCGGCTGCTGGACATGGAAATCGGCCTGGACTGGGCGTTGCTGATTGCGTTCTATCGTGGCAAAATGGAGACGCTAAAGGACAACAGCCTCTATCGTAAGTACGCCGCCATGCTGGAGGGGTGCGATATGGTGTCGGGCTATATTGCCAACGATAGGATGTTTATGGTGCTTGACAGATTTTTCTCCGGGGAAATCACGGACGCCGCTTTGCTTCACAGCTTATCCGCACTGAAATTGGGGAAGCAGTATGTAGCGCTGACCGAAAGGGCCTGCGGGCGGATTCGTATACTGGAGGCGAAGGCCGTCGGCGAAAAGGAGCGGAACGCCCTGCGCGTACAAAGCGAAACCTATCGGCAGGAAGGTATCCGGCAGGCGGAGGAAATCTGTCGGCGATACCGCCGCGACGGCCGCTTCTTCGATGAAATCACCGGCGGAGGTGCGTGATATGGCAAAAACGCTTGGCAGCCTTGAACGGCAATTCTGCGACATACAGGGGCGGCTGTTTGAACTGACGCTCACGAAAGGGCTGGATTCCGCTGACTTCATCGCCAAGTTTATGAACAGCAAGACCTGCGAATACTTGGACTTGCCGTATGACCGTCTGCAATGGGCGGGAGAGGAATATGTCCTGGTGAACCTGCTGGAGGAAGCGACGGTGGCGGTTGGCGGCGAGCAGTACGACCGACAGGTGCTATTCTGGGCGGGCTACGTCTATCGTTACTGGAGCCTGCGGGAAGAAACGCCCAGTCGGGAGATTTACCAGTTGGCGGACGCCCAACGGATGAAGCAATGTTATTTGGGCTTTCACACGCTGGATGTGCCGATGGCCATCGGCGACTTGCAGGAAATCGCCCGTCAAGAGCAACAAGCCTGACGGGCGAAACAATAGGGATTATACGCTCAAAGATCAAGGGCGTGGGTGTTCGCTTTTTAGCTGGCTCCCACGCTTTAATCGTCGTGCCGACAATCTTGAATATCATCGACCCATATGGCATTGCCTATAATCTGATAAATGACAACAAAACAGCGGGACACGAACACCTTTTCAGTTATCAGCGTCAGGAGAGGGAATTCCCCATACAGTTGGGATATCCCGTTTTCCATAAAGGATTCTTGCGATGCTTACCAAAGACATACCGTCATCAACAAGATAAAACATCATAAAATTTCCGATAACGGCGGAACGGAAACCTTCAGCGCTTAGTTTCTCGTCATGATATGACGGAAACATATAGGGGTGTTCGCGGAGCAATCTAAGTTTTTCGTCAACCGCTTCATAAAAACGTCTGGCAGCTTGCGGATTGGACAATTCCTCACGGATATACTTTACAATTTTGTCAAGGTCGTCAGCGGCCTGCTCCGAGAAATTAATCTTGAAGGCCATATTTGCCACGTAACCGCGCCATGACGACATCAGCGTCGATGACATTTCCCGCCTTGACTTGCTCCATACCGACGCTAAGTTTTTCGTACAATTCCTCTTTGCTTCTCACGGTCACGCTATCCGGCGCCAAAGGCACTTTAACGTCAAAAGGCAAGCCGCCGACCAGCGAGATTTGGTGAAGAAGCATATTGACCGCTTCGGATATGGATAATCCAAGCACATTGAGCGTTTTTTCCGCATTTGATTTTACGGTGTCGTTTACGCGGATATGCAGAGTTTCATTCTTGGTCATGTAGTATCACCTCGATGATATTGTATCACGTTTTTGATGCAATAGCGATACATTTTTAAGTGCCTCTCGTGTTTTTCTACGCTGTTTTTCAAAAACACTTCGCTAATTTTCCTCAGCGCCGCGATAGCGGCAGAACGGAGGTTGACATGACAAAATCGTCTGGCAGCCTTGAACGGTAATTTTGCGACATGCAGGAGCGGCTGTTTGAACTGACGCTCACGCTTTAATCATCGTGCCGACAATCTTGAATATCATCGAC